>JALCBG010000006.1:9920-32668 GCA_028066695.1 Gammaproteobacteria bacterium | reverse complement strand
TTTGTTTTCCTCTTTGTGTTCGCGCAGGCGCAGTTCAAACCACCTGCGGTGCATTTCCTGTGCGGCGCCGGAGCCGATCAGCAAAAACGATTCTTCGTCCAAGCATGCGACCGACAGGTCGCCGCACAACCGCCCGCTCGCGCGCAGCATCGGCGTCAGCGCGAGACGGCCCGGCTGCGGGAGTTTTGCCGCGAGCAACTTATCCAAAAACGCGCGCGCGCCGCGCCCGCGAAATTCGTGCTGCGCGAAGTTGGCGATTTCCACCGCGCCGACGCGCTCGCGCACCGCGCGCACTTCTTCGGAGACGAACGGAAACGCGTTTGACCTGCGCAGGGTCGGCGTTTCATGCGCGTTTTCCCTTGAGTCGGAAAACCACAGCGCGTGCTCCAACCCGAAACTCGCGCCCATCACCGCGCCGCGCGCGAGCAGGCGGTCGTAAAGCGCGGTGGTTTTGCGGCGGCGTCCGCGCGGCAATTCCTCGTTCGGATAACTGATCAGAAAACGGCGCGTATAGTTTTCGGCGGCCTTGACCGCGCCGTATTCGTGCGTGGCGAATTCGCCGAAGCGCGCGATGTCCATCGCCCAGACATCCACCGCCGGCTCGCCCTCGGCCATCCATTCGGCGATGCACAGGCCGACGCCGCCGGCTTGGCAAAAGCCGGCCATCACGCCGACCGCGGCCCAGTAATTTCGCATGCCCGGCACCGGCCCGATCATCGGATTGCCGTCGGGCCCGAAACTGAAAGGTCCGTTCACCACGTTTTTAATGCCGGCGCGCCCGAGCGCGGGAATGCGCGCAAACGCGATTTCCAGCCGCTCGCTGACGCGCGCCAGATCCGACTCGAGAAGTTCATGCCCGAAATCCTGTGGCGTGCCGCCGAGCATCCACGGCGTCGCTTTCGGCTCATAAGTGCCGAGCAGCAGGCCCTGGTGTTCCTGGCGAAAATACAAATTGGATTCGTAGTCAATGCCGCAGGGCAGTTCGCGCCCGGCCGCCTGCACTTCCGGAATCGTCTCGGTGATCAGGTAATGATGCTCCATCGGCTGCACCGGCAAATTCACCCCGGAAAGATGCCCGACCTCGCGCGCCCACAGCCCGGCCGCATTGACCAGCATTTCCGCATGCACTTCGCCGCGCGGCGTGCGCACCTCCCAACTTCCGTCGGCGCGCTGCGCGGTTGCGGTCACCGGCGTGTTGCAGTGCCAACTCGCGCCGAGCACCTTCGCCGCTTTCGCGTAGGCGTAGGTAACGCCGGACGGATCTATGTGCCCGTCCAGCGGGTCATAAAGTGCGCCGAGATAATGCTTCGGCTCTATCAGCGGATGCATGCGCGCCACTTCCTCCAGCGAGACGAATTCCTGGTCCAGCCCGAGGTAGCGCGCCTTGGAGCGCTCCTGTTTGAGATAGTCCAGCCGCGCCGGCGAAGAGGCGAGATAAAACCCGCCGGTCTGGTGATGCCCGACCGACTGCCCGGAAAGCTTTTCCAGTTCCGGATACAGATTGATGGTGTAGCCCTGCAGTTTGGAGATGTTCGGGTCGGAACTGATGGTGTGAATCTGCCCGGCCGCATGCCATGACGACCCGGAAGTCAATTCGGCGCGCTCCAGCAGCACGACATCCTTCCAGCCCTTTCTTGCGAGGTGAAAGAGAATGCTGCAGCCGACCACGCCGCCGCCGATGATGACGACGCGGGCGTGGGAGGGGAGGGAGTCGGGCATGGTGAATTCGCGTTAAATTTTTTCGGGCGCGCGCGCCGCCGGGAATTGTAGCGGGCGGCGGCGCATCATGCCGCTAATACCACCGGTCTTCCCGCCCGGCCTTGGTGCGCGCCACATATTCGCGCAGCGCCTCGTCGGCGGCTTGGTCCAGCGGCGGCGGTTCGTATTCGCGCAATTGCCGTTTCCAAATCTCGCAGGCGCGCTGTTCGTCGTTGTGCTCGCCTTCCTCCAGCCATTGTTCATAGGATTTGCTGTCGGCGACGGTGGATTCATAAAAGGCCGTAGTGTAGTTGTGCAGCGTGTGCGCGGCGCCGAGGAAATGCTGGCCATGCTCCATTTCACGGTAGGCTTCCAACGCGAAAGCGTTTTCGTCCAGCGCCAAACCCTGAAACATTTTCACCATCATTCCGCAGCGATCGGCGTCCTGAATGAATTTTTCATAGCCCATGGTCAGGCCGCCCTCCAGCCAGCCGGCGGCATGCAGCACGAAGTTTGCGCCGGACAGCAGCGCCGGCAAAAGCGACTGCGCGCTTTCCTGCGCCGATTGCGCGTCTCCGGTTTTTGCCGAGGTGAGCGCGCCGCCGCAGCGCAGCGGAATGCCGGCGCGGCGCGCCAATTGACCGACCGTCATGTAGGCGAGCATGACTTCGGGCTGGCCGAAAGTCGGCGCGCCGGAGCGCAGCGACATCGTGGTGAAAAAGTTTCCGTAAATCACGGGCGCGCCGGGGCGCGCCAATTGCGTCAGCGCGACGCCGACCATCGCTTCGGCATGCGCCTGCGCAATGGACGCGGCCGGCGTGACCGGCCCCATCGCGCCGCCGAGAATGAAAGGCGAGATGACCACGCCCTGTCCGGCCTCGGCGTAGGCGCGCATGACCTGCGTGACCATGCCGTCATACACCAGCGGCGAATTGACATTGACATTGCCGAGAATCACGCAGTCGCGCTCCAGCGCGTCGGCGCCGAACAAAATCCGGCACATTTCTATGGATTCGCGCGCGCGTTCGGCGGTGGTGACCGAGCCGAGAAACGGCTTGTCCGACCAGCGCATATGCGCATAGACCATGTCCAGGTGGCGCTGGTTGACGGCGATGTCGCACGGCTCGCAAATGGTGCCGCCGGAATAGTGAATGTGCGGGCTGAGGTAGGCGAGTTTGATCAGGTTGCGGAAATCCTCCAGCGTGCCGTAGCGGCGGCCGCGCTCCAAGTCGCGCACGAACGGCGGCCCGTAGGCCGGCGCCAGCGCGGTGTGCGCGCCGCCGATGCGCACCGAGCGCGCCGGGTTGCGCGCGACATGGGTGAATTCGGCCGGCGCGCTTTGCCGCACGATGTGCCCGACCAGGCCCGGCGCAAATTTCAGCCGCGCGCCGTCGCGCTCGGCGCCGGCCTGCTCAAACAGCCGCAGCGCCTCTTCGTCGCCGCGGATTTCAATGCCGAATTCGCGCAGAATCAGGTCGGCGTGCTCCTCAATGCGCGCGATGCCCTCCTCGTCCAGCATGTCGTAGGGCGGCAGCGCGCGCGTGATGTAGGGCGCGGCGGCTTGGGGCGGCTGGGCCGCCTGATTTTCCCGGAATGAGCGGGCGCGGCCGCGGCGTTTTTTGCGCGCGGCGGGCGGGGCGGGCTGGTCTGGGGTATTCATCAAATGGGGCGGGTCGGGCGCAAATTATAAACTGCGGTTATGGTATGCTAGGCGTTCCATCGGCAACCGCAACTCCGCCATTTCCACCATGTCCGTTACCCTGACCAAATCCGCCGCCGCGCGCGTCAAATCCCACCTCGCCTCGCGCCCGCCGGGCCTGCATGGGTTGCGCCTCAGCGTCAAAAACTCCGGCTGCTCGGGGCTGGCATACACGCTCGACTACGCCGAATCGGTCGGTCCCGGCGACCGTGTGTTTGAAAGCCGCGGCGTCAAGGTCATTGTGGATGGCGAGCATCTGCGCTTTGTCGACGGCACCGAAATTGACTATGTGGAGGAAGGCCTGTCGGCCGCCTTTCACTTCAAAAACCCCAATGTGACCGAGCAGTGCGGCTGTGGAGAAAGTTTTACGGTCAACTAGCGCGCGCCGCAGCGGCATTTCGTCCGGCGCGCATTCCGGCGGCACTTTCTCGATCGCGACTCTCGGCTGCAAAGTCAACGCGTTTGAGTCGGAGCAACTCGCCCAGCAGTTTCGCGCGCGCGGCCGCCGCGCCGCGGCCGATGGGCGCGCCGATGTGTGCGTCATCAATACCTGCAGCGTAACCGCCGAGGCCGACCGGCAGGCGCGCCAGTTGGTGCGCCGCGCGGTGCGGCAAAACCCCGGCGCGCGCGTGGTGGTGACCGGTTGCTACGCGCACCTCGCGCCGCGCGAATGCGCGGAAATTCCGGGCGTGGATTTGGTGGTCGGCAACCGCGGCAAAGCGAACATTCCGCGATTGCTGGAGCAATTGGAAGAGGGCGGCATTTCGCCGGGCGCAATCGCCGAAGATGACGATGCGGCGCCGCCGCCCGCGCCGCAAACGCTGGGCGGTTTCGGCTCGCGCGCGCGCGCCTACCTGCAAATCCAGCAGGGCTGCGACCGCGGCTGCACTTTTTGCGTCATTCACAAAGCGCGCGGTCCCAGTTATTCCTTTCCGGCAAAACTGGTGCGCGAACAGGCCGAGCGGCTGATTCGGCGCGGACACCGGGAATTGGTGTTGTGCGGCGTGGACATCGGCGCCTACGGCGAAGATTTCGCCGGCGGCGGGCGCGACCACTTGGCGGAATTGTTGAAACAACTGGCCGCGCTTGACGGCGATTTTCGGCTGCGCATCAGTTCCATAGATCCGGCGCATCTCAGCGACCGCCTGGTGCAAACCCTCGCCGCCGAGCCGCGCATCTGCCCACAACTCCACCTCTCGCTGCAAAGCGCCAACACGCTGATTCTGAAGCGAATGAAACGCCGCGCGACGCGCGAGATGGTGTATGCGCGCGTGGCGAAATTGCGCGAGGCGCTGCCGGAATTGGTGCTCGGCGCCGACATTTTGGTCGGCTTTCCGACCGAGAGCGACGCGCATTTCCGGCAGACGCTGGACGCGGTCGGCGAATTGGAAATCGCCTATCCGCATGTGTTCGCCTATTCGCCGCGCGCCGGCACCCCGGCTGCGCGGATTCCGGCGCAGGTGCCCGCGCCCGAGCGCAAACGGCGCGCCGCGCTGGTGCGCGCGCGCGGCCGGGCGGTGTGGCGCGCGGTCGCCGCGCGGCAATTGGGCGCGCGGCTGCGCGTGCTGGTGGAATCGCGCGCGCGCCTGCCGGCCGGCTTCGCCTATGCGCGCGCCGCCAACTATTTCCCGGTGGTATTTCCCTCGGCGCAGGGCCCCGCGGCGCGTAGCGGCGACTGGGCCGAGGTGGTGGTGCGCGCGATTGACGCAGGAACCGCCGGCGACGCGCTGCTTGCCCGCCGCGCCGTCTAGCGGCTACAATACGCCCGGCGGGGCTCCGAGGCTCCAAAATCCCGCCATTTCTCCCATTTCCATGCACATATCATGAGCATAGAACGCACTCTCTCCATCATCAAGCCGGACGCGGTCGGGCGCAACCTGATCGGCGCGATTACGCGCCGTTTTGAGGACGCGGGCCTGCGCGTGGTTGCCGCGCGCATGCTGCGCCTGAGCCGCGCGCGCGCCGAGCAGTTTTACGCGGTGCACAAAGAGCGGCCGTTCTACCCCAGTTTGGTGGAGTTCATGACCTCGGGCGCGGTGATGGTGCAGGTGCTGGAAGGCGAGGGCGCCATCGCGCGCAACCGCGAATTGATGGGCGCGACCAATCCGGCCGAGGCCGCGTCCGGCACCATCCGCGCCGACTACGCCTCCGGCGTTGAGCAAAACGCGGTGCACGGCTCGGACGCGCCCGAGACCGCGGCCGACGAGATCGCGTTTTTCTTCGGCGAAGAAGACCTACGCGCGCGCGCCGAATGAGCGGACAGAACATCATGCATGCCGAGACCACAGCCGCGCCGCCGACCAACCTGATGTCGTTGGACCGCGCGTCCATGGAGTCGCTGTTTGACGCGATGGGCGAGAAGCGCTTTCACGCGCGCCAGGTGCTGCGCTGGATCTACCAGCGCGATGCGACTTCGTTTGACCAGATGACCGATCTCGGCAAATCGCTGCGCGCGCGCCTCGGCCGCGACGCCGGCATCTCGCCGCCTGAGGTGGTTGCGCGGCGCGCATCAAACGACGGCACGCGCAAATGGCTGCTGCAGCTCGCCGACGGCAACCGCATTGAAACCGTGTTCATCCCCGAGGCCGCGCGCGGCACGCTGTGCGTGTCCTCGCAGGCCGGCTGCGCGCTCGGCTGCACCTTTTGCGCGACCGCGCGCGGCGGTTTTCACCGCAACCTCAGCGTGGATGAAATCATCGGCCAGGTGTGGCTGGCGAAGCGCGAACTGGCCGCCGAGGCCGGCGCGCCGCGCGCGGTGACCAACATCGTGCTGATGGGCATGGGCGAGCCGCTGCTGAACTTTGACAACGTGGTCGCCGCGTTGCGCCTGATGACCGACGACTGCGCGTTCGGGCTGTCGCGGCGCCGGGTGACGCTGAGCACCGCGGGCCTGGCGCCGGCGATTGAGCGGCTCGGCGCGCTCTGCCCGGTCAGTCTGGCGGTGTCGCTGCATGCGCCCGACGACGAACTGCGCACGCAACTGGTGCCGCTCAACAAAAAATACCCGCTGGCGCGGCTGCTCGCGGCCTGCCGCCGCTATGCCGGCGCGCGACGGCAGATCACCTTTGAATACACGCTGCTCGACGGCGTCAATGCCGCCCCCGAGCATGCGCGCGCGCTGGCGCGCCTGCTCGGCGATTTGCCGGCGAAAGTCAACCTCATTCCGTTCAACCCGTCGCCCGGCATTGCCTACCGCCGCCCGCCGCAGGACGCGATAGACCGCTTCCGCGACATCCTGCTCGGCGCCGGCGTGTTCACGGCGACGCGCAAGACGCGCGGCGACGACATCGGCGCGGCCTGCGGGCAACTCGCCGGCAAGGTGCTGGTTCGCCAGCCGCGGCGCGAGGCGCGCGCGCAATGAAGTTCCCCCGCTCGGCCGCGCTGCACCGCCTGCGCCGCGCGCGCGCCGCCGCGCGCCGCATCGCCTCGGAGCGCGCCACGCCCGGCGTGGTGCTGCGCCGCGCGCGCGAGCGGCAGTCCATGACCCTGGCGGCCGCGGCCGAGGCGCTGCGCCTGCCGCAGATCACCGTCGCCGCGATTGAGCGCGATGACTATACCGCGCTGCCGGGCCCGTCCTATGCGCTGAGTTACTGGCGCAATTACGCGCTGCTGCTCGGCGTTGACATTGAACCGTCCATCGCCGAGCACAAGCGCGCGCTGCTGCTCGGCGGCGTGGTCGCGCGCGAGGCCGGCGTGTCGGCGAGCGCGCTGGCGCGGCGCGGACTGACTGCGGGATTCGCGCTGCTGTCGGGGCTGCTGCTGCTGGCGCTGTGGCACGGGCAGCGGCCGCCGTCACCGTCTCCGTCGGACTTTTCCGAACCGTTCTTGTTGCCGCCGTCCGCGGAGGTCGCCGAGCGCGCCGGCGCATCCGAGCCGGCCGACCTCTCTTCATTGCGCTTCGCGCTGCCGGAGGCGATTTTTCCGGCGGGTGTGGGACCGGTTTGGCGCGGCGAAGGCGCGCCGGTTGCATTGCCGCCCGCGAATCTCAGCGCCGCGCCGCAGCCCGCGCCGGAGACGAGCGCGCCGCAGTCGCCGCTGTCCGACGATTCGGAAAACGAAATCACCCTGATCGTGGAACAGGATTCCTGGATTGAAGTGCGCGACGCAAACGACGCGCAACTGGTCAACCGCATGGCAAACCGCGGCCAGCGCCTGCTGCTGCGGGGCGCGCCGCCGTTTTCCATTTACATCGGCAACGCCGGCGGAGTCGCGATTGAATACCAGGGGCGGCCGGTGCGCTTTGTCGCGGACAAAGACGGCTTGTTCGCGCGCTTTAATGTCGGCCCGCGATGACCGCGCAAAAACTGCAAGCGGTGCGCGGCATGAACGACGTGCTGCCGCAGGACAGCGGCGCCTGGCAGCGCGTTGAGACGGCGCTGCGCGAAGTCGCGCGCGCTTACGGCTACCGCGAAATCCGCACGCCGCTGGTGGAGCGCGCCGAACTGTTCACGCAGTCCATCGGCGGCGCCACCGACATCGTGGAAAAGGAAATGTATGTGTTCGGCGCCGCCGACGAGCGCCTCGCGCTACGCCCGGAAGCGACCGCCAGCACCGTGCGCGCCTGCAACCAGCACGGCCTGCTGCACAACCGCCAGCAGCGGCTGTGGTATTTGGGCGCGATGTTTCGCCGCGAGCGGCCGCAGAAGGGGCGTTACCGGCAGTTCCACCAATTCGGCGTGGAAGCCTTCGGCTGGCCCGGCCCCGATATTGACGCCGAAGTCATTCGCCTCGGCGCGCGCGTCTGGGAGCGCCTGCAAATCGGCGGCCTGCGGCTGCAACTCAACACCCTCGGCTCGCCGCAGACGCGGCGCGCCTACCGCGAGGCGCTGCGCGAATATTTTTCCGGGCAGCGCGCGCATCTGGACGCCGACAGCGTCCGCCGCCTGGAGAGCAACCCGCTTCGCATTCTCGACAGCAAGGTTGACGCCACCGTGGAAATCGCGGCCGGCGCGCCCGACATCACCGGGTTTCTGGACGCCGATGCGCGCGCGCACTTTGACGGCTTGTGCGATTCTCTGCGGCGTTTCGGCCTGAAGTTTGAAATCAACCCGCGCCTGGTGCGCGGGCTGGACTATTACACCGGCGCGGTGTTTGAGTGGCTCGCCGACGACGGGCTCGGCGCGCAGAACGCGGTCTGCGCCGGCGGGCGTTATGACCAGTTGGTGGAGCAGCGCGGCGGGCGGCCGACGCCGGCGGTGGGTTTCGCGATGGGCGTGGAGCGGCTGGTGGAACTCGCCGAGCGCGCCGCGCCCGAAACGCCGGCGCCGACCGACATTTATGTTTTGTCGGCCGATGACGACGGCGGCGAGGCCGCGGACATTTCCGAATCGCTGCGCCGCGCCGGCTTCGCCGTGACCACGCATTGCGGCGGCGGGCAATTGAAGCGGCAGATGAAGCGCGCCGACCAGAGCGGCGCGCGCCTCGCGGTCATCGCCGGGCTGGAAGGCGCCGGCACCGCGCGCATCAAACCGCTGCGCAGCGGCGGCGAGCAGGTGCGGCTCGGCGTGGATGCGCTGGTGGATTGGTGCCGCGACCACATTTCCGCATAACGAAGAATGGCAGACGAAGAACTCCGGCATCCGGATGACCCGGAACTGGCGCGCGCGCGCGCCTGGTGGAATGACTACGGCCGCGCCATAGTCGGCGGCGTCGCCGTCGCGCTGGTCGCGGTCACCGGCTACAACTACTGGCAGAACCACCAGCAGACGCGCGCGGTGGAGGCTTCCGGCCTGTATGAACAGTTGCGCGCGGAAATCGGCGCGGCCGAAGAAGCGAGCGATGAGGCGGAAGGCGGCGAGTCGGCGGATGACGACGATGCAACATCGGAAGACACCGCCGAAAGCGAAGCGGCCATCGCATCGCTCGCCGACCGGTTGATGCGCGATTACGCATCCACCCCTTACGCCATCCACGCCGCGTTCGCGCTGGCGAAATTCGCCGTTGAATCCGGCGACGACGCGCGCGCCACGGCCGCGCTGCAATGGGCGCTTGACAACGGCAACGACGACATCCTGCGCCATGTCGCGCGGCTGCGCTTGGCCGCGCTGCTGCTCGCCGGCGGGCGCGCCGACGAAGCGGCCGATTTGCTGCAGGCCGCCGAACTTCCGGCATTCGCCGAGCGCTACCACGAACTGCGCGGCGACGCGGCATTTCAGCGGGGCGACCGCGCAAGCGCGCGCGCGCACTGGCAGAGCGGCCTGGATGCGATGCCGCGCGGCGACGCGTCGCGCGCGCTGCTGCAACTCAAACTGAACAACCTCACGGTGGGCGGCGGGTGATGCGCGCGCATGTTCATGTCCGTTTTGTGCCGGCGCTGGTTGCGCTGCTCGCCATGTTGCTCGCCGCCGGCTGCACATCCGGCGACGAGGAAGTTTTATGGGGCGTCTATCAGGAGCCGGTGCGCCCGGGCGCATTGCCGCGCGCGGCCGGCGCTTCGGAATTGACCGTGCTGTGGCGCAAGAGCCTCGGGCGCGGCGCCGAAAACGGCTACGCGATTTTGAAGCCGGCCTACGGCGCCGACGGCGTCTATGCGGCGAGCCGCCGCGGCATCTACAAACTGGACCCGGCGAGCGGCGCGACCATTTGGCGGCGCGAAGTGGATTCCGATATTTTCTCCGGCGTCGGCATCGGCGAATCCATCGCCGCGGTCGCGCTGGACAACGGCGCACTGCTCGCCTTTGACTCCGCGTCCGGCGAATTGCGCTGGGAGTCGCCGCTCGGCCGGCAGTTCTCGGCGGTGCCGGTGGTCGGCAGCGGGCGCGTGGTCGCGCGCACCGCGAACGGCATGGTCATCGGCCTGTCGGCCGGCGCCGGCGAAGTGGTGTGGTCGCTGGAGCGCGCGGTGCCGGGCCTCAGCGTGCACGGCGACTCGGCGCCGCTGATAGAAGGCGACGCGGTTTTCGTCGGTTTGTCCAGCGGAAAATTGATCGCCAACAATGTCATCACCGGCCGCGAATACTGGGAGACCGAAGTGTCCTTCGCCAAAGGGCGCAACGAATTGGAGCGCCTGACCGATTCCGACGCCGCGCCGCTGATCGCCGCGACCACGCTCTACGCCGCGACCTACCAGGGCAATGTCGCCGCGCTGCGCCTGCAAAATGCGTCGGTTAAATGGAAGACCAAAATTTCCTCGCGCCTGCCGATGTCGCTCGGCGGCGGCCGCCTGGTGGTCACCAGCGAACTCGGCGACGTGGTCGCGCTGGACGCCGAAAGCGGCGAAATCGCATGGACGCAGGACGGCTTTCGCGGGCGCGGCATGAGCCGCCCGCTGGTGCTCGGCGAGCGCGTCGTGGTTGGCGATTCGGACGGCAACATCTATTCGCTGGATTTGCGCGACGGCGCGCTGCTGGAGCGCCGCCGCGCGGTCAGCGGCGCGGTGGTCGCGCTCGTTCCCGGCGACGGGCAATTCGCGGCGTTTTCCTCGCGCGGGCAGTTGAGCGCGCTGCGGCTGGAAGCCGCGCCGGGCGGCCTCAGCGCGAATTAGCGCCTCCCCGGCCGCGCGCGCGGCAGGCAACACCGATGCTCCCGATACTCGCCCTGGTCGGCCGCCCGAATGTCGGCAAGTCCACGATGTTCAACCGCCTGACGCGCTCGCGCGACGCGATTGTGGACGACCTGCCGGGGGTGACGCGCGACCGCCTGTGCGGGCACGGCCGCGCCGGCGAAAAGAGTTTCCTCGCGGTTGATACCGGCGGCATTGAAGCCGGCGCCGACGGCGGCGCGCTCGGCGCGATGATTCGGCGGCAGGTGGAAGCCGCGCTGGACCAGGCGCAGGCGGTTCTGTTCATGGTGGATGCGCGCGACGGGCTGCTCGCGCAGGACCGCGAAATCGGCGCGCTGCTGCGTCGGCGCGGCGCGCGGGTGTTCGTGCTGGTCAATAAAAGCGAAGGCGTCGCGCCGGCCGCGGCCGCGGCCGAGTTTCAGGAGTTGGGCCTGGGCGCGCCGTTTGCGGTCTCGGCGAAACGCGGCGACGGCGTGGATGCATTGCTGGAAGCGGCGCTCGCCGAATACGCGCCGCAACCGCAAACACATATGCAAGTCGGAGACGGACCGCAAGTCCCGACCATCGCGCTCGCCGGCCGCCCGAATGTCGGCAAATCCCCCCTCGCCAACCGCCTTATCGGCGAGGCGCGCATGCTGGTGGATGACGCGCCCGGCACCACGCGCGACAGCGTGCGCGTGCCGCTGTGCGCGGACGGCGAGCAAATCCATTTGATAGACACCGCCGGCATGCGCCGCAAAGCGCGCGTCTCCGAGACGCTGGAAAAATTTTCCGTGGTCAAGGCATTGCAGGCGATCGGCGAGGCGCAGGTCGTGCTGCTGTTGCTGGACGCGAGCGGCGAAATCGGCGCGCAGGACGCGGCCATCGGCGGGCTGGTCGGCGAACTCGGGCGCTCCATGGTTTTGGTGGTGAACAAATGCGACCGCCTCGGCGCGCGGCAGCGCGAAAAAATCCGCGGCGAATTGGCGCGCAAACTTCCGTTCCTGCCGAACCCCGAGCGCGTGTTCATCTCGGCGTTGCGCGGCGACAACATCAAAGAGGTGCTGCCGGCCGCGATGCGCGCCTACCGCAGCGCGATGGCCGATTTCGCCACCTCGGGACTGAACCGCGTTCTTGCCGACGCGCTCGCGCGCACGCCGCCGCCGATGCACCAGCGGCGGCCGGTGCGCTTGAAGTTCGCGCATCAGGCCGGAAAAAATCCGCCATGCATCGTCGTGCACGGAAGCCGCGCCGAAAAACTGGCGCCGAGTTACCGCCGCTATCTGGCGAACTGTTTCGCGCGCGCTTATTCGTTGCGCGGCACGCCGGTGCGGATTATTCCGCGCTCGGGCGAAAATCCCTACGAAGAAAAAGCCGGGCGGCGCAGAAAAAGGTCATAAAAAAAGGCAGGCCGGTTCGGCGTCCGCGCTACTGCTTTGAAATCACCCGCCCGACCACGCATTCAAACCGCCCGCGCGCGACGCGCGCGGTCAGCACCTGTCCGCGCCGGGTCGCGGCCGCATCGGTGACCACCGCGCCGCGCCGCGCCTGCAGTACCGCGTAGCCGCGCTCCAGCGTTTGCGCCGGGCCCAGCAGATGCAGTTTCTGCGCGAGGTGTTCTATGTGCCGCGCGCGCGCCGCAATGCGCGCGGCCGCGCCGCGCAATCCGCCGCTCGCGCCGGCCAGCCGCCGCCGCGCGTCGTCCAGCGCGCGCCGCGGCGAATATTGCAGCAGCGCGGCCGTGCATTGCTGCAGCCGCAGGCGGCGCGCGTCAAAACGGCGCGCCGGATGCACCAGCCGCGCGGCCGCGTAATCAAGACGCTGGCGCAATGCGTCAATGCGCCGCTGCGCCTGCATGCGCAATGCGTCATGCGCGCGCGCGGCGTCGGCGCGAAGCCGCCCGGCGTTCGGCGTCGCCATCTCGGCCGCGGCGGTCGGCGTCGGCGCGCGCGCGTCGGCGGCGAGGTCGGAGATGGTGAAATCTATTTCATGCCCGACCGCGCTGATCAGCGGCAACTTGGATGCGAAAACCGCGCGCGCCACCGCCTCGGTGTTGAACGCATGCAGGTCTTCAAACGAGCCGCCGCCGCGCGCCAGAATCAGCAGGTCGGTTTCGCGCCGCCGGTTGGCGAGGGCGAGCATTTCAACGATGCCGGCCGGCGCTTCCGCGCCCTGCACCGCGGTCGGATAAACCACCACATGTGCGAGCGGCCAGCGCCGCCGCAATGTGACGCGGATGTCATGCAGCGCCGCGCCGGCGGACGAGGTGATCACGCCGATGCGCGCCGGCGCGGCCGGCAAATCCTGTTTGTGGCGCGCGTCAAACAATCCCTGTTCATCCAGTTTGCGCTTGAGCAGTTCAAATTCGCGCCGCAGCGCGCCTTCGCCGGCGTCTTCCAGATAGGAGACCACCAACTGCAAATCGCCGCGCGCCTCGTAGAGGGAAACGCGCGCGCGCACCAGCGCGAGCATGCCGTCCGCCGGCCGGCACGGCAGGCGCCGCCGCCGCCCCGCGAACAGCGCGCAGCGAATCACCGAATCGCCTTCTTTCAGCGAGAAATAAAAATGCCCGGAAGGCGGCGCCGCGAGCGAGGAAATTTCGCCGCGCACCCAGATGTCGGCGTAGCCGGCTTCCAGCGACTCGCGCAATTCGCCGGTGAGTTGGCGGACGCCGTAGATTTCCCCGGAAAGTGCGGGGCTGTCGGTCGGTTTGATCTGCATGAAGGCGGTTTCCGGCGGGATGGAGAAAAGGAAGGGGCGGCGCGCGGCGCTTGGTAGTGTATATTTAACCGCGCCGGGCGGCAATGCATGAACATATTTGTCATCGACAAAAATCCGCGGACGGCCGCGCGGCAATTGTGCGACCGGCATGTCGTAAAGATGGCGCTGGAGACCGCGCAGATACTCAGCGCCGTGGCGCATCAGAAAGGCTTTGATGCGCCCTACAAAATTTCCCACCAAAAACATCCGTGCACGATTTGGGCCGGAAAGTCATTCGGAAACTGGCGGTGGCTGGTTGCGCATGGGCTGGCGGTATGCGACGAATACACCCGGCGGTACGGCCGGACGCACAAGAGCCGCGAAGTGATCGCTTGGTGCGCGAGTTTGCCGGTTAAATTTGACCGCAAAAACCGCACGCCTTTTGTGCAGGCAATGCCGCCGCAATACCAAAATCCGTGCGCGGTGACCGCATACCGGGCGTATTACCGCGGCGAGAAAGCCCGCTTTGCAACCTGGAAATCGGAGACCCCGAAGTGGTGGCGCGCGCCATGAAACCGGCGGCGTTTTCCACCCCCCGCCTCCTTTGCCGGCGTTTTCCGGCCGGTTTCACCCGGCCCGCCGCGGGCCGCCGATGATGGTATAATGGCGGTTTAACCCAGCACAACCGGAGACTCATCCGAACATGGTAACCATTCGCCTTTCCCGCGGCGGCTCCAAGCGGCGGCCGTTTTATTCCATCCTGGTGGCCGACCACCGCCGCTCGGCGCGCGGGCGCTTCATCGAGCGCATCGGCTTCTACAACCCGATTGCCGGCGGGGCCGAGCAAAAACTGCGCATAGACGCCGCGCGCGTGGAACACTGGGTCGGTCGCGGCGCGCAACCGAGCGAGCGGGTCAAGCAGTTGCTCCGCCAAATGACCGCGCCGGCCTCGGAAAAACGGGCAAAACCGAAGAAACTCTCGCGGCAGGCAAAAGCGGCGCGCGCCGAGAAGGCCGCGCAGGCGGAAAAAGCGGCGCAAGAGGGAACGCCGGACGCGCCGGAGAATCCGGAGGAGGAGGCGAAACCGGCGCAAGAGGCGCAGCCGGAAAAATCTCCGGAAAAAGCCGATGACGCAGCAGACAAACCCGGCGACGACGACTGAAACGGCGCGCGCCCGGCCGGAGGAGCCGCTGCTGGTCGGCCGCGTTTGCGGCCTGCACGGCGTGCGCGGTTGGATCAAAGTGTTTTCCTACATGCGTCCCCCCGAAGAAATTTTGCAATACGAACGCTGGCTGCTGGCGCCGCCGCGCGCGCATGCATGGCGAAGCGTCCGAGTCGCGGAGGCGCGCGCGCAAGGCCGGCAACTTCTCGCCAAACTCGCCGGCGTTGATACGCGCGACGCGGCCGAAGAATTTTCCGGCGTTCGCATCGCGCTGCGCCCGGCGCAACTGCCGCCGCCGGCCGCCGGCGAATATTATTGGAGCGACCTGATCGGCATGCGCGTGGTCAACCGCGAAGGCGTGCTGCTCGGGCGGGTCGACCACCTGCTCGAGACCGGCGCCAACGACGTGCTCGCGCTCGCGCGCGACGGCGCGCATGGCGGCGAAAACAATCTGCGCCTGCTGCCGTGGGGCGAGGGCGTGGTGGACAAAGTGGACGCGGCCGGCAAGTGCATTCATGTGAACTGGGACGCGGAACAATGACGGAAACGACGGCGACCCGCGCTGCGATGCATATTTCGGTGGTGACAATTTTCCCGCGCATGTTTGACGCGGTGACCGAGCACGGAATCTGCGCGCGCGCGATTGAAAAGGGCGCGCTGCGGGTGCGCTGCTGGGACCCGCGCGACTTTACCGACGACCGCCGCCGCGCGGCCGATGACCGGCCTTACGGCGGCGGCCCCGGCATGCTGATGAAGCCGGCGCCGCTGGCGCGCGCGATTGACGCCGCGCAAGATGAGTCAGACGAAACCGCGCCGGTGGTCTATCTGTCGCCGCAGGGCGAGCGGCTGACGCAGGCGCTGCTGGCCGAGTTTGCCGAAATGCCGCGCGTGATTTTTTTGGCCGGGCGCTACCAAGGCGTCGACCAGCGCGTTATCGACAGCCGCGTCGACCGCGAAGTGTCGCTCGGCGACTATGTGCTGGCCGGCGGCGAACTCGCCGCGATGGTGCTGATAGAAGGCGTCGCGCGCCTGCTGCCCGGCGTGCTCGGCAACGAGTTGTCGGCGCGGCAGGATTCCTTCGCCGGCGAATTGCTGGATTGCCCGCAATACACCCGCCCGGAAGTTTTTGAAGGGCGCGAAGTGCCGGCGGTGCTGCTCAGCGGCGACCACGCCGAAGTGCGGCGCTGGCGCATGCAGCAGGCGCTGCGCCGCACGCGCGAGCGCCGCCCGGACCTGCTCGCCGGGCGCGCGCCCCTTGAAAATTTTTGCGCGCAAACCGAATCATCCAACGCGTATCAACCGGAGAAAAAATCATGACGAACATTATCGACCAACTTGAAAGCGAGCAACTCAAAACCGACCTGCCCGCATTCGCGCCCGGCGACAGCGTGCGCGTGCAGGTGCGCGTCAAGGAGGGCAGCCGCGAGCGCCTGCAGGCGTATGAGGGCGTGGTCATCGCCAAAAAAAACCGCGGGCTCAACTCCTCTTTCACCGTGCGCAAAGTCGCCGGGTTTGACGCGGTGGAGCGCGTCTTTCAGTCGCACAGTCCGGCGATCGCCTCGGTGGAGGTGCTGCGCCGCGGCGATGTGCGCCGCGCAAAGTTGTATTACCTGCGCGGGCGCACCGGAAAAGCCGCGCGCATCAAGGAGAAGGTGCGCGGATAAGTCCGCGATGAGCGGCGAGTCGGAGGCGCGCGTGGCGCGGCGCCGCATCGCGCGCCTCGGCGCGCTGTGCGGAATGCTCTGCCTCGGCGCGCCGGTCGCGGCAGGCGAAGCCGAGCCGTCCTCTTACGCCGCCGAACTCGCCGGCGTGGGAAACCTGCTGCGCGCGAACACGCTCGGCTTGGCGCAGGATGTGCTGGAAACGCGCGGGCCGCCGCGGCAACCGAATGCCGAGTGGAGCGAGTGGGAGCGGCGGTTGTGGAGCATCTACCGCCTGGGCGGCCAGTGGGAAAAACTGCGGGAGCGCGTACGCGAACTGCCGCCGGATTTTCCGCCGGGAATTCTCCGCGAGGCAAAACTGCAGGAAATCGCCGCGCTTGGCGCGTTGCGCCGCGGCGAAGACGCGCGCGCCGAAATTCGCGCCGGGCTGCTGTCGGACGAGCCGGAAGCGCACAAGCGCGCGCTGCGCCGCGCGCTAATCGCCGCCTACCTCGCCGACGATTTGCTGGACGAGGCGCGCGCGGCGATGGAATATTTTCAGCGCGACTACGGCCCGCGCGAACCCGAGTGGCTGTTGCTGCGCGCCGGCGTATTGTTGCGCTCCGGCGACGCCGAAGCGGCGGCGAGTTTGCTCGCGCCGTTGGACCGCCCGCGCGCGCGGCTGCTGCGGCTGTATGCGCGGCTGCGCGCCGGCGCAATTCCGCCGAAGCAGGCGGCGATGGAGGCGCGCGAGTTGCTGCGCGCGCCGCATGCCGAACCGATCAAGCGCGACATTCTCGCGGTCATCGCGCATGTGAATTCGCGCAATCCTGCCGCGCGCGCCGCCGCGCTGGAGCGCTACCTGCTGACGCCGCCCGCGCCGGCCGGGCAAGAGAGCGGCCTCTACCCGAATTTCACCGCCGCCGATTTGCTCGCCGCATACGGCGAGTTCGCGCGCGAGCAGGCCAACGCCGCCGGCCTGCTGGTCGGCGAAGAGGAGCGCTGGCTGGAGCACGCGCAGGGCCTGCCGGAAAAATCGAACATCACGCGCGCCGCCTGGTTCGCGCACATCGCCGCGCAACTCGCCGCGGCCGGCGAAGCGGACTCGCCGCTGCGCACGCGCGCGATTGACGGATACACCGGCGTGCTGATAGCGGTAAAACGCACCGGCCTGATCGCCGAAATGTTCGGCGAAGACGCGCCGCTCGGCCGCCTGCGCCTCGGCGGCGCGGCCGGGCTGCGCCTTTCCACCGACGCGCTGGAGCGCGGCGACATTCCGCTCGCCTCCGAGGCCAACGCCAGTTTGTCGGAATTGCCGTCCGGCGTGGAGCGCCGCGAATGGCTGCTGCATGCCGGGCGCATAGATATTTTTGCCGGGCGCTACCGGCGCGGCGCGGTGAAACTGAACGAGTGGATAGAGTCTTTCGAGCAACTCACGCCGAAGCAGGCCGACAAAGTGCTGAAGCCGGTGTTTGATTTGCAAACCGCCGGCCGCCACGAACTCGCGCTGGTGCTGCTGCGCCGCATTGAAGAGCGCGCGCCGCCGGGAAAACAGACGCGCGAACTCGCCTATTGGACCGCCGAATCGCATGCCGGCCGCGGCGACCACCGCCGCGCGGCCAGTTTGTTTTTGCAGTCGGCGATGCAAAAATTCGACGGCTTGGATCCGTGGGGCGAGGCCTCGCGCTTTCGCGCGGCCGAGGCGCTGATAGAGGCGGGGTTTTCCGCCGACGCGCGCGTGCTGCTGGAGGGCATGCTGTCGCGCGCCGCCGAGCCGGCGCGCCGCGACGCCATTCGAAAAAAATTGCAGCAACTCTGGCTGCTGCAGTCCGACTCGCAGCCGCCCGAGGATGACTGACGCGCAGCGCAAACTCCTGGACGCGTTTCTCGACGAGGCCTGGCTGCAGGACGGACTCAGCGACAACACGCTCGCCGCATACCGCAGCGACCTGCAAAAATTCGCCGACTGGCTGCGGCCGCGCGGGCGCGGATTGGCCGACGCCGACGCCGACTTGGTGCGGCAGTTTGTCGGCGCGCATGCCGGGCGCAGCGGCGCGCGCGCGCTGTCCGCGCTGAAGCGTTTTTACCGCCATGCGGCCGCGTCGGGCGCGGTCGCCGCCGACCCGTGCGCCGACGCGCGCGCGCCGGCGGCCGATAAAACGCTGCCGAAGACCCTGTCCGAAAACGAAGTGGACGCGCTGCTGGAATCGCCCGGCGGCGGCGACCTCGGGCTGCGCGACCGCGCGATGCTGGAGACCGCATACGCCACCGGCCTGCGCGTCAGCGAATTGGTCGGCCTGCAGTTGCGCCAACTGGACCTCGCCGCCGGCTGCTGCAAGGTCACCGGCAAAGGCGGCAAGGAGCGCCTGACGCCGCTCGGCGAGCAGGCGCTAGATTGGCTCGGCCGGTACTTGGCGCAGTCCCGCCCGGCGCTGCTCGGCCGCCGCCAGAGCGAGGCGGTGTTTGTCACCCGCCGCGGGCGCGCGATGACCCGCCAGGCGTTCTGGCACAATCTCCGCGGCCACGCATTGCGCGCCGGCATCCGCGCGCCGCTGTCGCCGCACACCCTGCGCCACGCGTTCGCCACCCACCTGCTAAACCACGGCGCCGACCTGCGCAGCCTGCAGTTGCTGCTCGGTCATTCCAGTTTGTCCACCACGCAAATCTACACGCATGTCGCCGCCGAACGCCTGAAAGCGCTGCACCGGCGGCATCACCCGCGCGGTTAGCCGATCGCCGGGACTTCTCCGTAGCGCCGGCTGCGGCGCGCGCTTGCCGGCGGGGGGGGCGGGGGCGCGGGTTCGGATTCAGGTTCGGCTTTTGTTTCGTTTTCCATTTTGATTTCGCGCGCGTCATTTTGACCGGCTTGCGCAGTCCTCTCGGTCCGTTCAGGCCGTTCGCGCCGCCTGTTTCGCCCGGAAGCGCCGCGCGCATGCGGCATGGGCGCGCTTACAATTTCTTCCAGAAACTCGGGCGCGATGTCGCGGCGCGGCAGGGCGTGGCCGATGCTCTCTTCAATTTCCATGATGGAATACGCGTAGCGCTCGCAGACGAAACTGATCGCCTCGCCGCTGGCGCCGGCGCGCGCGGTGCGGCCGATGCGGTGGATGTAATCGTCGGCGTCCTGCGGCAGGTCAAAGTTGTAGACATGCGTGACATCCGGAATGTGCAGGCCGCGCGCGGCGACGTCGGTGGCGACCAGCACTTTTCGCTTGCCGTTTTTAAACGCCTCCAATAATTGCTCGCGCTTGCGCTGCGGCACATCGCCGGACAGCGCGCCGTTGCTGATGTTGTTCGCCGAAAGCACCGCGGCGACTTTCTCCACGGCGATGCGGGTGTTGACGAAAACCAAAATGCGCTCGTGGTTGTCGCGTTTTAGCAGGTTGACCAGCAGCGGAAATTTTTCCTCGTTTGCCGGGTAAAAACAGTATTCGGTGATTTTTTCCACGACCACGGCGCCGCTCTCAATTTTGATTTCCTCGGGGTCGTTCATGTGCTCATAGGCGAGTTCCATCACCTTGAAGGAAAGCGTCGCGGAAAACAGCAGATTGAGCCGCTCGCCCGGCGGCGGCATGCGCCGCAGCAAAAAGCGGATGTCGCGGATGAAGCCGAGGTCAAACATTCGGTCGGCCTCGTCCAGCACCGCGACCTGCGCGCGCTGCAGGTCGTAGAGGCCCTGCTTGAAAAAATCTATCAGCCGGCCCGGCGTTCCAATTAAAATGTCCGCGCCTTTTTCCAGCATTTCCCGCTGGCTGTCGTAGCCGGTGCCGCCGTAGACCAGCCCGAGGACCAGCCCGGTGTGGCGCGCCAGCACCTGCGCGTCGGCGTGAATTTGAATCGCCAATTCGCGCGTCGGCGCGAGAATCAGCGCGCGCGGCTGGGAGCGCCCGCGCTCCGGATGCGGCGGGTGCGTCAGCAGGTAGTGGCAGCAGGCGAGCAGGAAGGCGACCGTCTTGCCGGTGCCGGTTTGCGCCTGGCCGGCGACATCGCGCCCCTCCAGCGCGGCCGGCAGACATGCCGCCTGAATTGGCGTACAATGCGCAAAACCGGCGTCGCGCAGGCCTTGCTGCAGCGGCGCTTCCAGGGTAAACTCGCTGAACCGCTGTTCTGTCAGATGGGTTTCGGTCATTTTTTCGCCGCGGCGCGGGCGCCAAAAAACCCGCGCGCGCCGCCAAACTCGTGATAGGGCGCATAGTATAATGCATTCCGCCCCGGGTTTCACCCGTATTTCACCCCGCATTTTATAATCCCAAGCATTCGTTTCACCGCCAACGTCCCGCACAGGAGGGAGATCACATGTCCGACACATCCGCGACCGCGCACATCAGCGACGCCTCGTTCGAGAGCGAGGTGTTGAAAGCCGGCATGCCGGTGCTCATCGACTACTGGGCGGAGTGGTGCGGGCCCTGCAAGATGATTGCGCCGGTCCTGGAGGAACTGGCCGAGGAATACGCCGGCAAAATGAAAGTGGTGAAACTCAACATCGACGACAATCCGGAGACGCCGCCGAAATACGGCATTCGCAGCATCCCGACCCTGATGATTTTCAAGGGCGGCGAAGTGGAGGCGACGCATGTCGGCGCGGCATCAAAATCGCAACTGGCGGACTTTATCGAAAGCAACCTCGGGAACTGATTTTTCGGCGCGCCCCGCCGGGCGCGGTTTTCCGCTATACTCCTCCCGTTCCTTTTGAAAGCGGATTTCACGGCGGGCGCGAACCGGGCAAAGAAATGCCCGGCGCCCGCGCCCGAATTCCTCAAAGTTTTTCAAATCTCCCCCGGATATTCATACCCGCGTTACCGTAGCAAAACCTTCCTTCCACAACACCCGCAGTTGCGGGAACACCGACCCTCCCAATCCCAATCCCATGTCAATCAGCCTAACCGAACTCAAATCCAAATCCGCCACCGAATTGATGGACGCCGCGCGCGTGCTGCGCCTTGAGAACATCACCCCGCGCATGCGCAAGCAGGAGCAGATTTTCGCGATCCTGAAAGCGCAGGCGCGCCAGGGAGAAACAATCATGGGCGAGGGCGTCGCCGAAATCATGCAGGACGGCTACGGCTTTCTGCGCTCGGCGAAATCCTCCTACCTCGCCGGGCCCGACGACATATACATGTCATCCAGCCAGGTGCGGCGTTTCGGGCTTCGCACCGGCGACACCGTGTCCGGGCAAATCCGCCCGCCGAAGGAATCGGAGCGCTACTTCGCGCTGTTGAAAGTCGAGCACATCAACTTTCAAACGCCGGAGGAAGCGCGCCGCAAAATGCTGTTTGAAAACCTCACGCCGCTGCATCCGGACGAGCGCCTGAAACTGGAGCGCACCAACGGCTCGGCCGAGTCGCTGAGCGGGCGCATGATCGACCTGGTCGCGCCGATCGGAAAGGGGCAGCGCGGGCTGATCGTGTCGGCGCCGAAGACCGGCAAGACCGTGATGCTGCAGCAAATGGCGCAGTCCATCACCGCGATCAATCCGGAGGTGGTGCTGATGGTGCTGCTGATAGACGAGCGCCCCGAGGAGGTGACCGAGATGGTGCGCACGGTGCGCGGCGAGGTGATTTCCTCCACCTTTGACGAGCCGCCGGCGCGGCATGTGCAGGTGGCCGACATGGTCATTGAGAAAGCGAAGCGGCTGGTGGAGCACAAAAAAGACGTGGTTATTTTGCTGGATTCCATCACGCGGCTGGCGCGCGCCTACAACACCGTGGCGCCGGCTTCCGGGCGGGTGCTCAGCGGCGGCATAGACGCCAACGCGCTGCAAAGGCCGAAGCGCTTTTTCGGCGCGGCGCGCAACATTGAGGAGGGCGGCAGTCTGACCATTCTTGCAACCGCGCTGATCGACACCGGATCAAAGATGGACGACATCATCTACGAAGAATTCAAGGGCACCGGCAACATGGAAATCCACCTGGACCGGCGCATCTCCGAAAAGCGCGTGTATCCGTCGATCAACATCAACCGCTCCGGCACGCGCCGCGAGGAGCTTTTGACCGACGCCAACGAACTGCAGAAAGTGTGGCTGCTGCGCAAACTGCTGCATCCGATGGACGAACTGCAGGCCGCCGAATTTTTGATCGACAAATTAAAGGCGACCAAATCCAACGCAGAGTTTATCAAGTCGATGAACCGCTGACCCACCCCGCGATGCTCACCCCACAGGAGACGAAATGAAATCAGACACCCACCCGAAATACGCCGAAATCACGGTGACCTGCGCCTGCGGCAACACCTTTGAGACGAAGTCGACGCTGGGCAAGGCGCTGCATGTGGAAATTTGCTCGGCCTGCCATCCGTTCTACACCGGCCGGCAGAAAATCGTCGACACCGCCGGGCGCGTCGGCAAGTTCAAGGCGAAGTATCAGCGCAACT
>JALCBG010000006.1:1945-9820 GCA_028066695.1 Gammaproteobacteria bacterium | reverse complement strand
CCCGGCGGCGTCAACTCGCCGGTGCGCGCGTTTCAGGCGGTCGGCGGCGCGCCGCTGTTCATTCGCGGCGCGAAGGGCGCGTATCTGCATGGCGAAAACGGGCGGCGCTACATTGATTATGTCGGCTCGTGGGGCCCGATGATTCTCGGCCACGCCGACCCGCGCGTGCTGGAGGCGGTCGCCGCGGCGGCGTCAAACGGGCTCAGTTTCGGCGCGCCGACCGAGGCCGAGACCGAAATGGCCGAATGGATTTGCGCGAAGTTGCCGTGGGTCGGGCGGGTGCGCATGGTCAATTCCGGCACCGAGGCCGCGATGAGCGCGATTCGCCTGGCGCGCGGCGCCGCCGGCCGCGACAAGATCGTGAAATTTGAAGGCTGCTACCACGGCCATGCCGACTGCCTGCTGGTGAAGGCCGGCTCGGGCGCGATGACTTTCGGCGTGCCGACTTCGCGCGGCGTGCCGGCGGCGATGGCGCGCGACACTTTGTGCGCGGTCTACAACGATCTCGCCTCGGTGGAGGCGCTGTTCGCCGAGTCCGGCGAAGACATCGCCGCGGTCATCGTCGAGCCGGTCGCCGGCAACATGAACTGCGTGCCGCCGCTGCCCGGGTTTCTCGCGGGGTTGCGCGCGCTGTGCGACCGCGCCGGCAGTTTGCTGATCATGGACGAAGTCATGACCGGCTTTCGCGTCGGCGCGCGCGGCGCGCAGGGGGAGGGGGAGGACGGCGCGCTCGGCGTGCGCGGCGACATCAGCGTGCTTGGCAAAATCATCGGCGGCGGCATGCCGGTCGGCGCGTTCGGCGGCGCGCCCGAAGTGATGGAATTGCTCGCGCCGCAGGGCGGCGTCTATCAGGCTGGCACGCTGTCGGGCAATCCGGTGGCGATGGCCGCCGGCCTCGCCACCTTGCGCGCGACCGAGGAAGACGGTTTTTACGAGTCGCTCGGCGCGGCGACGCAGAGCCTGTTAGACGGCCTGCTCGCGGCCGCGCGCGACGCCGGAGTCGCATTGCGCGCGAACCGCGCCGGCTCCATGTTCGGGCTGTTCTTCACCGAGGCCGAGCGCGTTTCGTCATTCGCCGATGTCGCGGCCTGCGATGCCGAATCCTTCAAGCGCTTTTTTCACGGCATGCTGGAGCGCGGCGTGTATTTCGCGCCGTCCCCGTTTGAGGCCGGTTTTGTTTCGGCCGCGCATGGCGCGGGCGAAATAGAAAAGACCGTGGAAGCGGCGCGCGAAGTGTTTGCGAAGTGGTGAGCGCGCGGCGGCGTTTTTGCATGCGGATGGCATGCGGATATAATCGGGCGGAACTTCGCCTGATTGGACGAATATAAACATGCGGGACAACCCTTATTTTCAATGGCTTGAACATGCCGGCGCCGGCATCAGCGCCGGCGGGCCGGCGTCGCAGGTGCTGCTGATCGTTGTCTGCGCGCTGGTGGTGGAGTTTCTGCTGCGGCGCGCGCTGCGAAAACTGCAGTTGCGCCCGGGCGCGGCGGAAAATTCATGGGACAGCGCGGTGCTGGCGGCATTGCGGCGGCCGGCGTCGCTGCTGATCTGGGTGCTCGGCCTCGGCTTTGCGATGGATGTCGTGCAGGCCGAACTGCGCGCCGAGATTTTCACCGCGGTCGCGCCGCTGCGCCGCGCCGGCGTAATCGTCGCCATCGCCTGGTTCTTGCTCGGGCTGACGCGGCGCATGCTGCCGGTTCTCGGGGGTCTCGATTTCGCCACGCGGGACGCCGTGCGCAGATTGCTGCGCGCGTCCATTTTCATCACCGCGGCGCTGGTCATGATGCAGACGTTCGGTTTCAACATCGCCGGCGTTCTCGCCTTCGGCGGCATCGGCGGCATCGCCATCGGCTTCGCCGCGCGCGATTTGCTCGCCAACTTTTTCGGCGGGCTGATGCTCTACCTCGACCGCCCGTTCAAAGTCGGCGACTGGGTGCGTTCGCCCGACCGCGAAATAGAGGGAACCGTGGAGGATATCGGCTGGCGGCTGACGCGCATCCGCGCGTTTGACATGCGCCCGGTGTATGTGCCGAACAATATATTTTCCGGCATGGCGATAGTCAATCCGTCGCGCATGAGCCACCGCCAAATCTACCAGACGATTCACTTGCGCCACGCGGACGCCGGCAAGGTCGCGGTGATCGTGGACGATGTGAAAGAGATGCTGAAAGACCACGATGCGATTGAAAGCGAAAAACAAACGGTGGTGGTCAACCTGGACGGCTTCACTCCGTATTCGCTGAAATTTTTCATCTACGCATACACCGGCACCACCCAGTGGGCCGCGTATCACGCGGTCAAGCAGGATGTGCTGCTGCGCGTGCACGGCATCATCAGCAAGCACGGCGCCGAACTCGCCGGCGCGAACATGTATTTGCCGGGCGAATGACCGCGCGCAAGTTCATTGTCCGCGGGCGCGTGCAGGGCGTCGGTTTTCGCTATGCGACGCGAGAAATGGCCGAGCGTTTATTACTCACCGGCTGGGCGAAGAATCTGCCGAATGGCGATGTGGAAGTGGCCGCGCGCGGCGCGCCGGAAAAATTGGCCGAGTTGGCGGAGTGGCTGCGGCGCGGCCCCGATGCGGCCGAGGTGCGTGAAGTGCGTGAAATGGATGGCGGCGCGGCCGTACCGGAAGCGCCGGATGGTTTTCAGATTTTGTGAGAGTCGGCCGCGGCGACTTCCGCGCCGAATTGCGCCGCGCTTTCCAGCAGCACCTCCCACAGCGACAGCGCGAAGCCGCGCGGAATGAAAAGTTCGTAGCCGCGCGCCGAGCGCCACAGCGCAACGCCGACATGATGCAGCGCGCCGGAAGCGACCATGCCTTCGGCGAAGGAAGTCTCGCGCAAGTCCAGCGGCAGGTGGCGGTTCAACAGCGCGGCGGCTTGCGTGCCGCTGATGCGAATATGCGTGCGCGAATGCGACAGGTCGAGAACCGCGCCGTGCTCGCCGGCGATTTCCGGCGCGTCGACGCCGAGCAGCCACCACTTCAGCGGCTCAATGCGAAGCAGCGCGCCGCGCTCCGATTCCACGGCCGCGCCCGGCGGCGGCGCGGCGGCGACGCCGGCCGCGCGCGCGGCCTGTTGCGCCACTTCGGCCAAAGTGTCGTGCCAGGCCGCGACTTGCCACAGGCGCAGACCGCGCACCTCGCGCAGCGTTACGCCGGGCGGGCCGTCCGCGCCGAAGCGGCGCGGCGCGTCCGCGCCCTGCAGTGCCGAGACGCGCTCAGCCATGCATCCGTTTCCCGTCCGGGTCAAACATGTGCGGCGAGGTGATTTCCCCCGCGACATCGCCGCGCCGCAGCGGGTCGGCCGCGACCACGCGCCGCCCGCGCCAGGCGTCGGCGCCGCCGGCGATAAAGCCGAGTCCGATCCAGTGTCCGAGCGCCGGAGATGCGGTAACCGCGGTGATCCAGCCATCGCCATGCTTGCTGACATCGCGGCCGCGCCCGGCCTCGCACAGCAGCGCGCCGGCGTTAAAAGTCTTGCGCCGGTTTTTCGGCATGATGCCGACCAGTTGCGGGCGGTCTTCGCGCAATAATTCCGGGCGCATGCGCAGCGCGCTTCCAATATAGGCCTTGCGCGTGGACGCCATTCGCCCGAGTCCGGCGTCGTCAATGCTCACGCGCCCGTCCAGTTCGGCGCCGGTTACATGCCCCTTTTCAATGCGCAGCGCACCGAGCGCTTCCAGCCCGTAGAGGCAGCCGCCGAGCGGCGCGGCCGCCCCCCACAGCATGTCCATCATCGCGCATGCGTAATCGGAAGGCGCATAAATTTCAAACGCCAACTCGCCGGAGAAACTGATGCGCGCGATGCGGCAGCGCAAACCGCCGCGCAATTCGGTTTCCACAACGCCCATGAACGGCAGCGCGTCGTTGGAAACCGCGTCGGCGCGCGCCGCGCATGTAGCGAGGACTTCGCGCGATTTCGGCCCGGCGAGCGCGCAGCCGGCCCATTGCTCGGACACCGAAGTCGCGTGCACTTTTAATTCGGGCCACCGCGTCTGCAGCAATTCCTCCAGCCAGGCCATCACCGTCGCCGCGTGGGCGGTGGTGGTGGTCATGAAATATTCGTTGTCGGACAACCGCCAGGTGGTGCCGTCATCCAGCACCAATCCATCGTCGCGCAGCATGATTCCGTAGCGCGCTTTGCCTGCCGGAAGTTTGGCGAACGGATTTGTGTAGACGCGGTTGAGAAATTCGGCGGTGTCGGGCCCCTGCAGCGCGATCTTGCCGAGCGAAGTGACATCGCACAGTCCGACCGCCGCGCGCACCGTCGCCGCTTCGCGTTGGTATGCCTGCTCAATGTTTTCGCCACCGCGCGCGAAATACCACGGGCGGTGCCACAGGCCGGCCATGGTCATGGTCGCGCCGTGCTCAAGATTCCAGCGGTGCATCGGAGTGCGGCGCAGCGGGCGGAAGTGCTCGCCGACGCTGCGCCCGCGCAATGCGCCGAGCGCGACCGGCGTATACGGCGGGCGGAATGCGGTCGCGCCGACCTCCGCGATTTTTTTGGAGAGCGCTTCGGCCATCAGCGCCAGGCCGATGACATTGCCGACCTTGCCGCCGTCGGTCGCCATGCCGAGCGTGGTGTAGCGTTTCAAGTGCTCGGACGAGACAAACCCTTCGCGGTGCGCGAGGCGGATGTCGTCGGCGGTCACATCGTGTTGCGGGTCAATGAACGCTTTGGTTTTTTTCGCGCGCGCGCGGATTTCATACAGCGGCAGAATTGCGCCGCCACCATCGTTGTGCGCCGGCGCGGCGTTGTTACCGGGCGCATTCGCCGCGGCGCGTCCGGCGGCCGCGCCGGAGCGCTCGCAGTCTTCGCTATTCCAAACCCCGGCCGCGGCGCCGGCGACGGTGATCGGCTCATCGCATTGGCCGGCGAGGAAGCAGGCGAGGGCGTCGTCCCACACCGGCCTGGCGCGCTGCGAATGCAAGTGGATGGCCGGCGACCAGCCGCCGGAGACCAGCAGCAAATCGCAGCGCATGCGCTCGCCGGGAATCCATTCGTTGCCGGGCGCGGCCGTCGCGGTTTGCACCGCGCGCACGCGCGCGCGTCCGATGGCGCGAAGCGGCGCATGCGCCGCGCACAGGCGAACGCCGGCGTCCCGCATGCGCGCGGACAATTCGCCGCCGGCCGAATGCGCTTCTTCGCGCGCGTCCAGCAGCGTCACTTCGGCGCCGGCCTGCGCAAGTTCGGCCGCGGTTTGATGCGCCGAGTCGTTGTTGGTCGCGACCACGATGCGCGCGCCGCAGCGGACGCCGTAACGGTGGAGGTAGGCGCGCGCGGCCGAGGCCGACATCACGCCCGGGCGGTCGTTGTCGCCGAAGACGAACTGGCGCTCCAGCGCGCCGGTCGCGAGAATGATGCGTTTGGCGCGCACCGTCCAAAAACGCTGGCGCGGCTGATGCGCGCCGGGCCGCGCGATGTGGTCGGTCGCGCGCTCCAGCAGGCCGACGACTCCGTGGTCGTATATGCCGAATGCGGTGGTGCGCGTCAGTACGCGTACGCCGGCCGCTTCAACTTCGGCGGTCAGCGCGCGGAGTTTTTCATCGGCAGCCGGCGGCTGGTGCAGCAGGTCGCCGCCGAGCGCGAAGTCCTGCTCCACCAGCAGCACATCCATTCCGGCGCGCGCCGCGGCCGCGGCGGCCGCGAGTCCGGCCGGCCCGCCGCCGACCACCAGCGCGTCGCAATGCGCGTGCGCGTGTTCATAATTGTCCGGGTCGGGCAGGCGCGAGGCCGCTCCCATTCCGGCCGCGCGGCGAATGAGTTTTTCAAACTGCATCCAAACGCGCGTGCCGCCGACGCGCCGCGGGCCCATGAAGGTCTTGTAATAAAACCCGGCCGGCAAAAAGCGCGCGCACATTCCGGAGAGCGCGCCGATGTCAAAACGCAAACCGGGCCAGACGTTTTGGCTTGACGCGCGCAGCCCCGCATGCAGTTCCTGCGCGGTGGCTTTGACATTCGGGTCGCGCCGCGCGCCTTCGCCGACGGTGACCAGCGCGCCGGATTCCTCCACGCCGGCCGACATCACACCGCGCGGGCGGTGGTATTTGAAACTGCGCCCCAGCAAAAACACGTCGTTGGCGAGCAGCGCCGAGGCCAGCGTGTCACCGCGAAAGCCGCGCAACTCGCGGCCGTTCCAATGGAAGCGCAACTCCTCGCCGCGCGCGATGCGCCCGCCGCGCGCAAGCCGCGTCGCGCTCATCGCGCGCCGTCCCGTTCGCCGCGCAATGCCGCGCCGATTCCGTCGTGCGCGGCGCGCACCGAGCGGATTTCATGCGTCGCGGTGTCGCGTTCCACCAGCAGCCACATGCGGCAGCCGTGCAGGTGCTGCCAGGTTTCGGTTTGCATGCCGCGCGGGTTGGCGCGCAGAAAGACCGCGTCGTGCCAGTCGGCGGCCGGCGCGTCCAAGGGCGGGTAGCGCACCGAGCCGTCTCCGCCGTAGGCGAACTCGGCGTGGTCGCGCAGGCCGCAGAACGGGCAATTGATTCGCATCAGCCGTGCAGTTTGGGGTCGGGGCCGGCGCCGCGCTCGTCAATGTTGACGCCGCGCGCAAAGCGGCCGAGGTCAAAATTTTCCACGGCCGGATGCGCGCGCGCGTTGGCGATCAGGTCGGCGAAATACCAGCCGGAGGCCGGGCTGGCTTTGAAGCCGCCGTAATTCCAGCCGGCGTTCAAATACAAATTTTCCAGCGGCGTTTTGCAGATGAATGGCGAGCCGTCCATGGACATGTCCATCAGCCCGCCCCAGTGCCGCAGCAGGCGGACGCGCGCCAGGCAGGGCAGGATGGAAGTCGCGCATTCGGCGGCGTCGGCGACCGCCGGCAGGTTGCCGCGCTGCGAATAGGATTTGTACCAGTCCAAGTCGCCGCCGAAAACCATGCCGCCTTTGTCCGATTGCGAGATGTAAAAGTGCGCGCCGCCGACGCCGAACACCACGACATGATCCAGCAGCGGTTTCAGCGGCTCGGTGACGAAGGCCTGCAGCAAATGCGTTTCCACCGGGAGTTTGCCGAGTTCGGCCGCCGCCCACAGTTGCGAAGTGCTGCCGGCCACCGCAAGACCGAAGCGCCGCGCTTGAATGCGGCCGCGGCTGGTGTCGACGGCGGTCACGCGGTTTGCCTCGCGCGCAAAGCCGGTCACCTCGCAGTTTTGGATGATGTCGACGCCGAGTTGGTCGGCGGCGCGCGCGTAGCCCCAGGCGGCTGCGTCGTGGCGCGCGTTGCCGGCGCGCCGCTGCACCGCCGCGCCGATGATCGGGAAGCGCGCGCTGTCGTAATTTAAATGCGGGATTTTCCGTTTTAATTTTTTGAGGCTCCACAGTTCGGCGTCGGAGCCGGTCAGCAGCATGGTGTTGTAGCGCCGCGCGGCCGCGTCGCGCGCCGCCGGAGTGTGCAGCAGCGTGATGTGCGCGCGCTGGCTGAACATCACGTTGTAGTTGAGTTCGTGGCTCAGGTTTTCCCACAGCCGCAGCGAGTGCTCGTAGAAGCCGCGGTTGCCCGGCATCATGTAGTTGGAGCGGACGATGGTGGTGTTGCGCCCGGCGTTGCCGCCGCCGAGCCATCCCTTTTCCAGCACCGCGATGTTGCGCGCGGCGTGGTTTTTTGCGAGGTAGTAGGCCGTTGCCAGGCCGTGCAGGCCGGCGCCGATGATGACGGTGTCGTATTCGCGCTTCGGCTCGGGGTCGCGCCAGGCGCGCCGCCAGTTGCGCTGGCCCTGCAAGCCGTTTTTGAAGACGCTCCAGGCGGAGTAGCGGGTCATGGTTGGGAGAATACAAAAACCCGGCGCGCCGGGGCGGGGCGGTTTCCCGCCCCCTCTCAAAACTTCCGGTACGCCTCCATCAAATCCACCATCGGATGCGTTTTTGACAT
>JALCBG010000006.1:0-1845 GCA_028066695.1 Gammaproteobacteria bacterium | reverse complement strand
CTCAAAACTTCCGGTACGCCTCCATCAAATCCACCATCGGATGCGTTTTTGACATTTGGAATTTCACCAGCAATTCGCGCGCGATCATGTCGCGGGATTGCTGGTCTTTCGGGAGTTTCAGGTTCGCCGGGACGCGCACCCAGCCGTTGATGTTGCGGTCAAAGACGGCCGGTTTGCCGGCCTCAAAGCCCATGTGCACATCTTCCAGCCAGTTGAGGTCGTCCCAGCCCATGACATCCATGTAGCGTTTCAAAAACGGCGTGCATTTGGACATGTCGGGCGTCAGGTTGACGTCGTAGCGGTAGCCGATGTGCTGCCCGATCTCGCGCGCGCGGCCGCCGGCTTTTTTGGCCGCGGACTTTTTCGCAGCGGCCTTTTTCACCGCGGAATGCTTTGCGCGGGACTTTTTCGCCGCGGCTTTTTTGCGGGCGGTTTTCTTCTTTGCTTTTTTCGCGTTCATGTTTCCTCCGGTCAGAAGCGTTTCATGTGCGGCTGGCCGACCGTGTATTGCGTGCCGGCGAGCGGAACCTGCGCCATGGCCGAGGCCTCCATGGTCAGCGCGGACAAATCCTCCGGCTCCAGCGAATGCACATCGGTTTTGCCGCAGGCGCGCGCCAGCATCTGGCACTCAATGGTCAGCGTGTGCAGGAAGTTGTAGACGCGCTCGGCCGCCTTGTCCGGGTCAAGGCGCTTGCGAAGTTCCGGGTCCTGGGTGGCGACGCCGACCGGGCAGCGGCCGGTGTGGCAGTGGTAGCAGTGCCCGGCTTCCACCCCCATCTCGCGCGGGTAATCCGCTTCGGGGATGTCCTTGTTGCAGTTGAGCGCCATCATCACCGAATGCCCGATGGCGACCGCGTCCGCGCCGAGCGCGAGCGCTTTGGCGACATCGCCGCCGTTGCGAATGCCGCCGGCATAGACCAGCGAAATTTCGCCGCTCTTGCCGACATCGTCCAGCGCGCGGCGCGCCTGGCGAATCGCGGCGATGCCGGGCACGCCGGTTTCCTCGGTGGCGAGGTGCGGGCCGGCGCCGGTGCCGCCTTCCATGCCGTCCATGTAGATGGAGTCGGCGCCGGTCTTCGCCGCCATGCGCACATCGTCATAGACGCGCGCCGCGCCGAGTTTCAGTTGAATCGGAATTTCGCCGTTGGTAGCCTCGCGGATTTCATCAATTTTCAGCGCGAGGTCGTCGGGACCGAGCCAGTCCGGGTGGCGCGCCGGCGAGCGCTGGTCAATGCCGGCCGGTAGCGAGCGCATCTCGGCGACTTGGTCGGTGACTTTTTGCCCCATCAAATGCCCGCCGAGGCCGACCTTGCAGCCCTGCCCGATGAAAAACTCCACCGCGTCGGCGAGGCGCAAATGGTTCGGGTTGAAGCCGTAGCGCGACTGGATGCACTGATACAGCCACTTGTCCGAATAGCGGCGCTCGTCCGGAATCATTCCGCCTTCGCCGCTGCAGGTGGCGGTGCCGGCCATGGTCGCGCCGCGCGCGAGCGCGGTCTTTGCCTCGTAGGAGAGCGCGCCGAAACTCATGCCGGTCACATAAATCGGAATGTCCAGCACCAACGGGCGTTTCGCTTTCGGCCCGATGACCGTCTTGGTCAGGCATTTTTCGCGGTAGCCTTCAATCACGAAGCGCGTCAGCGTGCCCGGCATAAAAGTCAGGTCGTCCCAACTCGGGATTTTTTTGAACAGCGAAAACCCGCGCATGCGGTAGCGCCCGAGTTCGGCCTTGATGTGAATGTCGTCAATGACATGCGGCGGAAACATGAAACTGTCGCCGAGTCGGTTCGGATCGCGTTTGGCGGGGCGGTTGATGGTCATGATGTTGCTCCGGAGAGGTTGCGG
>JALCBG010000054.1 GCA_028066695.1 Gammaproteobacteria bacterium | reverse complement strand
GCGCCCCCTCCCCCACTCTCCCAACCATGAAATTCGCCACCAAATGCGTCCACGCCGGGCAGCAGCCGGATCCGCTGACCGGCTCCATCATCCCGCCGATCTACCAGACCGCGACCTATGTCCTGCCGGAAGTCGGGCGCGACCTCGGGTTTGACTATACGCGGTCGTCCAATCCGACCCGGCAGATTTTGGAGAACAACCTCGCCGCGCTGGAAAGCGGCAAGTACGGGGTGTGTTTCGCCAGCGGAATGTCGGCGGTGGATGCGGTGATGAAATTGCTGAAAGCCGGCGACCATGTGGTCTGCTCGGACGATGTCTATGGCGGCGTCTCGCGGCACTTCAATCAAGTGCTGGCCTCTTTCGGGCTGCAATTCACCTATGTGGACACGACCGCGCCGGGCAATGTCGCCGATGCGATTCGCGACGAGACCAAGTTGATCTGGCTGGAGACGCCGTCAAATCCGCTGCTGAAAGTCACCGACATCGGCGCGGTCTGCAAGATCGCGCGCGACGCTGGCATTCCAGTCGGGGTGGATTCCACTTTCGCCACGCCGGTGTTTTTGCGGCCGCTGGAACTCGGCGCGGACATCGTCATGCATTCCACCACGAAATACCTGAGCGGCCACAACCAGATTATCGGCGGCGCGGTCGCGCTGAACGACGAAGACATGTTTCAGCGGCTGAAGTTTCTGCAAAAAACCGTGGGCGCGGTCAACAGCCCGTTTGACGCGTGGCTCACGCTGCTCGGCATCAAGACGCTGCACCTGCGCATGCGCCGCCACTCCGACACCGGAATGCGCATCGCGGAATTTTTGGGGGCGCACCCGAAAATCGCGCGCGTGAGTTATCCGGGGCTGAAGTCGCACCCGCAGCACGCCGTGGCTGCGCGCGAGATGAGCGGCTTCGGCGGCATGCTGTCGTTTGAATTGAAAGGCGGCATTCCGGCCGGCAAGGCGCTGATGAACGCGCTGCAACTGTGCCAACTCGCCGAAAGCCTCGGCTCGGTGGAAACCATGATCACGCATCCGGCGACCATGACGCATGTGGATGTGCCGCCGGCAGAACGCAACGCGCGCGGCCTGACCGACGGACTGGTGCGCCTGTCGGTCGGCATTGAGGACCCGGCCGACATTGAGGAAGATCTGGCGCGGGGGTTGGAGAAGGCGTGAACATGCCGCATGCAATGAGGAACGCCGCGACGGCGTGAAGCGGAGTTGTCGCACGCAGGGATCGCGAAGTGGTTGAGCGGGCCGGAGTTTGCGCGGCGCTACCGCGGCGTCGCCCCGCTGCCGCGCGAGATGCGGCGCTCGGCGCTGCCGACGGGAACCGCTATGCTGCGCGAAGCGGTGGGGATTCTGCCGGCGCACCTGCGCCGCGCGATGCGCACCAAATGCCGGATACTGCTGCTGTCCGGCTACACGATCGGCAAATTGCGGCATGACCGGCCGGAAATTTCGCCGGGCCATTTTGTGCTGGTGCAGAGGATATTGGACGGCCGGCACATCTACGCCGACGGCGCGCGCCATTTCACAGGTTTTGCCCGCGATGACGACGGCAATTGGTGGACGGCGGTATGGAAAAAGACGCGCGACGGGCGGGAAGTATTCTTGGAAACCTTCCACCGCGGCGGAATCAAGGGGCGCTTGCGCGACGCGGAATCCCTGTCAAAAAAGAAAGGCGCGCCTGCGGGGTCGGCGAGCTCCCCGGCGGGGCCATCCCCGATTCGGCCGAAATGACTCAGGCGCAGACAAAGTGTGGCGCCCCCACCGGGAAATGTCAAGGGATTGGCGGAAATTTTTGCAATCTTTTCCGGGGCGCCGAAGCCGCCAAAAAGCGGGAAAAAATTGATATATGTCAAGCCGCTTCGCCGGGTTTCGCGCGTATTTTGGCGGCAATCTTCACTCATGCGCGAGGCGCACCATGGATTACCGGACGGTGTTTACGATGAAACGCCTGTGGACGATGTTCGGCGTTTTGCTGGCGGTGATGTTTTCGGTCCTGCTCTATTTCGGCGGGCGGATCGCCGAGCAGGCGCCGCCGTTGCCGGAGGCGGTGGTGGATGCGGACGGCGCGCGCTTGTTCGGGCGCGAGGAAATCCAACTCGGCATGGACACCTGGCGGCGGCTGGGCGGCATGCAACTCGGCTCGGTTTGGGGGCACGGCGCATACCTCGCGCCGGACTGGACCGCCGACCAACTGCACCGCGAAGCGCGCGCGATGCTGGATCTGCGCGCCGGCGGCGACTACGGCGCATTGTCGTTGCCCGAGCAGGCCGGGTTGCGTGCGCAAATCACCGAAGAAATCAAGCGCAACACCTATGACCCGGGCAGCGGGCGGATCACGGTGTCGGCCGAGCGCGCCGAGGCGATGCGCGCGGTTGAATCGCATTACGAATCGCTGTTCGGCGGAAACGCCGCGCTCACCGAATTGCGCGAGCAATACGCGATCGCCGAAGCGCCGCTCGGCGGCGAGGCGACGCCGCGGGAACTGCGCTCGCTCGGCGCGTTCTTTTGGTGGACTGCCTGGGCGGCCGGCACATTGCGCCCGACCGGGGATGTCACCTACACGCACAACTGGCCGCACGAGCCGCTGGTCGGCAACGCGCCGAGCGCGACCGCGTTCATCTGGAGTTTCATCAGCGTGGTCCTGCTCATCGCCGGCATCGGTTTTCTCACCTGGTTTTTCTGCCGCGAGCGCGAGGTGTGGACGCTGGAAATGCAGCCGCGCGGCGGCGTTCCGCCGGACAACCCGCTGGAGCAAATGCAGCCGACGCCGTCCATGCGCGCCACCGGAAAATTCTTTTGGACGGTGGTGTTGCTGTTCGCGCTGCAGGTGCTGCTCGGCGCGGTGACCGCGCATTACGCGGTGGAGGGGCACGACTTCTACGGCTTTCCGCTGTCCGAATATTTTCCGTATTCGCTGACGCGCACCTGGCACACGCAACTCGCGATCACCTGGATCGCCGTCGCCTGGCTTGCGGCCGGTTTGTTCGCCGCGCCGCTGATCGGCGGGCGCGAGCCGAAATGGCAGCGCTTCGGCGTGAACGCGCTGTGGATCGCGCTGCTACTGGTCACCGTCGGCTCCATGGCCGGCGAATGGGCCGCAATCGCCGGCCTGATCAAAGACCCGGTGGTGAATTTCTGGATCGGCCACCAGGGCTACGAATTCCTGGACCTCGGCCGGCTGTGGCAAATTTTGCTGTTCGCCGGGCTGCTGTTTTGGCTGGCGCTGATGGCGCGCTGCATCGTGCCGGCGATTCGCTCCGACCGCAGCGACAAGCACCTGCTGATTCTGCTGTTCGCCTCCACCGTCGCCATCGGCCTGCTCTACGGCGCCGGCCTGTTGTGGGGCCGCACCACGCACCTCAGCATCGCCGAATACTGGCGGTGGTGGGTCATTCACCTGTGGGTGGAGGGAATTTTTGAAGTGTTCGCCACCGCGTGGATCGCCTGGGTGTTCACCCACATGCGCCTGCTGCGCGCGCGCACCGCGGCGATCTATGTGATGTTCAGCGCGATGGTGTTCCTCGGCGGCGGCGTGCTCGGCACCTTCCACCACCTCTATTTCAGCGGCACGCCGCAGGGCGTGGTCGCGCTCGGCGCGGTGTTCTCCGCGCTGGAAGTGGTGCCGCTCGCGCTGATCGCGTTTGAAGCGCACGACCATTGGCGGGTGGAGCGCGACGCGCCGTGGATGCGCGGCTACCACCTGCCGGTGATGTTTTTCTTCGCGGTCGCGCTGTGGAATTTGGTCGGCGCCGGCGTGCTCGGATTTTTGATCAACCCGCCGCTCGCGCTGTATTACATGCAGGGCCTGCAGACCACCGCCGCGCACGGCCACGCCGCGTTGTTCGGCGTCTACGGACTGCTCGGACTGGGGCTGCTGCTGTTCTGCCTGCGCGGACTCGCCGGCAAAACCGCGGCGTGGTCGGACGGCGTATTGCGCTGGGTGTTCTGGACGCTCAACCTCGGGCTGGCCGGGATGGTGTTTTTGTCACTGCTGCCGCAGGGGCTGATGCAGGCCTACACCTCGTTCGCCAAGGGCTACTGGTTCGCGCGCAACGCCGAGTTTTTGCATTCGCCGCTGATGGAAACCTTGGTGTGGGTGCGCGTGCCGGCCGACATCGTCTTCGGCCTCGGCGCGGCGCTGCTGCTGTGGTTCATGCTGCGCGTGCAGTTCGGCAGGCGCAAACGCTGAACGCCTACCCCGCGCGATTCGCGATCAACTCCTCCACCACGGCCGGCTCAGCGAGCGTGCTGGTGTCGCCGAGGTCGTCCAGTTCGTTGGCGGCGACGCGCCGCAAAATGCGCCGCATGATTTTTCCGGAACGCGTTTTCGGCAGGCCCGGCGCCCACTGAATCACATCGGGTTTGGCGATCGCGCTGATTTCGCTTTTGACCAGTTCCAGCAGTTCGTCACGCAGTTTTTCATCAGGCGCAACTCCGGCCATCGGCGTCACATACGCGTAAATCCCCTGCCCTTTGATCTCGTGCGGGTAGCCGACCACCGCGGCTTCGGCGACCTGCGGATGCAGCACCAGCGCGCTCTCCACTTCGGCGGTGCCGAGGCGGTGGCCGGAAACATTGATGACATCATCAACGCGCCCGGTGATCCAGTAATACCCGTCGGCGTCGCGGCGCGCGCCGTCGCCGGTGGTGTAAAAACCGGGATGCGCTTTGAAGTAGGTATCAATGAAACGCTGGTGGTCGCCGTAGACGGTGCGCATCTGCCCGGGCCAGGACTGCGTGATGACCAGGTTGCCGGCGCCGGCGCCGCGCACTTCCGCGCCGTCGGCGTCCAGCAGCGCCGGGCGCACGCCGAAGAACGGCAGCGTCGCCGAGCCGGGCTTTAAGCCGGTCGCGCCCGGCAGCGGCGCGATGAGAATGCCGCCGGTCTCGGTCTGCCACCAGGTGTCCACCACCGGGCAGCGGCCGTCGCCGACCACGCGGTAATACCATTCCCACGCTTCCGGATTAATCGGCTCGCCCACGGTGCCGAGAATGCGCAGGCTTTTTCGGCTGTGTTTGGTTACCGGCTCGTCGCCCTGCCCCATCAGCGCGCGCAGCGCGGTCGGCGCGGTGTAAAAGATGTTGACCTTGTGCTTGTCCACCACTTGCCAAAAGCGCCCGGCGTCGGGCCAGGTCGGCACGCCTTCAAACATCAGCGTGGTCGCGCCGTTGGCGAGCGGCCCGTAGACGATGTAGGAATGCCCGGTGACCCAGCCGACATCGGCGGTGCACCAGTAGATGTCGCCGTCGTGGTAGTCAAACACATATTTGTGCGTGATCGCGGTGTAGAGTTGGTAGCCGCCGGTGGTGTGCAGCACGCCCTTGGGTTTGCCGGTGGAGCCGGAGGTGTAGAGGATGAACAGCGGCTCCTCGGCGTCCATCTCCTCCGGCGGGCAGTCGGCCGACGCTTCCTGCATCGCCTCGTGATACCACAGGTCGCGCTCGGTGTTGCCGCTGACTTTGTTGCCGGTGCGCTGCACCACGATGGTGGTGTGCACTTTCGGGCAGCCGCGCAGCGCCTTTTCCACGTTTTCTTTCAGCGGCACATTTCCGCCGCCGCGCGGGCCCTCGTCGGCGGTGATGACCACGCGGCAGTCCGAGTCCAAAATCCGGTCGCGCAGCGCCTCGGGCGAGAAGCCGCCGAACACCACCGAATGCACCGCGCCGATGCGCGCGCAGGCCAGCATGGCGACCGCGGCCTCGGGAATCATCGGCATGTAGATGGAGACGCGGTCGCCGCGCTTGACGCCGCGCGATTTGAGCACGTTGCCGAATTTACACACCAACTCAAAGAGTTCGTTGTAAGTGATTGTTTTGTCAACTTCCGGATCATCGCCCTCCCAGATGATCGCGGGCTGCCCGCCGCGCGTCTCCAGGTGGCGATCCACGCAGTTGTAGCAGGCGTTCAGTTTTGCGCCGGTGAACCACTTGATGTCGGCGCGGTGGAAATCGGCGTCCATGACCTTGTCCCACGGCGCGAACCAAGTGACGAACGCCTCGGCCTGTTCGGCCCAGAAGGCGGCCGGGTCGTCTATGGAGCGCTGATACATCGCCGCGTATTCCTTCGCGCGCAGGTGCGCGCGCGCCGCGATTTCTTCGGAAACCGGGTAAGTTTTATTTTCGGACATATTGATTTCTAAGGATAATTTTTTCGGAGAAATTACTTTAATGCACAATAATAGGCGGTTGCGCGCGGCGGCGCAAGCGGTCGCAGGCCGCGGTTATTTTTTCTGTTGAGCCGACTCGCCGGCCGCGATCAAATCGGCAATCGCCACGACATTTTCCGCCATGCGCTTGGAGGCGGCGTCAATCATCTTGCCTTCCAGTTGCGCCGCGCCCTGCCCCGCCTCGGCCGCGCTTTCCAGCGCGCGCAAAATGTCTTTGGCGCGCGCGACTTCCTCCGGCGGCGGCGTGAACACCTTGTTCGCCAACTCAATTTGCGACGGGTGAATCACCCACTTGCCGTCCATGCCGAGCGCCGCGGCGCGCTCGGCCGACTCCAAAAATCCGCCGGCGTCTTTGATGTCGCCGAACGGCCCGTCCACCGCGCGCAACCCGTAGGCGCGGCAGGCGGTGAGCATGCGCGTCAGCGCCGAGTGCCACGGGTCGCCGGGATAATCGGGATTGAGTCCGCCGATGGAAGTGGTGCGCGCGCGGCAACTCGCGGCGAAATCGCCGACGCCAAAATGCAGCGCCTCCAGCCGCCCGCCCGGCGCAATCGCGCGCCGCGCGATCGCCTCCACATTAACCATGCCGAGCGCGCTTTCTATCAGCGCCTCCACCGCGATGCGCCGCCGGAGATTTTTCGCGCGCTCAATTTGCTCGCACAGCGTTTCAATCATGTGCACATCCTCCTGCGCCGAGACTTTCGGCACCAGGATTCCGTCCAGATGTTCTCCGGCCTGTTCAATCACTTCCACCAGGTCGCGGTACATGTAATGCGTGTCCGGCCCGTTGATGCGCACCGACACCGATTTTCCGCTGGCCTTCCAGTCAAGGTCGCCGAGCGCGGCGATGACATTTTTGCGCGCCTGCGCTTTGTCGTCGGGCGCGACCGCGTCTTCCAAATCCAGGAACACATAGTCGGCCTCGCTTTTCGCGGCCTTTTCCATCATGCCCGGATTTGCGCCCGGCACCGCGAGCAAACTGCGCTGCAGCCGCGGGCGCGGTTGTTGCGGCATGTGCTTCATCGTCCGAATGCGCGTTTAATGATTACGCAACCGCGCGCTTCAGCGCGCCCTGCTCGCGCAGCGCGTCTTCCAGCGCGCGCAGGCACAGCGCGACATTTTCTTCGCGGCAGGCATGCCCCATTAAACCGATGCGCCAGATTTTTCCGGCGAGCGGCCCTAGGCTCGCGCCGATTTCCAAGTGGTAATCGGCGAGCAACTTCGCGCGCACCCGCGCCTCGTCCACGCCGTCCGGCACGCGCACCGCATTCAGTTGCGGCAGGCGGTGCGGCTCGGCGACCAAAAACTCCAGCCCAAGCGCCTGCAGTCCGTCGCGCAACTTTTTGTGCAGGCGCGAATGGCGCGCCCAGGAATTTTCCAGGCCCTCATCGGCCAGCAAACGCAGCGCTTCGTGCAGCGCATAAATCGCATTGACCGGCGCGGTGTGGTGGTAACTGCGCCCGCCGTCGCCGCTCCAGTAGTCCATGACCAAATTCACATCCAAAAACCAACTCTGCACGCGCGCGCGCCGCTTGGAAATTTTCTCCAGAGCGCGCGCGCCGAAACTTACCGGCGAAAGTCCCGGCGGCGCCGACAGGCATTTTTGCGTGCCGGAATAGACCGCGTCAATTTCCCACGCGTCCACTTCCAGCGGAACGCCGCCCAAACTGGTGACCGCGTCCACGATGGCGAGCGCGCCATGGCGGCGCGCGATTTCGCACAGCGCTTTCGCGTCCGAGCATGCGCCGGTGGAAGTTTCCGCATGCACAAATGCGAGCGCGGCCGCGTCCGGATGTTCGGCGAACGCGCGCTCCACTTTTTCCAAATCCACCGGCGCGCCCCATTCGTCTTCCACCAAGACGCAACTCGCGCCGATGCGTTCCACATTTTCTTTCATGCGCCCGCCGAACACGCCGTTTTGGCAGACGATGACGGTTTCGCCCGGCTCAATCAAATTGACGAAACAGCATTCCATTCCGGCCGAGCCGGGCGCCGACACCGGCATGGTCAGGTCGTTGTCGGTGCGAAACGCGTAGCGCAGCAGGAGTTTCACCTCGTCCATCAGCGCGGTGAAATCCGGGTCCAAATGCCCGATGGTCGCGCGCGCCTGTGCGGCCAGCACCGCCTCGCTGACCGCCGACGGGCCGGGCCCCATCAGCACCCGCGGCGGCGGATTAAACGCGGCGGTTTTTGGCGGACTTTTCATTTTCCGTGGAACTTTTAACATGCGGGAAAACGCCGCGAAAAAGGCGCGGCGCGACCGCGATAATAGCCGATTGCGTTTTCCTTTACAATGGCGCGGCATTGAATTGCAGACCCATGCCGCGCCCCACCAAAACCCGCTTTGACACGCTCGCGCTGCATGCCGGGCAGCGCCCCGATCCGCTGACCGGCGCGCGCGCCACGCCGATCTACCAAACCGCGAGTTATGTCTTTGACGACAGCGAGCACGCGGCCTCGCTGTTCAACATGGAGCGCCCCGGGCACGCCTATTCGCGGCTGTCCAACCCGACCAACGCGGTGCTGGAGGAGCGCATCGCCGCGCTGGAAGGCGGCGTCGGCGGCATCGCCACCGCCAGCGGACAGGCCGCGCTGCACCTCGCCATCGCCACCTTGATGGGCGCCGGCGCGCACATCGTCTCGTCCAACGCGATTTACGGCGGCTCGCACAACATTCTGCAATACACGCTGCCGCGCTTCGGCATTGACACCACTTTCGTTTCGCCGCGCGACATAGACGCGATTCGCGCCGCGATTCGCCCGGAGACGCGGCTGATTTTCGGCGAAGTGGTCGGCAACCCCGGCGGCGACATCATGAATGTGCCGCTGGTCGCCGAGTTGGCGCACGAGCATGGCCTGCCGCTGTTGATTGACTCCACTTTCACCACGCCATATTTGTTTCAGCCGTTTGTCCACGGCGCCGACATCATCATGCATTCGGCCACGAAATTTTTATGCGGGCACGGCACCGTCATCGGCGGACTGCTCGCCGACCACGGCCGCTTTGATTGGAAGGCGAGCGGCCGCTTTGACACGCTGTCCGCGCCTTACGACGGCTTTCACGGCATGCGTTTTGACGAGGAATCCACCCAGGCCGCGTTCCTGCTGCGCGCGCGGCGCGAAGGGTTGCGCGATTTCGGCGCTTGCATGAGCCCGACCACCGCGTTCCACATTTTGCAGGGAATGGAAACGCTGTCGCTGCGCATGCGCCGCCATGTGGAGAACACCCGCGCGGTCGTGGAGTTTTTGCAAAAGTCCGACGCGGTGGAGGGCATCAGTTACGCCGAACTGGAAAGCCACCCGGATTTTTCGCTGGCGCAAAAATTGCTGCCGCGCGGCGCCGGCGCGGTGTTCTGTTTCACCCTGCGCGGCGGGCGCGAAGCCGGGCGCGCTTTCGCCGAGGGGCTGGAAGTGTTTTCCCACCTCGCCAATGTCGGCGATGCCAAATCGCTGGTGATTCACCCGGCGAGCACCACGCATTACCGCATGAGCGACGACGACCTGCGCGCCGCCGGCATCAACCAGGGCACGATTCGCCTGTCCATCGGCTTGGAAGACATTGACGACATTCTGGAAGACCTGTCGCGCGGCATTCACCTGTCCAAAAAGGCGCGCGCATGACACCGGCGAAAACCTCCGCGAAAACCCAAGAACCGGCCGCGCCTTACATCTACACCGCAAATCACGCGCCCGAGGATTCGCGCGACAGCGTGGTGTTCGTGCACGGCGCGGCGATGGAGCATTCGGTGTGGAGCCACCAGAGCCGCTACTTCGCCTATCACGGCTACAACGCGCTCGCGCCGGACTTGCCCGGGCACGGGCGCAGCGGCGGCCGCCCTTTTGAAGACATCGGCGAACTCGCCGACTGGCTGTGCGGCCTCCTCGCCGGCGCGCGCGGCCGCGGTTTTCATTTGGTCGGCCACAGCATGGGCGCGCTGGCCGCGCTGGAAACCGCGGCGCGCTTTAAACATGACCGCGCGCCGCTTTGCTCGCTGACGCTGGTCGGTTTCAGTTATCCGATGGCGGTCAGCGACGCGCTGTTTGACGCCGCGCGCGAGCGTCCCACCGAGGCCTATGCGATGATGACGCAGTGGAGCCACGCCTCGCAACTCGGCGGCGAACCGGTTCCCGGATTTTGGTCGCCGGGCATGCAGTTCAGCATGATGTCCGGAAGCCATGACGGCGCGCTGCTCGCCGACTTGCGCGCCTGCCACGCCTATGCCGGCGGCGAAGACGCGTTCGCGCGCGTCTCCTGCCCTGTTTTATTTTTGTGCGGCCGCCGCGACCGCATGGCGCCGGCAAAACTCGCGGCCGCGCACGCTGCAAAAAATGACAACGCCGAAATCGTCTTTTTGGAAAAATGCGGGCACAGCATCATGTCCGAATCTCCGCACGGCGTGCTGCGCGAGTTGAAGCGCCACATCGGCAACAACGCGGCCGCAAAAAATTAACCCCAAAAAACCAACCATGGCCATGAAAGAAGTTGACCTGCTCGTCCTGCCGCGCTGGCTGATTTCGCTTGAAGGCGAAGACGCGGAAACCGAAGACCGCGCGCTCGCGGTCGCCGATGGGCGCATCGCCGCGCTCGGCGCGCGCGCCGAAATGGAAGCGCAATACCGCGCGCGCGAACGCGTGGAACTGCCCGCGCATGCGCTGATGCCCGGCCTGGTCAACGCCCACACTCACGCCGCGATGACGCTGCTGCGCGGCTACGCCGACGACCTGCCGCTGATGGAATGGCTGACCGAGCACATCTGGCCGGCCGAGGCCGCCTGGGTGAATGAGGATTTCGTCGCAGCCGGCACCGACCTGGCCATCGCCGAAATGATCCGCGGCGGCACCACCTGTTTCAACGACATGTATTTCTTCCCCGATGTCGCCGCGCAGCGCGCCGAAGCGGCCGGCATGCGCGCCTGCATCGGCATGATCGTCATTGACTTCCCCACGGTATGGGCGCAGTCGGCAGACGAATACATAGACAAAGGCTTAAAGTTGCGCGACGAATTGCGCCATTCGCAACTGGTCACCACCGCCTTCGCCCCGCACGCGCCCTACACCGTCTCCGACGAGCCGCTCGCAAAAATCCGCGTGCTCGCCGAGGAAATGTCCGGCGAATCCGGCGACTGCCGCATTCACATGCACATCCACGAAACCGCCGGCGAAGTGGAAAAATCCCTGTCGCAATTCAAAATGCGCCCGCTGGAACGGCTGGCGCAACTGGAACTTCTGGGACCCGGCCTGATTGCCGTGCACATGACGCAACTCCTGCCCGGCGAAATGGACGCGCTCGCCGAGCACGATGTCAAAGTCGTGCACTGTCCGCAGTCCAACTTAAAACTCGCCAGCGGCATGTGCCAGGTCGCGCAACTGCAGTCGCGCGAAGTGTGCGTCGCGCTCGGCACCGACGGCGCCTCCGGCAACAACGACCTGGACATGCTCGCCGAAATGCAAACCGCCTCGCTGCTCGCCAAAGGCGTCAGCGGCGACCCGTCCGCGCTCTCGGCGCGCGCCGCACTGCAAGCCGCCACCATCAACGGCGCGCGCGCGCTCGGCCTGGAATCCGAAATCGGCACCCTCGCCCCCGGCAAACAAGCCGACATGATCGCCATAGACCTCTCGGCCCCCTCCACCCAGCCCCTCTACCACGCCCCCGCCCAACTCGCCTACGCGGCCACCCGCGACCAAGTAACCGACGTCTGGGTCGCCGGC
>JALCBG010000005.1:48496-64160 GCA_028066695.1 Gammaproteobacteria bacterium | reverse complement strand
GATTGCGCTACAATCCGCGCCGCACCTCACCCGTCCCCGCCCAATGCTGCTCCAATTCGCCGCCGCCAACTGGTATCTGTTCGTCATGCTCGGCGTCATCGTGCTGCTGCTGACGCTCAGCGGCTCGCGCGGCGCGCGCAAGGTTTCGCCGATGCAGTTGCCGGGCATGCAGGCGCGCCACTCGGCCGTGGTCGTGGATGTCTGCGCGGAAGACGCGTATAAAAAGGGGCACATTGAGCAGTCCATCAACCTGCCCCTCGGCCAAATCGGCGACAAACTCGCCAAACTCAACAAGCACAAAAGCAAGCCGATCATCCTCGCCTGCCACAACGGCACGCTGTCGCCGCGCGCCGCCTCCATTCTGCGGCGCAACGACTTCGGCGAGTTATACATTCTGGAAGGCGGCCTCGCCGCCTGGAAAAAAGAAAACCTGCCGCTGGTGAAAAACTGATGGCCGACGACAAACCGAATCCGCAACCGCAACCCGCCGCCGCCGCCGGTCAGCAACCGCGCGCCGCCGTGGAGGCGAAAAAGGTCTACCTGAAAGACGCCTCGTTTGAATCGCCGGCCAGTCCGCAGGTGTTCGCCGAGGGCGAACTCAAGCCGCAACTGGATGTGCGCATGTCCATGACCCACCAGCCGATCGGGCCCAACTTCCACGAAGTCGTGCTCAGCACCACGGTCACCGCCAAGCACGGCGACAAGCCGCTGTTTCTCGCCGAGATTCAGCAGGCCGGAATTTTTGAAGTCCGCAATCTGAAGGAGGAGGAAACCGAGGCGGTGCTGGAGACCGCCTGCCCGCATGTCCTGCTGCCCTTCGCGCGCGAATCGCTCGCCAGCATCGTCTCCAAAGGCGGCTTTCCGCAACTCCTGCTGAGCCCGATCAACTTTCAGGCGCTCTACTTGCAGAAGAAGTCCAAAGGCGCGGACGCGCCCGCCGCAAACCCCGGCGCGGCAAACTGACGCGCATGCCGCCGAACGCGGTCTCGGTCATCGGCGCCGGCTCGTGGGGCACCGCGCTCGCGCTGCTGCTGGCGCGCAACATTGACCGCGTGCGCCTGTGGGGGCGCAATCAGGTGCACCTCGCCGAGATGGGAAAGCGCCGCGTCAACCGCCGCTATCTGCCGGACGCGGAGTTCCCGCCGAACCTGCAGGTGGAAGCCGACATGAAAACCCTCGCCGCCGCCGACGGCGAACTCGCTTTCGTCCTCGCCCCGCCGAGCCGCGCATTGCGCGAAACCCTGGAGGCGCTGCGCGCCGCGCTGGAATCCGCCGGGCGCGACCCGCTGGAAACCTCGCTGATCTGGGCCTGCAAGGGCTTTGACGCCGGCGGAAAACTCCCCGGCGAAGTGGTCGCCGAAGTGTTTGACCGCGGCGGTGAAGTGACGGGCGCGCGCGCCGTGATCTCCGGCCCCAGTTTCGCCGCGGAAACCGCGCGCGAAATGCCGACCGCGCTGACCCTGGCATGCGCCGAGCGCGCCGCCGCGCAGTCGCTCGCCGAATGGTTTCGCACGCTGACCACGCGCATCTATTCCGCCGACGACATGATCGGCGTGCAGTTCGGCGGCGCGGTCAAGAATGTTTTGGCGGTCGCCGCCGGCATCAGCGACGGACTCGGGCACGGCGCCAACGCCCGCGCCGCGCTGATCACCCGCGGCCTCGCCGAGATGACCCGGCTCGGAGTCGCCCTTGGCGGCCGCGCCGAAACCTTCACCGGCCTCGCCGGCGTCGGCGACCTCATCCTCACCTGCACCGACGACCAGTCGCGCAACCGCCGCCTCGGCCTCGGCGTCGGCCGCGGCGAATCGGCGGAAAATGTCTGCAAAGAAATCGGCCAGGAAGTGGAGGGCATGCACACCTCGCGCGCGCTGCACGAATTGAGCGTCCGCCACGAAGTGGAAATGCCGATCAGCGAGCAGGTCTACCGCGTGCTGCACCGCGGACACGATCCGAAACTCGCGGTGCGCGCGCTGCTGAAACGCGACCCGAAATCTGAGGCGTAAAACGCCCCCTTTAAATCACATGTAATTGGCGTTTAAACCGCCTTTAATTCGCGCTTAATTCCCTTTCAATTCGCGCGAAAACGCCGCCAACTCCTCCAACTTCGCCAGCGCCGCGCCGCTTTTCAGCACTTCGCGCGCGCGCGCCACGCCGTCCGGCAGCGAATCACAAACATCCGCCGCATACAAAGTCGCGCCGGCATTCAGCGCGACCATGCCTTCCGCCGCGCCGTCCGGATCGGCCGGCTCGCCGCCCAATACCGCGCGCAGCAGCCCCAAACTCTCGGTCGCATCGGCGACCGCCAGCCCGCCGAGCGGAACTTTTTTCACGCCCAACTCCTCCGGTTCAATCCGGTATTCGCGAATTTCCCCATTCTGCAGTTCGGCGACATTTGTGCCGGCAGCGACCGAGATTTCATCCAGCCCGTCGTCCGAGCAGACCACCAGCGTGTGCTCGCTCCCCAATTCGCGGAACACCTCTGCCAGCGGCACCAGCCATTTCGCATCAAACACCCCGACCAACTGGCGGCGCGCGCCGGCCGGATTGGTCAGCGGCCCCAGCAGGTTAAACACCGTGCGCACGCCGATTTCGCGGCGCGCTTCCATCACATGCCGCGTCGCCGCATGGTGCGTCGGCGCGAACATAAACCCGATGCCGCATTCGTCAATGCACTTCCCGACCTGCTCGGGAGTCAGCGTGATGTCCACCCCGGCCGCCTCCAGCACATCCGCGCTCCCGCAATTTCCGCTCGCCGCGCGGTTGCCGTGCTTGGCGATGACCGCGCCGGCCGCGGCCGCGGTCAACGCGGCCGCGGTGGAAATGTTAAACAACTTCGCGCCGTCGCCGCCGGTGCCGACCGAATCGGCCAGGTCTTTCTTGTCCGTCTTCACCTTGGCGCAGAACTCGCGCATGATCACCGCCGCGCCGATGATCTCCGCCACGGCCTCGCCTTTGGACGCGAGCGCGCCCAGAAACAAGACGATATCCGCCGAATCCGCCTCGCCGTTCATGATGATGCGCATCACATCGACCATTTCTTCGCGGGTCAAATCTTTATTGTCGGCGAGTTTGAGGGTTGCGTCTGCCAGGTTCATATTAATCTCTTTCGCGCGGTGCGCTCACCCCCATTATATGCGCCCGCGCAACTTTTTCGCGGTAGGCGAACAACGCCGGCAGCCCGCCGGTATGCACGATGGCGATATTGCGAAATGCATCAAGCCCGCCGCGCCGCGCCAATTCAAACACGCACGAAAACACCTTGCCCGAATACACCGGATCGGTCAGCAGCCCGGCGCGCGCCGCCAGCATGCCGATGTCGCGCCACACCCGCTCCGAAGCCGCGCCATACCCCGGCGCCAGCGCGGAATCATCCACCCACACATCACTCTCATCAATTTTCAGCCCGCCCCCCAGCATCTCCGCGAGCAATCCGCAATGGAGAAGCACCCGCTCCCGCTGCGCCGCAGCCGCGCGCCGCACGCACACTCCCAATACCGGAATCTTAATGTTCTGCAGCCGCAACCCAACCAGCAACCCCGCATGACTCAGCCCGCTCCCCGACCCGATGACCACCAAATCAATTTTGCCGTCCATCTGCCGCCCCAACTCCACCGCCGCATCCACATACCCGAGCGCGCCAATCGGCGCATGCCCGGGCGCCAGCGGAATCACAAACGGCTTGCGCCCGGCGCGGCGCAACGCATCCGCGCGCTCTTCCATCGCCGCATCCGCGCCGCCCTCGTCCTCGCCGGCCGGATACCCATGCGCATGCGCGCCGAAGATTTCGCCGAGCAAGCGGTTGCCGGAATTCCGGTAATCCGCATTCGGATTTTCCACGCGCTCTTCAAACTGCAGATGGCATTCCATGCCGAGCCGCGCCGCCCCCGCCGCCAGCATGCGCAAAAAATTGGACTGCCCCGCGCCGGTGCCGAGCACCGCGTCGCATTTTTCGGCGCGCGCCGCGCCCAGATAAAACTCCAACTGCCGCGCCTTGTTGCCACCCATCGCCAGCCCGGTGCAGTCATCGCGCTTGACAAAAAACCCGCGCCCGGCAAACTCCGCGCCGGCATCCGAAGGCAACGCAAGTTTTTCAAACGCCGTCGGCGTATGCGCGAGCCGCGCCCGCGGAAAATTCGCGAGGATTTTTTCGGCGCGCGCGGCGGCCGCCCTCACTTCAAAAACTTCAGCGGATCCACCGGTTTGCCGCGCCGGCGAATTTCAAAATGCAGCATCACCCGGTCGGCGCCGCTGTCGCCCATCTGCGCGATGCGCTGCCCGGACTTGATTCGCGCGCCCTCGCGCACCAGCAGTTTTCGGTTATGCGCATACGCGCTGAGATACGCCGGCGAATGTTCAATGATGATCAGGTTGCCGTAGCCGCGCAATCCGTCCCCGGCATACACCACCTCGCCGGCCGCGGTCGCGCGCACCGGGCTGCCGGCCTTGCCGGCGATGCGAATCCCGTTCTGCCCGCCGCTGCGCGAAAACTTTCCGACCAGTTCGCCCTGCGCCGGCCACCGCCACCGCTTCGGCGCGCCGGCCGCCGGCCGCGCTTTTTGTGTTTGCGTTTTGGTTTTTGTCGCGGTTTTCGCAGTGGTTTTTGTAGTCGTTTTTTGCGGTTTTGCTTTCGCGGTTTTCGTGGTTTTCGCCGTCTTGGAACCGGCAGCCCGCGCCGGCGGCTTCGCCACTTGCACGGTCTTTTTCACTTTCGTCTTCTGCGTCGTCCGCGCCGGCGCTTTCGCCCCCGGCGCGAGCAGCCGCAGCCGCTGCCCTTTGCGAATCCGGTAGGGGCGAATCAGTTGATTCCACTCGGCGATGTCCTGGTAGTCCAGCCCGTATCGCCAGGCAATCGTGTAAATGGAATCGTCTACGCGCGCCACCGCCGACACCGGAATCACCCGGTTCGGCGTTTTGTTGATGACCGGCGGCAGACTCGGCTCGGCGCAAGCCACCAGCGCGACGCCGACCGCGCCCAGCAACGCCGTCCGCAATAAAAATTTTCCCCGCACCCCGCTCACCGCAGCAACAAATACCCGCCCACCGCGAGCGCGACCACGCCCCAGCCGACCACCTCGGTCCATTTCGCCAGCAGTTTTTCAATCTTCTTCCCGCCCCACCACAGCAGCCCGGCCACCAAAAAAAACTGCAGCGCGCGCCCGACCACCGAGGCAATCACAAACAACGCCAGCGGCATCGCCAATACCCCCGAAGCGATGGTGAACACCTTGTAGGGAATCGGCGTCACCGCCGCCAGCAGCACCAGCCACACGCCATGCGTGTCATACCAAACCTGCAGGCGGTTAAATGTCTCGCCGGCGTGGTAGAACTCAATGATCCCCCGCCCGATTTCCTCGTATAAAAAATACCCGATGAAGTAGCCGAACACCCCGCCGAGCACCGAAGTAACCGTCGCAATCGCCGCCAGCCGCCAGGCCCGCTCGCGCGCGGCAAGCGCCATCGGCGCCAGCATGATCGCGGTCGGCACCGGAAAAAATGACGACTCCATAAAACTCACGCCGGCGAGGTAATACTCGGCGCGCGGATGCCGCGACCAGCGCATCGCCAGGTGGTAGAGCGGAGTGAAAATTTTCATGGGGATTTCTCCTTTTTGGGATTTTTCTTAATGGGGGAATGGGGGCGCGGAAAGCATGGACATATACATGATAAACGATACTCAGCGCGCGCGCCCCCGCAGCATCGGCACAAACCGCACCGCCTCGCGCCGCCGCTCCTCATACCCGCTCCCGCCTGAAGCGCGCGTAATCACCCGCAATTCCTGCTCGTCCGCGCCGCCGACCGGAATCACCATGCGCCCGCCCGGCGCGAGTTGCGCCAGCAATGCAGCCGGCACTTCGCGCGGCGCGGCCGTCACCAAAATCCCGTCAAACGGCTTGTTGCTCGCCCACCCGCCCGCGCCGTCCGCGCTCAGATAACTGATGTTGCGGTAGCCGAGTTGGAACAGCAATTTTTTCGCGCGCAATTGCAATTCGTCAATGCGCTCTATCGTGTACACCCAGTTGCAGAGTTGCGCCAGCACCGCGGTCTGGTAGCCGCAGCCGGTGCCGATTTCCAGCGCCTTTTTCACCGCGCCGCCGTTCAGCAGCCGCTCGCTCATCAGCGCCACCATGAACGGCTGCGAAATCGTCTGCCCGCGCCCGATGGGCAGCGCGATGTCCTCATAGGATTTGTGCGCGAGCGCCTCATCCACAAAAAGATGGCGCGGCGTTTTTTCCATCGCCTCCAGCACCGCGCGGTTGCGAATGCCATGCGCGCGCAGCCGCCCGACCAGCCGCCGCCGCGTCCGCGGCGAAGTCATGCCGATGCCGTCGCGCCGCAGCATTAATCGCTATCGCCAATGCCGCGAAGCCAGTCGGCGATGTTCTCCACCGAGCCGTGCCGCGTCATGTCAATTTGCAGCGGCGTCACCGAAACCGCGCCGCGCCCCACCGCGTCAAAATCGGTGCCGGGCCCCGCGTCCGCGCTGTCGCCGATCGCGCCGATTTGGTATTCGCGCACCCCCGCTTTTTTGTCTGTTGAATCCAATTCTATCGCCGGCTGCGACGGATGCCGCGCGCCGAGCCGCGTCGCGCGCATCCCTGCAATCTCCCCCATCGGCAAATCCGGCACATTGACATTTAATATGGTGTCGCGCGGCAACGCGCGCAAATTGCGCAGCAACCGCAGCGCGATTTCGGCCGCGGTGTCGTAATGATTCCGCGTTTCATCGCTCGGCTGATTGATATGCGGACTCAACGCATCATCATCCCCCACATCAACCGCCAGCGACACCGCAATCGCCGGCAGCCCGAGAAACCTCCCTTCAATCGCCGCCGCCACCGTCCCCGAATACAGCACATCGTCTCCGAGGTTCGCGCCGTGGTTGATGCCGGCAATCACCAAGTCCGGGCGAAAATCCAGCATGCCGGCAACCGCCAGATGCACGCAGTCGGCCGGCGTTCCGTCCACGCAATAAAAGTCATTTTCGTTTTTTCGCACCCGCAGCGTCCTGCGCAGCGACAGCGAATTGCTCGCGCCGCTCTGGTTTTCCTCCGGCGCGACCACGGTAATCTCAAAATGCCCGGCAAGCGTCCGCGCCAGCGCGGCCAGCCCCGGCGCGTCGGCGCCGTCGTCATTGCTGAGCAAAATTTTCATGCGCGCGTTATACTACATGCCCGGCATGGACGCGCGCAAATCATCCCCCCGCCCCCGACAAGTGACAACCCGCCCGAATTTCCTGCTGATCATGTGCCTGCTGGTGCCGGCCAGTTCGGTCAGCATCATGTCCACCGACATCTACTCGCCGAGCATGCCCGCGCTGCCCGCGCTGCTCGGCACCAATGCCAGCATGGTGCAACTCACCATCAGCCTCAATGTGCTGATGTTCGCCGTCGGGCAATTGGTGCACGGCCCCCTCTCCGAGCGTTTCGGCCGCCGCCCGGTGCTGCTCGGCGCGATGCTGCTGTTCACCCTCGCCGGTCTCGCCTGCGCGCTCGCCCGCGACATCGGGCAACTGATCACCGCGCGCATGTTGCAGGGTTTCATGGGCGCGGCCGAGGCCGCGGTCGGCCTCGCCATCCTCGCCGACCTGTTTGAAAAAAAACAGCAGGTGCGCGCCCTCGCCATTTTCGGCATGTCGGTCGCGCTCGCCCCGACAGTCGCGCCGCTGCTCGGCGGCTATGTGCATGTGTATCTCGGCTGGCGTTTTAACTTTTACCTCATCGCCGCCCTCGGCGCGCTCTGCGTGCTGCTGCTGTGGTTGCGCCTGCCCGAATCCACCACCCCCGACCCCGACGCATTGCGCCCGGCGCGATTTTTCGGCGACTACCTGGACCTGCTGCGCGCGCCGCGTTTTCTCGCCTACGCCGGCATGCTCGGCGCCGGCACCGGCGTCCTCTACGCCTTCATCACCGGCGCGCCCTTCGTGCTGATTCAACAACTCGGCGTCGCCACCGAGCATTTCGGCTACTACCAGGCCGCGGTGGTCGCCGCGTATTTCATCGGCAGTCTCGCCGCGATGCGCGCGGTGCGCCACATGCCGTCCGGAAAAATTCTGCAACTCGGCCTCGCCGGCATGCTGCTCGGCGGCGCCTGCCTGCTCGCGCTGCACCTCGCGGCGCGCATCACACCGTTCGCCTTCACTTTCGCCTTCATGCTGATGGCATTCGGCCTCGGTCCGGTGTTCGCGGTCGCGCCGTCAAAAGCCCTGCGCGCCACCGCCCGAAGCGCCGGCGCCGCGGCCGCGATGCTGTTCGCGATTGAAATGGGACTCGGCGGACTCGCCGCCGGCGCGGTCAGTTTGCTGCACGACGGCAGCCCCCGCCCGCTGGCGCTGACCATCGGCGCGCTGATGCTCGGCCTGCTGATCTGCATGCGCTTCGCCCGCGCGCCCCGAACGGCATGATTAATGACTTGTCACCGCCACAACCCGGTCAAAAACTCGCGCACATTGCGCTCTATGCGCGGCTGCGCCGCGGCGTTCGGGTGGATCTGGTCGTCCTGAAACCAATGCAGCCCGTCCTCCAGCCCGCGCAAAAAGAACGGCAGCAACGCCGCGCCGCTTTCCTCGGCGACCTCGGCGTAGACCCGCTCAAATTCGCGCGTGTAGCGCGGCCCGTAATTCGGCGGCAGCCGCATGCCGAGCAGCACCGGTGTGGCGCCATGCGCGCGCGCCGCGTCCACCATGCCGCGCAGATTCTTTTTCATCGCGCCGAGCGAACTCCCGCGCAACCCGTCATTGCCGCCGAGTTCAATGATCACCCAGTCCGGCCGCACCCGCCGCAAAACCGCCGGCAGCCGCGCCACGCCGCCCGCGGTGGTGTCGCCGCTGATGCTGTCGTTGATGATCTCCACGCCGCGCAGGTTTTGCGCCAGCAGCGCAACCCAGCCCTCGCCGTCGCGCAGCCCGTAGCCGGAACTCAGACTGTCGCCGACCACCAAAAGTTTTTTTGCCGCGCCGGTATTGGCGGCCGCGCACAGCGTCGCGGCCGCCAGCAGCGCGGCGAAGACTGCGCGCAAACCCCGGCGGCGCGACGCCCGCCGTTCAATTCCGTCCTGTGCGAACATAGAGCCGCATTATAATGGCACTGCAAGACGACACAATCATTGAAGCCCGCGGCCTCGGCAAGGATGTGGAGGTCGGCGGGCGCACGCTGCAAATCCTGCGCGATGTGCAAATGCGCGTCGCCCGCGGCGAATCGGCATCCATTGTCGGCGTCTCCGGCTCGGGCAAATCCACGCTCCTCGGCCTGCTCGCCGGGCTGGACCTGCCCACGCGCGGCCTCATTCGCATCGCCTCGCGCGAAATCACCGCGCTGGACGAAGACCGCCGCGCCGAACTGCGCGCCGCGCACATCGGCTTCGTCTTCCAGTCGTTTCAACTCCTGCCGAATTTAAGCGCGCTGGAAAATGTCATGCTGCCGCTGGAAATCGCCGGCCGCGCCGGCGAGGCCGAGGAAGCCGCGCAGGCCGCGCTCGCCCGCGTGGAGTTAAGCGAGCGCGCCGAACACTACCCGAAACAACTCTCCGGCGGCGAGCAGCAGCGCGCCGCGCTCGCGCGCGCCTTCGTCGCCGAACCCGAAATCCTGTTCGCCGACGAGCCGACCGGCAACCTGGACAACCGCACCGGCGAGCGCATCGCCGACTTGCTGTTTGCCATGAACGCCGAGCGCGGCACCACGCTGGTGCTGGTCACCCACAACCCGCGCCTCGCCGAGCGGTGCGGCCGCGGCTTCACCATGAAAGACGGGCAACTCAGCGAAGCATGAACGCCGCGCAACAATTTCGTTTCGCCATGCGCCAACTCGCGCGCGAGTGGCGCGCCGGCGAATTGCGCGTGCTGCTGTTCGCGCTGGTCATCGCCATCTCCGGCCACACCGCCATCAACCACTTCACCGCGCGCCTGAGTTCGGCCATGACCGCCGGCGCCAACGACGTGCTCGGCGGCGACCTGCTGCTGAGCGGCGGGCGCGAAGCCGCGCCCGAATGGCTGGCGCGCGCCGAACAACTCGGCCTGCGCCGCGCGCACGCCGTGCATTTTTCCAGCGTGCTGAATGTCGGCGAGGAAATCCTGCTGGTCTCGGTCAAGGCCGTGGACGATGCCTACCCGCTGAAAGGAAAGTTAAAAACCGCGCCCGAATTGTTCGCGCCGGCGCGCGCGGTGAACGGCGGACCGGCGCGCGGCGAAGCCTGGGTGGAGCCGCGCGTTTTGCTCGCGCTGCAACTCGCCGCCGGCGACCAATTTGAACTCGGCCGAAAAAATTTAACCGCAAGCCGCGTCCTCGCCTTTGAGCCCGACCGCGGCAACAACCTATACGCCTTCCGCCCGCGCGTGCTGATCAGCCAGAACGACCTCGCCGAGACCGGCATCCTCGCCCCCGGCAGCCGCGTCTGGCACCGCCACATGTTCGCCGGCCCGCCCGACGCAATCGCGCAATACCGCGAATGGCTGCAACCGCGCCTGCCGCCGGGCCGCGAACTTCGCGCATTGGACGAAGAGCGCCCCGAAGTCGCCGAGGCGCTGAACAAAGCAAAACAATACATGGGACTCGCCAGTCTGGTCGCGCTGCTCCTGGCCGCGGTCGCCATCGCCGGCGCCGGGCGGCAGTATTCGGAGCGCCACTACGACACCAGCGCGCTGCTTCGCTGCATGGGATGCAAACAGCGCGACATCCTGCGCATCTACTTGCTGCAACTCCTCGCGCTCGCCTTCGCCGGCGGCTTGCTCGGCAATGCCGTCGGCTACGCCGCGCAGGCCGGACTGCTGCAACTCCTCGCCGACTTTCTGCCGGCGAACCTCGCGCCGCCCGGCTGGGGCGCGGTGCTGTCCGGCATGGCGCTCGCCGTGGTGGTGCTGCTCGGCTTCACCTTGCCGTCGGTACTTCGCCTGAAATCGGTGCCGCCGCAGCGCACCCTGCGCAGCGACCTCGCGCCGCTGCCGGCCTCGGCCTGGCTGGTGTTCGGCGGCGCGGCCGCGCTGGTCACGGCGATGATGTGGTTTTACACCGGCAGTTTCACGCTCACCGCCGCGCTCGCCGCGGGCGCATGCGCGGCGCTGCTCGCCGGCGGCGCATTGCTGTTCGCGCTGTTCAAAGCGTTTGAACTCGCGCTGCCGGGCCTGCCGCTGAAAATCCGCGCCGGCCTGCGCAACCTGCTGCGCCGGCGCAACGCCGCCGCCGCGCAGACCATGGCATTCGGCCTGACCATCATGGCGATGCTGGTGGTGGTGTTCATCCGCACCGAACTGATTGACACCTGGCGCGGCGCATTGCCCGAAGACGCGCCCAATCATTTCGTGCTGAACATTCAAAAGGACGAGCGCGCCGCCTACCGCGCCCACCTCGCCGCCGACGGCATAGACGCCGGCCGCCTCTACCCGATCGTCCGCGGCCGCCTGACGCGCCTGAACGGCAAGCCCATCATGGAGCATGTCAGCAAGGAAGAGCACCACGAAGACAGTTTGCACCGCGACCTCAACCTCACTTGGTCGGACGAAGTCCCGCCCGACAACGAAATCCTCTCCGGGAGGTGGTGGCGGGACGGCGATGAAACCGAAAAACTCGTGTCGGTGGAATCTCATGTCGCGCGCGACCTCAACATCGCGCTCGGCGACCGCATCTCGCTGTTCACCGGCGAACTGGAATGGCAGGCGCGCGTCGCCAGCATTCGCAGCGTCAAGTGGGACAACTTCAAGCCGAACTTCTATCTGATCTTCAACCCCGGCGCGCTGGACGATTTGCCGGTCAGTTGGATCAACAGTTTTCATTTGCCCGAAAGCGGCAAGGGAAAACTCTCCGCGCTGGTCAAAAGTTTTCCGTCCATCACGCTGCTGGAAGTGGACGCAATTCTGAGCCAAGTGGAGCGCATCATCGCGCAGGTAACCCTCGCGCTGGAAGCGATTCTCGGTTTCGTGCTCGCTGCCGGTTTCACCGTCACCCTCGCCGCATTGCGCGCCAGCATGCACGAGCGCATGCGCGAAGGCGCGCTGTTGCGAACGCTCGGCGCCGGCCGCGGCCTGCTGCGCGGCGGGCAGTGGAGCGAATTCGCCGGCATCGGCCTGCTCGCCGGCCTGCTCGGCCTGCTCGGCGCGGAAGTGGTCAATGCGTTTGTCTATGAGCGCGTGTTTGAGTTGGACTACGCGCCGGTGTGGTGGGCCTGGCTGCTGGTGCCGCCGCTGTCCGGCATGTGCATCGGCTGGGTCGGAGTCGCCAACAGCCGCGCGGTGCTGCGCCAGAGTCCGGCCGCGTCGTTGCGGCGGTGGTAACCATGTTCGGCGCGCTGTTTCGCGGTTTGGAAAACCGGTGCGACCCGTTCCCGCCGCAATTGCCGTCGCGCCCGCCGGAAAGTCTCGGCGGCTTCATCTGGCATTACGCCCGCCCTTTCACCCCGCTGTTAATCGCGGTCGCGCTCCTCTCCATGCTCGGCGCGGCCGTGGAAGTGTGGCTGTTCGCTTTCGTCGGCAACCTCGTGGACTGGCTCGCCTCAAGCGCGCGCGAAACTTTCTGGCGCGACCACCGCCTGCAACTCATCGGCATGGCAGCGGTCGCGCTTTTACTCCTCCCGTTTCTGACTTTCTGCCACACCACCATCCTGCACCAGGGGCTGCTCGGCAACATGCCGATGCGCACGAGATGGGAGGCGCACCGCTATTTGCTGCGCCAGAGCGTGGAATTTTTTCACGACGATTTCGCCGGGCGCATCGCCGCCAAGATGATGCAGACCTCGCTCGGCGTGCGCGAGTCGGTCATCAAAGTCACCGACATGTTCATCTACATCGCCGTGTATTTCAGCGGCGCGGTCGTGCTGTTCTCGGCGAGCGACCTGCGCCTCAGCGCGCCGATGCTCGGCTGGCTCGCCGGCTACCTGCTCGCGGTGCGCTACTTTCTGCCGCGCCTGCGCGCGATTTCCATGGAGCAGGCCGAGGCGCGCTCCATGGTCACCGGCCGCGTCGTGGACAGTTACACCAACATCACCACGGTAAAAATGTTCGCGCACACCGACCACGAAGACCTGTATGCGCGCGAGGGCATGGAAATCTTTCTGGAAACGGTGCACAAACAAATGCGCCTGGCGACGCTGCTGACCGCGACCCTGTCCTGCCTGAACGCGCTGCTGCTGTTTTCGGTCGCCGCGACCTCGCTCTACCTGTGGGCGCAAAACGCGGTCGGCGCCGGCGCCATCGCCTTCGCCGCCGGCCTGGTGCTGCGCATGCAGGGAATGGCGCATTGGATCATGTGGGAAGTCGCCGGCCTGTTTGAAAACATCGGCATCGTGCAGGACGGCATGGCGACCATCTCGCGCGAAACCTCCATCACCGACCGGCCCGCCGCGAAAAAACTCGCGGTGCGCGGCGGCGAAGTCCAATACGAAGACATTCATTTCCACTACGGCAAAGACGCCGACGGCAACAAGGACGGCGGCGACGAGCAAAACGTCGTCATCGCCGACTTAAACCTGCGCGTTCGCCCCGGCGAAAAAATCGGCGTGGTCGGCCGCTCCGGCGCGGGCAAATCCACGCTGGTCAGTTTGTTGCTGCGCTTTTACGACCTGCGCCGCGGCCGCATTCTGGTGGACGGCCAGGACATCGCGCAAGTCACGCAGGACAGCCTGCGCGCGCAAATCGGCGTGGTCACGCAGGACACCTCGCTGCTGCACCGCTCCATCTACGACAACATCCGCTACGGCAGCGCCGGCGCCACCCGCGCGCAAATCATTGCCGCCGCCGAGCGCGCCCACGCCGACGACTTCATTCCCGACCTGACCGACGCCAACGGCCGGCGCGGCTACGACGCGCATGTCGGCGAGCGCGGCGTCAAACTCTCCGGCGGCCAGCGCCAGCGCATCGCCATCGCCCGCGTCCTGCTAAAAAACGCGCCGATCTTAATTCTGGACGAAGCCACCAGCGCCCTGGATTCCGAAGTGGAAGCCGCCATTCAGGAAAGTCTTTACAGCCTGATGTCCGGCAAAACCGTAATCGCCGTCGCCCACCGCCTCTCCACCATCGCCGCAATGGACCGCCTGGTCATCATGGATGCCGGCAAAATCGTGGAACAAGGCGCGCACCGCGACCTCCTCGCCGGTAACGGCCTCTACGCCGCCCTCTGGGCCCGCCAATCCGGCGGCTTCCTCGCGCGCGAAGATTCGGAAGCGGCATAATAATCCGCGCCCCCTTCCGCTACAATTCCACACACAAACACCCGGAGAACACCATGCCCGCCGACAAACCCAAAAAAATCAAAAACAAATTCTACGAATCCGAACTCGCGCGCCTGCAGATTGAATTGGTGCGCATGCAGGAATCCATCAAAAAGGACGGCCGCAAAGTGGTCGTGCTGTTTGAGGGCCGCGACGCCGCCGGCAAGGGCGGCGTGATCAAGCGCATCACCCAGGTGCTGAATCCGCGCGTCTGCCGGGTCGCCGCGTTGCCCGCGCCGACCGAGCGCGAAAAAACCCAGTGGTATTTCCAGCGTTACGCGCGCCACTTGCCGGCCGCCGGCGAGATGGTGCTGTTTGACCGCAGTTGGTACAACCGCGCCGGCGTGGAGCGCGTGATGGGATTTTGCAGCGACACCGAATACCAGGAATTCATGCGCTCCTGCCCCGAGTTTGAGCGCATGCTGGTGCGCAGCGGCATTCAACTCATCAAATACTGGTTCTCGGTCAGCGACGACGAACAGGAGCGCCGCTTTCAGGCGCGCCGCAACGACCCGACCAAGCAGTGGAAACTCAGCCCGATGGACATTGAATCGCGCAACCGCTGGGTGGAATACTCCAAAGCCAAGGACGACATGTTCGCGCACACCGACATCAAGCAGGCGCCGTGGTATGTCGTGGACGCCGATGTAAAAAAACACGCGCGCCTGAACTGCATCCACCACCTGCTCGGCATGATCCCCCACGACGATGTAAAAATGGACGCGGTGAAACTGGACCCCCGCAAAAAACAAGGCGCCTATGTCCGCCCCCCTATGTCCGACCAAACCTTCGTGCCGGCGGTGTATCCGTGAGGGTGAATTCTGCTATACTCCCCCGCACTTTCACCGAGGAACCCGACAATGGAAAAGGTCTTTATCTACTGGGACAACCCAAACATCTTTAACGCGGCCCGGCAACTCGCCGAGGAGCGCGAGCAGGGCCCCGACGCGCGCCGCCGGCTGCGCATCAACTTTGAAAATCTCTACCACTTGGCGCGCAACAACCGCGAAGTGGCGCGCGCGCGCGCGGCCGGCCTGATGCCGCCCGAAGCGCGGCGCTTTTGGAGCCAACTGGAGGGCCAGGGCGTCCAAGTGGATTTGATTGAGCGCGGCACGCGCGGCATCAGCGAACACGAAAACCCCGGCCTCATCATGCAGCAATACATGCTGGAAGACGCGCTGGACTTCAACGGCGACCCCGGCATCGCCGTGATGCTGACCGGCGAAAGCGCCGGCTGTTATTCCGGAGCCGGCTACCACCGCGCGCTTGCGCGCATGCGCCAAAACAACTGGCGCATTGAAGTTCTTTCATGGGAGCGCGCCTGCGACCGCCCCCTGAAAGAGTGGGCCGAGCAAAACGGCGTTTTCATCCCGCTGGACGACTATTACGAGGCGATCACCTACTTGGAGCCGTCCGACCCGGGCCCGGTGATGACCGACCCCCGCCAATCCGCCGAACTGGACCTGTCGCTGCG
>JALCBG010000005.1:18664-48396 GCA_028066695.1 Gammaproteobacteria bacterium | reverse complement strand
CGGGCCCGGTGATGACCGACCCCCGCCAATCCGCCGAACTGGACCTGTCGCTGCGCGCGTGCTGATTCTCCCGCGGCGTTCGGGCGCGCCCGAACCCGCCCCCTCAACTTGCGAGGAACGCAAACATGGAAAAAGTTTTCATCTACCTGGACAACTCAAACATCTACATCAGCGCGCGCGGAGTCGCCGCCGAACGCGGAGACGCGGACGGGCGCGCGCAGGTCCGCCTGGATTTTCGCAACCTGCTGCAACTCGCGCACGCCGACCGCCCGATTTCCCGGGCGGTCGCGGTCGGCTCCATCCCGCCGGAACTCCGGGATATCTGGAAATCGCTGGAACGGCAGGATGTCAAAGTGCGGCTTTCGCACCGCACCGTCAAAGGCAAGGAAGTCGGGGTGGACGAGGAACTGCAGAACAACATGCTGCGCGATGTCTGCGACCACGAGAGCAACCCCGGCACCGCGGTTTTGCTGTCCGGAGACGGCGGCTTCCGCGCCGATTTGGAGCGCATGCACAACAAAGGCTGGCGCGTGGAAGTGCTCGCGTGGGAGCACAGTTGCCACCGCCAAATGAAAGAATGGGCGCGGGACAACGGCAAATTTACCGCGCTGGAGGACTACTACGACCATGTCACTTTCGCGGTGAAACCGCGCGTAATTCGCCGCGCGAAACCGCTCGGCGCGGCCCGCCACCCGGCATGAAATCCCCGCGTATAATTCCCCCTCCCCCCAACTTCCCCTGCCAAAATGCAAAAAACCTTCCTCTACTGGGACAACCTCAATCTCTACACCGGCGCGCAGGATGTCGCGGTGGCGCGCGAGGGCGCGGCGGCGCGGCGGCAGGTGCGGATTGATTTTCAGAACCTGCTGTTGCTGGCGCAGGCCGGGCGGCCGATTTACCGCACCACCGCCTCCGGAAAAATCAACCGCGCCTTCCAAAACGTCCTCGCGCAACTCCACAATGTCGCCGCCGGCGAGAAACTGCACCCCAACATGCTGCTCGACCGCAACAACCACCTTGACGCGCCGGGCGCCGCGGTGCTGCTGAGCGGCAACAGCGATTTTTTGGACGACCTGATGCGCCTGCACGCCAAAAAATGGCGCGTGGAATTGCTGTCGTGGGAGCACAGTTGCAATAACGAAATGCAGGAATGGGCGCAGGAAAACGGCGTGTTTGTCGCGCTGGACGATTACTACAAAAGCGTCACCTACTTAAAAGAGACCGAACACCCGCGCCGCATTCTCCGCCCGGTCGTCCCGCTGGACCTGTCGCGCCGCCCGGCATGAATCCCCGGCAGTCATGAATATCCTGCACACCGAATGCGGCATGAACTGGGGCGGGCAGGAATACCGGACGCTTTTGGAGCACAACCATCTGAACGAAAACCATCACACTTCCCATCTCGCATGCCACCCCGGCAGCGAGTTGTTTAAACGCGCAAAAAAAATGGGCGCGGCAAATCTGCTCGCGGTGGATTTCCGCAAAGTCTGGCGGCTGGATGTCGCCGCAAAAATTTGGCGGTTTTGCCGCGCGCATCGCATTGACATTATTAACACCCATGGCGGGCGCGACTCCTCGCTGTGCCTGTTCGCGTTTTGGAGCGGCATACCGCTGGTGCGCAGCCGCCACATCACCGCGCCGATAAAACGCAGCCGCAGTTACCGCAAATCCTGCTCGCACATCATCGCCGCCGCCGCCGCCATCAAAACGCAACTGACCGCGCTCGGAGTCGCCGCCGAAAAAATCACCGTCATCGGCGAAGGCGTGGATTTGGCGGAATATAAACCGCAAAGTGAAAACGAAAACTCCACGGAAAAACTCTCCGCCGAATTTAACATTCGCCCCGAAGAAACCGTAATCGTCAACATCGGCATGATCCGCGCCGACAAGGGCCAGCGTTTTTATCTGGAAGCCGCCGACCTCGCGCTGAAAGAAAACCCGAACCTGCGCTTCTTCCTAATCGGCGCCGGCACCGGAACGCGCGAACTGGAACGCGAATTGCGCGCCGAAGTCCGCCGCCGCAAACTGGAAGCGAACTTCACCATGACCGGCTACCGCGCCGACATCGCCGACTTTCTCCGCCTCGCCGATTTCGCGGTCATCGCCTCCACCGGCGTGGAGGCGCAGTCGCGCGTCGCGCCGCAGGCATTCGCATGCGCCAAACCGGTCATCGCCGCCAACACCGGCGGCCTGCCCGAACTGGTTCGCGACTTTGACACCGGCCTGCTCGTCCCGCCGGCGAACGCCGCCGCGCTTTCCGACGCGGTTTTGCGCCTCGCCGGCGATGCCGCATTGCGCGAAAAACTCGCGCAAAATGCCTATCAATTCGCGCGCGAACGCCTGTCCTTTTCCGCGATGATGGAAAAAACCCTGGCGCTGTATGCCGAACTCGCGCGGTAATCTTTCGCCGCGTGCTACCATTCCCCCGCGCCAAAACTCCCGCGAAAAACCTCCCCTTAAAAATCTTTAATTAAAAATGGAACGCAAAGATTTCGTCTTCACCGAGCCGTCCGCGGACAAACTCCACCCGCAGGACAGCCAGCACATCCGCCTCACCTACATCATCCACTTTTATTTTGACCAGGCGAACCCGGATGTTCTGCTCGGCCTGCTGCGCAAATACGCCAACTACGCCCCCGATGTGCTGGACCGCATGCACTTCGTCATCGTGGACGACTGCTCGCCGCTGCGTTTTGAAATCCCCGATCTGGATTTAAACATGACCTGGCTGCGCATCACCGACGACATTTTGTGGAACCAACCCGGCGCGCGCAACCTCGGCGCGGTCTACGCAAAATCCGACAAGATTTTGCTGTGCGATCTGGACTACGAATTCCCCGAACACACGCTGCGCCACATGATTGCGCGCCGCAACCCCGGCAAAAATTTCTACCAATTCCGCCACCAAGACGGAAAAAAACACGGCCGCTCCGGGCACGGCAACAACTTTCTGGTGTCGCGCGCGCGCTTTTTGCGGCTTTACGGCTACGACGAGGAATACGCCGGCGCATACGGCGAGGAGGACTACCGCCTGGTCAACTTCTTCAAATACCACGGCACCTGGAAAAGATACCTGCCGCGAAAATATTACTTCGCCTACAACGAGCGCATCAACCGCGACAAGTCGTGGCATACGCTGGTGCGCGACGGCGCGCACAACGCGCGGCTGGACTGCCGCAAACATTCCGAGTTGCTGGTATGGGGCGCCGAAGCCGGGCACAGCCGCATGTTCCTGAACTTTAAGTGGGAAGTGACCAAGCGCAATTTCCGGGACGCGCGCGGCCCCGCGCGCCCGCAGCGCCGCAACTGGAAAAAAATGTGGTGGTTTCGCACGCTGTTTCGCAGTTACGACTGACGCGCCGCTCCAATCTCCTCAATCCGCCGCCGCGCATGCAGCGGCATGTCGTAAATGTCCGCGCCGCGCGCAAATATCCGCCCGCGCGCGCGCCACACCTCGCGCTCGGATTCCAACAGTTCGCGCAACTTTAAGTTGAACGCCTCCTGCGAAAACGGAGACGCAATCACTTCGCCCATGTCCGCCTCGCGCACATAGTTCGCATACCCGCAGGCGTCGCTGACCAGCGCCGGCAGCCCGGAAACCATCGCCTCCAAAATCGCCTTGCCCGCGGTTTCCAAATGCGCCGGATGCGCCAGCACATCGGCGCCCAGCAAAAACTCCGGCGCGTCGTCGCGCCCGCCGAAAAACCGAACGCGCGCGCCCACGCCGAGTTTGCGCGCGAGCCTTTCAAACGGCGCGGCGTTGTCCTCGCCGACCACCCACAGATGCGTTCGCGCCGCCAACGCCGGCGGCAACCCGGCAAGTCCGCGCAGCGTCCGCTCCAGTCCCTTGATGCGAAACCCCGAGCCGAGCGCGAGCAGCGCCTTGTCGGTATCCGCAATTCCCAGTTCCGCGCGAAACGCCGCGCGCCGCGCGGCCGCATCATAGCCGGCCCCAATAATATGTTCGCGCGAAATCCCCGGCGGCAGCAGCGTCATTCGCTCGGCCGGCGTGTCGTAAAAACGCTGATGCACGGCGATCTGCGCGCGCGAAATCATCAAAATCTCGGTCGTTGATTCGCGCCCGAAAACCGCCTTTTCAAACGCAAAATGCTGCCGGCAGCGCGGCGTCATTCGGTACAAAAACCCGCGCTCGCTGCGCTTGACCGCAAACGCCGCGTCCGCGGCGTAATAGACATCCAGCCCCGGCATTTTGTTGAAACCGACAATCAAGTCCGGCGAAAACTCCGCCGCCGCCCCCGGCAACCGCGCCGCGAACGCGCGGTTCTTGCGGTAATTGCTGCGCGCGCCAAACGGCGGCGCAACCAGTTGCGCATCCAGCCCCGCCGCGCGCAACCCGCCGTCGCGAATTTCGCCGGCATACACGCGAACCCGATGCCCGCCCTCCTCGCACGCGCGCGCAATCGCGACCGCGTCGCGGCTCAAGCCGCTGTGGGAGGAGTAGGTGAAGAGGGCGAAGGCTAGGTTCATTTTGGGGTATTATGCAGGGTGTGTGGTGAGGGGGTTTCTGTCACATTTAAATTTTTTCATTAACCAATTTGGAGGAAAAAATGCGTGGAATTTGGCGAATGAACCTGCTGCCGGGCGGGAAAAATGCGTTCGGTTTTTGCTATCAAGAAGGTATCATCGGTATCGACTCGAAAACCTACAAAGAATCCCTCCAGATCAGAGAATCTGTCGGAGGATTTTTTCACATGAAAGACGAAGATCTTGTTTTGGTCCGGAACTCTAGTTCTCAAGACTATCATGGTCAAACACGTCTTTATCTCGGCGAAATCAAAGGCGAGCGAAAAGAAAGTGCATCTCAAAGAGACCCGGGGAAATACACGAAATTCAAAATCACCAATTTTTTCGAATGCCCACTCCATGAAGTCCGCTCTTCAGATATGGATGAAGCTGTGGAAGCCTATTATGAAAGTAGGCTTGTGCGTGAATGGAGAGACAAATACCCGAGGGGCGCTGTAGAACGCGTCCGCGATCCTGATGAGAGGGGGCTTACCGAAACAATTTGGCAGCAAATGCTCCACAAAATCTGAACCAAACCGAAGTTGCAATCAAAGCGGGCTGCCCGGAACATTCCGGGCAGCCCTCCCAGCGGTCATTTGCTAACCGCTTCGACGAGTCGCACCGCTTTCTTCAGCCGGTTCACGGTCCTGGGGAAATTAACCGTGCCATTCCCATTCAGCACCATGTAGGCGCCGCCCTTTTTCGGGATGAAGTGGACTTTTGCGATGCCGGCGGTCTTTCCCACTTTGCCCCACCATTCCAATCGCATTCCGCGGAATTTGGAAAGGCGGGTTTCGGCTTTGCCGAACATGTACTCGCGAAGCGCCGGGGTAACCTTGGTCTTTCCGTCTGCCGGGCGCGCAGCACAGCGAATCGACACACTGTGGTCTGGGTCGATTTGCAGATAAACACCGCATTTGACCCTCTTCGTGTTTTCGTGGCCGGAAGTCCAGAAGGCATGGGTGCCTGCCCGGCTGACTGAGCCCCAGCCGTTGCAGTCCATGCCTTGCGTGTTTTCCAGGGCAATGTAGTAGCCCTCGTACTCGTTCCAGTCCCACTTATCCACCGGAATTCCAAGGAAATTCTGAGTGGCATCTTCCATTTTTTGCAGATGCAAGCGAAAGTCGTTGATGAACCTGATGCCGGTTTTGGTGTGCCTGTTCAGTACGCGAAGCAAGTCTTTGCGGTAGAAGTACCCGCCATTGCGTTCAAAGCAAATGTTCTCCGTCGGCCTCCGAGTGTGCGGCGATTCGTTGCCCGTTTTGAGATATATCGGGCGAACATCTTTGCACTCGGTGTCGGCGTACTTGGTGTAGCGCTTGATCTGCTCGCCATGTCGCTCAGCGAAAACTTTGTCCTCAATCAGCAAGCAGATTGAGTCGTTCACTTCCACTTGGACATCGACGATTCCAGGACCCTTTTTCTCCGGAATTTTTCTCGTCTTCATCTGCCCTTCGACAGAAATTTTCTTGAATCGCATCCTTTTGGGCAGACCTTTCCTAGTGCAGTCCAAAAGCGTGCGCAAAAAATCCTTGCCAAGGTTGTGCATGGCGCGAGTCTCTTTTGCATGGGCGTGAATAGGGTCTGCCCATTTCAGCATATACGCCAGCACGGCATCTTGCGAAAGTTCGGATTTTGCGAAATCAAAGATATTTGGAGTAGTCATTGGATTCTCCCGTTGGAGTGTGAAAGAAAGGGAGCGACATCTTACCCCAAACCGCCCTCACTCCCCCCTCTCCAAAATCTCCCCAATAATCTCCGTGGACGAAGTGATCTCCTGCCGCCCGGCAAACCGCATCACCCCGAGTTTTTTGCCCGGCGCATAAAAATCCATGCCGGCCGGATCATCCCCCTGCACATGCAGATCAATCCGGTGCTTCTTGTAAAACTCCGCGTCCGCGTAGTTCGGCCCCTCAATCACCTCGTCCACGCCGTCAATCGCGGCGACCAGTTCCATGCGCTGCGCGAACGGAATCACCGGGCGGCGTTTGTATTCGGCCGCGCTTTCGTCGCTGCCGACTCCGGCGATTAAGTGCGCCTCCGCGCCGCGCTCGGTGGCGAGCGCGCGCGCCGCGCGGATTGCGCGCAAATGGCCGACATGAAACAAATCAAAAATCCCGCCGATATACACCCGGATTTTTTTCGGCTCCCCGGAAGCGCCGGAGTCGCCGCAAGTGTCCGCGCCGTCCCGCGGCCGAATGTCAAAAAACCGCAAAATCACCGGCTCCCTTTCGGCCGGCGGCGGCGGAGTCATGTAATCCCCGTAGACCGCCGAAAGATACTCGTGAAAGTTTTTTTGCACCGGAAATTTTCGCCCGGCAAATTCTTTTTCCGCGAGCGGAAACACCTCGTCCTTGCGCCACGCCTGCAGGCACGCGCCGTGCTGCAAATGCGCGGCATTCTCCAGCGCGACCGAGTTGCGCTTGAACATCGCGGTCGCGATTTTGGCGGCGCGCAGCCGCCGGTTCAGCAGCGACTTCACCAGCCGCACCGCCGGATTCGCCGCGCGCTCCCAGTCGCATGCGAAATACGCCGCGGCCTTTCGCAGCGCGGGAAAGCGCGCTTCCGGCAGCGTCCACACCGCGAAAATGTCCATATGCACGCCGTCATCGGTCTGCCGGTTGGGTTTGCGCGCGGCGTCGTGGTAGCGGCTGTTCCGGTCCACAATCCGCGCCAAAATATTTTTCTCCTTGAAATAAAAGCGGGTGCGCGGCGGAAGCCACAGCGCCAGGTTCGGCGGCAGTTCGCCGCGCTCGCCGAGCGCGATCAGTTTCGCGAAATGCGTCGCCGGCATGGCGAGATCCACATCTTCGTCCCAGGCGATAAACCCCTTCTCGCGCACCGCGCCGAGCAGCGTGCCGAAGTCCAGCCAGTAGACCAGTTCGTGCCGGCGGCAAAACTCGTCAAACTCGGTCATCAGTTCCAGCAACCGCGCATGCAGACCCCGCAGGTATTGGGTTTTGAAGTCCATCAGTTTCCCCGCGCGCGGCCCGCCCAGTAATGCGCCAACAAATTCCACCGCACCCGATCCCCGCGCCGGTGCTCCAGTTCCCGGCTGCGCCGCCGAAACACCGAAGCGATGATCTTCATAAAGTAAAACCGCTTCTCCCCCAGCGCGTCGCAAAACGCCGAAACGCGGCAGACTTGCAGGGTGCGCGGCGCGCCGCTCCATTCATACAGCCACGCCAGCACATCGGCGAATTCGCGCATCACGCCGCTTTCCCCCAGAATATGCGCGCAAAAATCCCGCTGGATTTTCTCCTCGCCCGGTTTTTTGCGCGGGTCGGGCGCGGATTCGCGGTACTGCACCAGCACCTGCGGCAGATTGGCGAAGCGGACGCCGCTTTTCGCCAGATCCACCCACAGCCGAAAATCCTCGGTGAGAATGTAGTCGCCGTTGTAGCGGACATTTCCAAGCGCGGACGCGCGCATCATCACGGTCGGATGTGCGACGCAGGGAGTGTGCGCGAGTTTTCGCATGCATTCATCGTGGGTTTTTGGAAAACGCCGCGCGCATTTTTTGTGCGGCGGCAGCAGCAAATACGCGCCGCCCAAAACGCCGATTTCGCCGTGTTTTTCCAGAAACGCAACCTGCATTTCCAAACGGCGCGGAACATTAATATCGTCCGCATCGGCGCGCGCGATGTATTTTCCGCGGGCGATTCCCAACCCCGCATTCAGCGCCGCCGGCAGTTTTTTATTTTCGCGGTTGTCAATACAGAGGATGCGCGCATCGCGAAAAGAGCGAATGATTTCCACGGTGGAATCGGTGGATCCGTCATTGACCACAATCAATTCAAAATCGCCGAAAGTCTGCGCCAACGCCGAGCGAATCGCATCGGCGATATGCGCCTCTTCGTTATAGGCGGCCATGACAATGGAGACCAGGGGTTTTTGGGGGGAGTTCATGGGGGGAAGTCGGCGGTGGATTTGGTATTATAGCCGACCGCGTATTTTGGTTTGCGCGGGAATCAAATTTTATTTTCTTTATCCAATCAACAAATGGTAATTCAAATGACTTCAAAAAATGCATGGGCAGTGCGCCCGAAACCGAACGGGATCGACCGCATCGAGGAGTTTTTAGAAAACGGGATGGCCGCAATCGGCTGGCCCGACCTCGGCAACCTCAATGCTTTCGTTGGCTGCAACTGGGAAAAACTCCAGCAGAAGTTCGAGAAACACTACCCGGGCACCGGGTCGCGCTCTGTCGGACAACAGGTTGGAATCGTCAACCGCTTCATCAACATCAAAAAGGGGGACATCATCGCTGTCCCCTCTGGCCAGAATGTGTTTTTCGGAAAAGTCAAAGGCGGGTATTCTTTCCAAAAGAAACTCGCAAACAACAGCAATGGCTATCCGCACTGGGTCCGCGTCGAATACGCTTTCGACGGTCATGCGATCCCTCGGGAGCAACTCTCGGCGAAACTGTATGCCTCGCTGAAAGGGCGGATGTCGGTTTTCGGAATTCCGTACAAGTTCGCTCAAAAGGCCATCGAAAATCCGGACAGGTACCAGCAAAAAGTGAACCCCAGGAAAACCAAGAACCTTCTGAAAATGTATATCAGAAAACTCAAGGCAGGCGCCATTCCCGGTGTCAACGAAAAGCAACTCGAGATCGCCGTGCAAGCGCTTCTTTCGTGCTACTTCCCCGGCATCGAACAACTCAGCAAGCGAAATGCGCCCCGGGGAGCAGACACTGACTTGATGGCGAAATTGCCGGGCAATGTCCTCGTGCGCGTCCAAGTCAAGTGCTATCAAGCGGACCTCGGAAAACTTGGCGTGGATGCGGTGGAGCAACTGCGCAAGTCCATGGACCCTGGCGACAACGGCATCATCGTGACCACCAGTGAAGCCGACAAAGCAGCACTGAAACTTGCGAAAGCGGATGATGAAAAGCCGATCGAGATCATCGATGTGAATGACTTCGCCGAACTCGTTTTTGAAAACACCAGCCAGTTGAGCGATGAGGAGTTGTATTGGCTCGGGCTCAACCGAGCGCTGGAAGTTCGGGGGTGAAACCAACGCGGACTGCCCACCCGGGCAGTCCGCCCTCACCCGAAAAACCACCCCGCGACAAAACTCGCCGCGCAAAACGCCGACAACAAAACGAGCGCCTGCGCCGCGCGTTTCTTCCGCCGTTTTCTGCTGCGAATTTTCGGCGCCTCTTCGGAGCGCGCAAAAATCGCATGCACTTCCGCCTCGCCGATTTTGCGCGCGTTCGGCGCGGGCGCAACCCCGTATTTGGCTTTCAACTGCTCAAACAGCGAGTCCGCGTCAAAATCCGCGTTCTTGTCCAGCGCGTGAATGCCGGTCATATTCGCGTTGGAAATGTGCAGCGCATAAGCGTCCTTGTACAGGCGAATGCCGCCGGCAAAACTCCGGTCAAACACATGCATGCGCGAAAAATGATTGATGGAGTAAAAGCACATAAACGGCTTCGCGTATTTTTCCAGCGCAAAATGGCGGACCGCTTTGGTGAATACCGGCACGCTGCCAAACGCGAGGTAGCCGGCCGCCGATTTGTCCGCGCCGCGCCGCCGGATTTTGCGCTTGGCTTTTTTGTCGGCCGCGTCGTCCCACGGCATTTCCTCGCCGTAATTCCGGCAGGATTTTTCCATGGCGAGAACGCACGGATGCCCGATGGGAAATTTCAGCACGCCGGGCGGATAGCCGTCGTAACTCGCGCCAAACACGATCTCCTCCGGAAAATCAAACGGCGCGACGCAAACCGTGTCCATATCCACCCAGAAGTTTCCGCGCTTCGCCAAAAGCGCGTAGCGAAACCAGTCGCTGAACGGGGCGATGTAATTTCCCTCCTTCAGCCGGAAAATTTCGCTTTCGGGAAGAATTTCATTCGCGTCTTTTACTTCGGCGCCGTCGGGAATTCCCGGCACATCGTCATAGACATACAGATGAAATTCATGCCCGTGATGCAGGAAGGAGCGGATGCACAGTTTTTCCAACTGCGACAAAGGGCGGCCAATCCACAGCGCTTGAATGACGGGGAGCATTTTTATTCGGCGGAAGTTTCGCGCAGCGCCAGGTATTTGCGCGCGCAGATTTTAACATCAAACCGCTCCGCATGCTCGGCGGTGATTTCCGGCGGGTTTGCGATGACTTTTGCAATGTTCGCGGCGAGCGCGCCGGCGTCCCCGGGCGGCGACAGAAACGCGGCGAGTTCGCCGGTTAAAATTTCCGCGGGGCCCGACACGCAGTCGGTGCTGACCACCGGCACGCCGAGCGCGAGCGCCTCGGTCTGCACCAGCCCGAATCCCTCGTAATCGGAACACAGCACCAGCGCCTTCGCGTGTTGAATATACGGATACGGGTTGCGCACAAACCCCTTGAAGATCACCCGCTCGCGCAGCCCCAATTCGCCGACCAGCGCGCGGGTTTTTTCCGCGGTCGGCAGCGTGTCGTCCCCGAGCAGCAGCAACTTTTGCGGGATGCCGGATTGGCGATACGCCTTCACCAGCAGGTCGTGGCGCTTTTGCTCGTGAAACCGCCCGACATGCACGATGTATTCGCCCTCCTCCGGAACAAACGCGCGCGCCTGCCGCCGCACGCCGGCGATGTCTGCCGGGTTGTGCACCACGCGCACCGCTTTCGGCCGAATGCCAAGCGCGAGCAAATCGTCGGCGACTCCCTTTGAAATGGTCACGACATTCGCGCCGTCATACACGCGCCGCGATTTTTGCAGCAGCCGCCGCGCGCGCCGCGCGGTTTTCTCCGCGCGAATTTCCCCGCCGAGCGCGTTTCCGATGCGGTTCCACAAATGCGGCGCGCCGGCCAACTTGCAGGCGCGCTGCGCGTGCAGCATAAACGCGATGGTCAGATCAACTTTCCGCCCGCGCAAATGCTCCCGCAACGCCCGCGCCCGCATCCGCGCCCGGCTGCGAAACCACCCGCCCTTGCCGGCGCCGCGCAAACAAGAAACCCTGACCCCCGCCGGCACATCATAGGCGACCACATCCTCAAACAAAATAATCTCCGCGTCATGCCCGAGTTCCGTCATGCACTCCGCCAACAACAACGCCGCCCGCTCGGCGCCGCCTCCGGCGAGGTTGGCGATTACGAGTTTGATGTTTAGGGAGGGGGTTTCCATTTTTTTGTGGCGGGGGTGGCGCGGGGTTTGGGGATTATAGCGTGGTGGGGGGTGGGGCGGTTTTTCGCGGATTGGCGGCAAGAACCCTTGTTTTCAAGGGCATTTTAAGCGGGTAAAAAATAGTCAAAAAATGCCGCAAAACACTTGACACGCAGGAGCGAATGGGTGATGATTCGGGTGCGGCGGAAACAACCCCCAGAGGGCTGGCGATCTTGCATTCTGCGACTTCGCTGAGCACAGGTTGCTCTTTCCCCCGCATCCTTCTTAATTCCAACGCACGGAGAGCGCCCCAATGTTTTTTCTTTATGTGGATGAGTCGGGCAACCCGGACCGCCTCCAACAGCAGCACTTTATTCTGGCGGGCGTCACCGTTTTTGAGCGAAAGACGCGCGTGCTGTCAAAGCGCATGGAAGAAATCGCGCAATCTTTTGACCAATACGGACTCGGAGCGGAGGAACTTCACGGTTATCCGATGTGGAACGGCAGATACGCCTGGGGCAAAATCCAAACGAAAGCGCGCCGCGGCGCAATCGCAGACGCGTTGCGCCTGATTGACGGCGACCACTACCGGATCTTCGCTTCGGTTGTCAGGAAGGAAGCGATTGCGCCGGAGGATCCGGTGCGCGCCACCCTTAAGCAGGTCATCGGCATGTTTGACCGTTTTTTGGCGCGGCGGTTCCGGCGCTGCGACAACCCCCAGCGCGGCCTGCTGGTGTGCGACAAATCCCGCGCGGAGGAATCCATTCAAGCATGGTGCAAACCCGAAGTTCACCAATCGGGCAACATGGCGGAGGTGCCGCTGTTCGCCGACTCCAAAGCCACGCGCCTGATTCAACTCGCTGATTTGGTCGCATACGCGCTTTTCCGGAAATACGAAAAGAAAGACGACTCGCTCTACAAAATCATCGAGCACAAATTTGATGCGTCCGATGGAATCCGCCACGGACTGCACGAGCGGCTTTAACGCGCCGCCCCCTCCTCCAGCATCCCGTCAATGCACCCGCGAATCCGCGCGAAGTCCATGTCCATCAGGCAGTCGCTGATCTTGGAATGGTTGCAGCCGTCGCTGACGCAGGGCTGGCAGGCGCGGCTCTCGGAGAACACCATGTGTTTGCCCATGCGCTGAATGCCGTTTTTTTCCGGGTAGGTGGCGTCGGTGGTCTCATCGTTGTCGCGCGGACCCCAGGCGCGCGCCGGGCTGGGCCCGAAGAACGCAAAAACCGGCGTGTCGTTCGCCGCGCTTAAATGCATGATCGCGGTGTCCACGCCGATGAACATCTCGGCGCGGCGGTTGAGCGCACCTACTTGTTTCAGCGTGAGTTTGCCGGCGAGGTTGAGCGGCGCGCTTTCGCACAGCGCAAGAATGCGCGCGGTCTTTTCCATCTCGGCCGGATCCGCCGACGCGGTCACCGCGACTGAATAGCCGCGCGCCGCGCAGTGGTCTATGACGCGCGCCATGGTGGCGTCGGCGATGCATTTGAACATCCACCGCGAAACCGCATGCAGGTGAATGAACTTGCCGAGTTTGTGCCGCGTGATCAGGTCGGCGGCCGCGTCTTCGTCTTCCCTGGCGTAATACATGGAAACTTTTCTGCTGACGATCTGCTTGCCGAGCATCGGAATAAACTGCAGGTCCTTTTCAATCATGTGCGTGCGCTGCCAGGTGCCGGTGCGGTGATAGACCGGCAGCATGCGGAACAGCCCCTTGGGCGGGCGAAAGCCGAAGCGCTTCGGCGCGCGGCACAACAGCGCGAGCAGCGCGCTGCGGTCGCCCTCGGTCAGGCTGATGACCAGGTCGTATTTGCGGCGGCGAATGCGCCGCGCAAAACGCAATTCGGAAACAACGCGCGCCAGAAAGTTTTGTTTTTTGATTTTGGCGCGGTCGTATTGGATGATGTCGCGCACATGCGGGTTGCCGGCGACCATCTCGGCGCAGTCCTTGTTGAGCGCGTAATCAATTTGCGCGCCCGGGTAGTGGTGTGCGAGGTTTTCCAAAAGCGGCGTGGAAATCAGCACATCGCCGATGTGCCGGAATTTGAGGAGAAGGATGTTCACCGGATGTATTTCCAAAAGGTGTATTGCGCGTAGAGTTTGGAAATCACAAACCCGCGCCAGCCGTCGGCAAAGCCGCGCTTGAGAATGTAGAGTTTAAGAAATGTCCACAGCGGCGAGAACAGCGCCTTGAACACGCTCGGGTTTTTTCGGCTGAGTCCGGCGTAGCGGTTTTGTTTGGTGATGAATTGTTCCACGCTGTCATACGCGAGGTGAATCATCGGATTTTGCATTTTTGCGACGCGAAAGCGCTCGCCGCCGGCGGCGCGCACCCGCTCGTGCACCGGGGCGTCGTCAAACTGCGCGCGTTTTCGGTTGAACAGGCGGATGCTGTAATCGGGATACATGCCGCAGGTCTTTACGACCTTGCCGAAAAATTCGTTCAGACGCGGCACCAGATACGCGTCCGCCGCCGGATGCCGCAGCGCGTCCAGTATTTCGTCGCGCAGCGCCGATGTGATGCGCTCGTCCGCGTCCAGCACGAACACCCAGTCATGCGCGGCGAGCGAAACCGCCTTGTGCTTCTGCGCGCCAAACCCGAGCCACTCGTGCCGCTCCACGCGCGCGCCGTGGGCTTTGGCGACGCCGAGGGTTTGGTCGGCCGAGCCGCTGTCCAGCACCAGGGTCTCATCGGCAAACGCGCCGGACTTTAAGGCGTCGGGGAGAAGATGCGCGGCGTCGCGGGTGATTAGGACGAGGGAGAGTTTGTGCATTTTTTTGACTGGCAGGGTTTGACAAGCCACTTAAAATAGCGTGTAATTGTCGCGCGTCGGCTAGTTTATTTCGGGAGATGCTAGCCATGGATCCACGGCCTTTCGTGGGCGTCATCCGTGGCTACTTTCGGAGCATAGCAGATTTCTGCTTACTTTGGAGGTGCGTTGCGTTTGCTCCCATAACGTTACATGCTGGAGGCATATCAAAATGAAAAACCTCCTAGAGCACTTAAAGTTGATTAATGGGTTACTGGACGAAGTGATCAAGCTGACATACAACTTCTGTATTTTAGGCTTGTTGATCGGATTCCTTTGCCTGTTAATTTAAGTGTCCATTGGGTTTGGGGGGGTGTATACCCCCCGAACCTACTCTATCTCCTTCTGCAATCACAAGGCATTCGTTCCCTGTGATTTTCCCGAAGATCGCCCAAAATCATCATGCCCCCCATTTTCAGTTGTTTGCGGGTTTGGGTATAATACGCGCTCGGTAGTCCATTCCATTGCGCATAGCGGAGGGTAGCGAGATGAGGCGGTATTGGCTGGTGGAAGAAACGGTGTTTGAAGTTTCCGACAAAGAAGTGGTGGCGAAAGACAAAACCGGTCCGAACGCGGCAACCATCCGCGACGACATGAACGAGCGCGACCGCATCGCCATAAAGCGCTCGGACACCCGCGGCGTCACCATCCAGCATGTCGGCATGCTCAAAGGCGCGGTCGTCCGCTCCGGCTTCCCCGGCTACAAGGTCAAATGGGTGCGCACCAACCTGGACCGCGCAGTCCCGAGCCCCGACCTGGCAAAGAAGGAAGTGATGGCCTTTGAACAAAAACAAGACGGCGAAGGCTGGAAAAAGAACGGAAAAAAACTGGGCGAGGCGCTTTACAAGGCGTTTTGTATGTGAAGGCGGGGCTGGGTGCCCCGCCCTCTGCGCGTGGGTGGTGTGGTGGGGACGGAGTTTGGGTTAGAATTCACTATTGAAATACAATCTATTCCTTGGAGGTAATCAGATGCAAATAAAACAACTCGCCCGCCATGGCGTTTTCCAGTTGCAAGAAGCGGTAATGGATGCCATGGTGCAAAATCAGAACACTGGGATGACAGGGGCCGAAATAAGCAAGGCCTTGGGGCTGTTTCGTGGGAACCAGCCGAACGATGGCTATGTGTGGAACGCCTTGCGGGAACTGGAAAATTGCCAGAAAGTCGAACGCAGAAGCCTACCATCTCGAAAAAAACCGTCAAAGAAATCGCGGACTCGGGGAGGGAAGTGGTTTCTAACTGATGAAACCTACAATCTCCGCAAACCATGAATTAGCACACGCGGAACTTTCAGCGGCGGAAGAGATATTCCGCCGCCGCCCGCCTCACCCCCTCTCCCCGCGCCGCCCCTCCGGCACCGCGTCAAACACCAAGTTCTCCGCGTTCAGCGCCACAAACCGCCGGCTCTTGGCGCGCGCTATCAGCGTGACGCCGAGTTCTTCGGCGAGTTCCAAGCCCATGTGGGTCGCGCCGTTGCGCGAGATCAGGGCGGGGATGCCCATCAGCGCGGCCTTCATTACGATTTCCGAAGTGAGCCGGCCGGTGGTGTAAAAAATTTTGTCATCGCCGCGCATGCCGAGCAGCCACATCTCGCCGGCGATGGCGTCCATCGCGTTGTGCCGGCCGACATCCTCTATGAACATCAGCACTTCGCCGGCGCGGCACAGCCCGCAGCCGTGCACCGAGCCGGCGAGGCGGTAGGCTTTGTTGTGGCGCGCGACCTGCGCGAGCGTGCGGTAAATGTCGGACTGCAGGATTTTGCGCGGCGGCAGGCGGTGGTCGTAAAGTTTGTCCAGCGTGCAGCTTAAAATCGTGCCCTGCCCGCAGCCGGTGGTAATGGTGCGCGTCAAATCCCCGGCGCGGCGCACGCCGTTGCCGGCGGCCGTGCGCACTTCGGCGATTTCGCGCTCCCAATCCACGCTGACCGATTCAATCTCCTCCAGCCGCTCGAACAAAGTCTGGTTGCGCAGGTAGCCGAGCACCAGCGTTTCCGGATGCGTGCCGAGCGTCATCAGGGTCACCAACTCGCGCCCGTCCACCTTGATGGTCAGCGGCAACTCGCCGACCACGCTGATGCGCTCCTCGCCGCCGAATTGATTGCGCGAGTTGACTTGGTGAATGGATTCCAGGCCCGCGCTGCTCATCCGCGGGCGCGCCGGCGCGGGCGGCGGGGCGGGGCGGGGTTGTGGCATAGTAGTAAGCGGGGTTGTCGGCGGGGCGTGTCGCCCGGCAATGATAGCCCACTTCGCCGCAATCCGCCTTCCCGCGCGCGGCGGCGGCGCGCGTTTGCAACCGGAGAAACCGATGAACGAAGAATCCATCAACATGCAAATCCGAAAATTTTTGAAAAAGGTCGGCATCACTTCGCAGCGGGAAATAGAAGCCGCGCTGCGCAAGGCGGAAGCGGACGGAAGCGCGCGCGCCGGCGGGGAAATTCCGCTGGACATGACGCTGCGCATTCAGTCTCTCGGCGTGTCGCTGGTGATTGAAGACACGATCCGCTTTGAATGAGCGCGGCGGCCCCAAGGGAGCGCCGAAAAAAACCGCTTGACATCCGCCGCCGAATTTTGCTAGGGTGAATTTTCCATGAGCGAGGAGTTTTTCCAAATAACCGGAGCGCGGGATGAGTGAAGCCGCATCGGCGGCCGCCGACCGCGGCCGCGGGCTTTCGGCAATGAACGACGAGCGGCGGTTGCGCGCCGACACCTATGCGGTCCTCGCCGCCCTGCTCGGTTCGCCGCCGTCGCGCGATTTGCTCGATTCGCTGGCGCGCATCCAAATGCCGCGCGCGCGCGGCGACGGGCGCGATGAAATCAGCCGCGCCTGGCAGCAACTCCGCGGCGCGGCCGGCGCGGATTTGGGGCTTCTGCAAAACGAATACCACGACCTGTTCATCGGGCCCGGCCGCGGCCAGGTGGTGCCGTTCGGCTCGTGGCATCTGACCGGCTTCCTGATGCGCCAGCCGCTGAGCGATTTGCGCGGCGATTTGCGCGCGCTCGGCATCACGCCCTGCGCGCGCCGCAACGATCCGGAAGACCACATCGCCGCGCTGTGCGAAAACATGGCGCAAATCATTCCCGCGGCCGGCGCCGATGACGCGCGCGAGCGGCGCTTTTTTGCGCGGCATTTGCTGCCGTGGGCGGGAAAGTTTTTCGGCGAACTGCAGGCCGCCAAATCGGCGCGCTTTTACGAGCCGGTCGGCATGCTCGGGCGGCGCTTCATGGAATTGGAGCGCGAATACCTGAACATCCGCACGCACATCCAAACCCACTGAACCTCCGGGAGGCACGATGAAAACTTTCACTTGCGGCGGCGCTTTGCGGACTGCGCGCGCGCTGCTGCCGATGCTGTTGGTGTCCGCGCTCTCCGCCGACGCGCGCGAATTAAACGGGCCGACCGAAAGCCGCGGAATTGAGTCGGTGGAGACCGCCGGGCTGATAGAACTCGGCGGCGCATTCCCCGGCATGGCCGGGCACAAATTGCGCGCGCGCTATATCACGCTCGCGCCCGGCGCGGTGGTCGCGCAGCACAGCCACGCCGCGCGCCCCGCTTACGCCTACATTCTCTCCGGGCGGGTGACCGAGCACCGCAGCACCGACCCCGCGCCGGTGGAATTCAAATCCGGCGAACTCGCCATTGAACACGGCGGACTCACGCACTGGCTGGAAAACACCTCGGGCGCGCCGGTGCGCGCGCTGGTCATTGACATTCTCGCGCCGCAAGGCGAGTAGAGGCCGCATGTCCGGAAAACTTGAAAAATATCTGGCGGTCATTCTGCTGATCACCGCCGCGCTGGTCGCCGGCAACAACTGGCTGATCAAAAACGAGGACGCCTGGGACTGGATCAATCCGCTGATGGCGCTGTTCGGCGGCATCATGATCGGAATGCTGCAGTTGCGCGGCAACAACGACGCGCATGAAAAGATCATCAAATACCTGGCGCTCGCCGGCCTCGCCGGAGTGATCGTGAATTTGGCGGTCTTGGAAATCCCGCTGCTGTGGCATCCGCTTGACGGCGCCGTTGCGGTTTCTTTCGTTTGGTATGCGTATCGGCAACTGCGCGCCAACTAGCCGGGCGCACATGAAATGCGCGCGCTGATTTGCGCGCGTCCGCGCCGGCCCCGTCAGTGAGCGGCGCCGCCGAAAGCGCGGCCGGCGCGCTGTCGCGGCTTCGCGCCTGGTTCAAAGGCGGCGTCAAATACGGCGCGCTGCCGGCGCGAATTCGCGTCGCGATCGCGCGCCAGCAGGACGGCAGCGAGCGGCTGATCGGCTGGATACAACTCGCCATCCTCACTTCATTCGCCGCGCTGTATATCGCCGCGCCGAAAACCGCGCCGAGCGGCGCCGCGTTTGAGCCGGTGCCGGCGTTCCTCGGCGCGTATCTGGCGTTCACCTGCCTGCGGCTGTGGATGGCCTACAAAACCAGTTTGCCGTTTTGGTTTTTGGTGATTTCCATTCTGGTGGACATGGCGCTGTTGCTCGGCCTGATCTGGTCGTTTCATCTGCAGTACGCGCAGCCGCCGTCGTTCTACCTGAAAGCGCCGACGCTTCTCTACATTTTTATTTTCATCGCGCTGCGCGCATTGCGCTTTGAGCCCGGCTATGTGCTGCTCGCCGGGCTGGTCGGCGCGGCCGGCTGGCTCGCGCTGGTGTTCATCGCCGTCTCCGCCGAGGGCGGGGAGTCGGCGATCACGCGCAACTATGTTGAATACCTGACATCCAACAGCGTGCTGCTCGGCGGCGAAGTCGACAAAATCATTTCCATAATGGTGGTGACCGCGGTGCTGAGCCTCGCCATCGCGCGCGCGCGCCATCTGCTGATTCAATCCATCGTGGAGGGCAGCACCGCCGAAAACCTGTCGCACTTTGTGCCGGTCGGCATCGCCGACCGCATCGCCGCGGCCGAGGGACCGCTGATCAACGCGCAGACCGAAACGCGCGAAGCGACCATTTTGTTCGCCGACATGGTCTCGTTCACGAGCGTGTCCGAGCGCATGTCGCCGGGCGAGTTGATCGCCACGGTAAATGAATACTTTGAACTGGTGGACGCGCCGATCGCGCGGCGCGGCGGCGTGATCTGCTATTTCCAGGGGGACGCGATTCTCGCCAGTTTTAACCTGCCGTCCACCGACCCCGACCACGCCGGCAGCGCGGTCGCCGCCGCGCTGGAAATCCAGCAGCGCCTGGAAAAACACGAGTTCGCCGCCGGCGTCAAATTAAAAGCGCGCATCGGCATCAACACCGGCAGCGTGGTCGGCGGCTTCGTCGGCACGCCGGACCGGCTGAGTTACACCGTCTACGGCGACGACGTCAACATCGCCGCGCGCCTGGAGCAACTCAACAAAACGCGCGGCACCGCAATTTTGGTGGCGGAACGCACCATGAAACTTTGCGAACAGCGCTTCCAATTTGAATCAAAAGGCAGCGAAGTGCTGCGCGGGCGAAGCGGGGCGATCAATGTTTTTTCGCCGGAGCCGGCGGAGAATGCGGACGGGTGAACCCCGCGCGCGCCCGTAAAAAAACCCGACCACGCATGGTCGGGTTTTTTGCGTATCAATGCCCGGCAACGTCCTACTTTCACATGGGGAGACCCCATACTATCATCGGCGCTGAGCGTTTTCACTTCTGAGTTCGGGATGGATCAGGTGGTTCCCGCTCGCCATGGTCACCGGGCAAACCGGCACGCGCGCCGCAAAATCCGCGGGCGCGCGAATGCGTTCAACACAGGGCAGTCATCGGCGTTTATGCCGCATATAACTCACCGAGGGCAAACCTCTTGGGGTTATATGGTCAAGCCGCACGGGCAATTAGTACTGGTTAGCTTCATTCATTGCTGAACTTCCACACCCAGCCTATCAACGTTGTAGTCTTCAACGACCCTTCAGGGGGCGCAAGGCCCCGGGGAGACCTAATCTCGAGGGGGGCTTCCCGCTTAGATGCTTTCAGCGGTTATCCCGTCCGTACATAGCTACCCGGCAATGCGATTGGCATCACAACCGGAACACCAGAGGTACGTCCACTCCGGTCCTCTCGTACTGGGAGCAGCTCCTCTCAAGTCTCCGGCGCCCACGGCAGATAGGGACCAAACTGTCTCACGACGTTCTAAACCCAGCTCGCGTACCACTTTAAATGGCGAACAGCCATACCCTTGGGACCGGCTACAGCCCCAGGATGTGATGAGCCGACATCGAGGTGCCAAACACCGCCGTCGATGTGAACTCTTGGGCGGTATCAGCCTGTTATCCCCGGAGTACCTTTTATCCGTTGAGCGATGGCCCTTCCATACAGAACCACCGGATCACTAAGACCTGCTTTCGCACCTGCTCGACGTGTCTGTCTCGCAGTCAAGCGCTCTTGTGCCTTTGCACTAGCCGTGCGATTTCCGACCGCACTTAGAGCACCTTCGCGCTCCTCCGTTACTCTTTGGGAGGAGACCGCCCCAGTCAAACTACCCGCCACACATGGTCCCGGACCCGGATCACGGGCCTCGGTTAGGGCCCCAAACAAGCAAGGGTGGTATCTCAAGGTTGGCTCCACGAAGACTGGCGTCTCCGCTTCAAAGCCTTCCACCTATCCTGCACATGCGTGCTCAAAGTCCAGTGTGAAGCTGTAGTAAAGGTTCACGGGGTCTTTCCGTCTAGCCGCGGGTACGCTGCATCTTCACAGCGAGTTCAATTTCGCTGAGCCTCTGGTGGAGACAGTGTGGCCATCGTTACGCCATTCGTGCAGGTCGGAACTTACCCGACAAGGAATTTCGCTACCTTAGGACCGTTATAGTTACGGCCGCCGTTCACCGGGGCTTCGATCAAGAGCTTCGCCCAAGGGCTAACCCCATCACTTAACCTTCCGGCACCGGGCAGGCGTCACACCCTATACTTCCTCTTGCGAGTTTGCAGAGTGCTATGTTTTTAGTAAACAGTCGCAGCCACCTCTTTGTTGCAACCCCCATCGGCTCCGGGCGCGAAGCCCTTCACCTACCGGAGGCACACCTTCTCCCGAAGTTACGGTGTCATTTTGCCGAGTTCCTTCACCAGAGTTCTCTCAACGCCTTGGGATTCTCTCCCCGCCCACCTGTGTCGGTTTGGGGTACGATCGAATACAACCTGAAGCTTAGAGGGTTTTCCTGGAAGCATGGCATCAATCGCTTCGCGCCCGTTAGGGCGCTCGTCGTCACGTCTCAGTCTTAAGGAAGCCCGGATTTTCCTGGGCTCCCAACCTACACGCTTAAACCGGGATATCCGACACCCGGCCGACCTAGCCTTCTCCGTCACCCCGTCGCAGTTATATTCGGTTCAGGAATATTAACCTGATTCCCATCGACTACGCCTTTCGGCCTCGCCTTAGGGGTCGACTCACCCTGCGCCGATTAGCGTTGCGCAGGAAACCTTGGGCTTTCGGCGTGCGGGCCTCTCACCCGCATTGTCGCTACTCATGTCAGCATTCTCACTTCCGATGCCTCCAGCATGCCTCACGGCACGCCTTCAACGGGCTACGGAACGCTCCCCTACCGTGCGCGCACTCCGAAGAATGCACGCACCCGCGGCTTCGGTACACGTCTTGAGCCCCGGTATATCTTCCGCGCAGGACGACTCGACCAGTGAGCTGTTACGCTTTCTTTAAATGATGGCTGCTTCTAAGCCAACATCCTGGCTGTCTGAGACTTCCCACATCGTTTCCCACTGAGACGTGTTTGGGGACCTTAGCCGGCGGTCTGGGCTGTTTCCCTTTCGACGACGAAACTTATCTCCCGCCGTCTGTCTCCCGTGATTGCACTTTCCGGTATTCGGAGTTTGCAATGGGTTGGTACCGCGAGATGCGGCCCTAGCCATTACAGTGCTCTACCCCCGGAAGTGAAACACGAGGCACTACCTAAATAGTTTTCGGGGAGAACCAGCTATCTCCGGGCTTGGTTAGCCTTTCACTCCTAGCCACAGCTCATCCACTCATTTTTCAACATAAGTTGGTTCGGTCCTCCAGTCGGCATTACCCGACCTTCAACCTGGCCATGGCTAGATCGCCCGGTTTCGGGTCTACATCCTGCAACTAAGCGCCCTATTAAGACTCGATTTCTCTGCGGCTCCCCTATGCGGTTAACCTTGCTACAAAATGTAAGTCGCTGACCCATTATACAAAAGGTACGCAGTCACCCGTTCGAAAACGGGCTCCCACTGCTTGTACGCACACGGTTTCAGGTTCTGTTTCACTCCCCTAACAGGGGTTCTTTTCGCCTTTCCCTCACGGTACTGGTTCACTATCGGTCGATAAGGAGTATTTAGCCTTGGAGGATGGTCCCCCCATGTTCAGACAAAGTTTCTCGTGCTCCGTCCTACTCGATTTCACTTTTGCAAGCCCTTTCGTGTACGGGGCTGTCACCGTCTATGGCCGAACTTTCCAGAACATTCCACTAGAACTTGCAAAGCTTAAGGGCTGTTCCCCGTTCGCTCGCCGCTACTGGGGGAATCTCGGTTGATTTCTTTTCCTCCGGGTACTTAGATGTTTCAGTTCCCCGGGTTCGCCTCTTGCGCCTATGTATTCAGCGCAAGATACCCGCAAAGCGGGTGGGTTTCCCCATTCGGAAATCCCCGGGTCAAAGCTAGTTTGTCAGCTCGCCGAGGCTTATCGCAGACTACCACGTCCTTCATCGCCTCTTATCGCCAAGGCATCCACCGTGTGCGCTTATTTGCTTGACCATATAACCCCAAAAAGCCGGCCCGCCGCCCGGAAAACCGGGAGAAGAGCGCCGGGGTCATACGGCATTGAACTCTCGAAGAGTAATGCAGCATAAATGCAACAGAATATACAAAGTATATTCCGGTACCCGCGCTTGCGGAATTTGCCGATGTGATAACAACAAATTCGCGCTTGCGCGCGCCTTTGACTACCCTGGTTGTAAAAGAGCCGGGTTCATTCCGCCCTGCCGGGCAAAACGAACCGAAAAGCGTTGCGCCGAAACGGCCTCTGTGAAGCCGTTTTGGAGCCGCGCGAGTATACAGCAAAACCCGCCGGACGGCGGCGGTCGCCGCGAAAAAAAAACCGCGCCGCTGGTGGAGCCAGGCGGGATCGAACCGCCGACCTCCTGCGTGCAAGGCAGGCGCTCTCCCAGCTGAGCTATGGCCCCCGCCGCGGTGAAACTTTCGCTATTACGGCTTAGGCAAAGTCGGGCGCACCACGCCGGAACGGGCGGAGGCGCCGCTGTTTACGGTGCCAATCAGGCCCTGCCGCGCGTCATCCACCGAATCTTCCGGCGAATTTTCGGCCAGCGAACCCGGCGCGCCGCAACCGGACAAGCCGAATGCGCCGCCGAAAACCGCGGCCGCGAACAGTGCTTTCAGTTGCCGGAATTTCATGCGCCCGATTCTACAAAAAACGAGTGGATTTTTGGGGAATTTTGGGGACCGGGCGGTTGGTGGGTCTGGGAAGATTTGAACTTCCGACCTCACCCTTATCAGGGGTGCGCTCTAACCAACTGAGCTACAGACCCGGTTCACCCGGCATGCCCCGAATTCGCCGCGGCGTCAGAATAGCGAGATGCAGCCACTCAAAAAAACCACCGCAAAGAGGGCGGAAGTTTGAATCAACGCTTTCTTGGACATTTGCTTTGAACCCTCCTCGGGTTGGGTAAAAAACGAAAACCGCGCGAAAACTCTTTGCGGCGCGCCGGCGGCCCGGCGCGGCAACGGAGTAGACCACATGCCCGGCTGCTTGTCAAGCCCGGACCGCCCGCGAAAACCCCAAAATCCGGGAGCGGGCGGCGCCGGATTATAGCAGCGTGGCGCCGACCGCGGCGCCGACGCGGCAAATTTCATCCACTTGCGCCAGCGTTTTCGCGTCCAGTTGAATCTCCGCGGCGGCGGCGTTTTTGTCCATGTGCGCGGTTTTGCGGGTGCCAGGAATGGCGAAAATGTCGCCGCCCTGGTGCAGCAGCCAGGCCAGCGCGAGTTGCGCCGGGGAAATGCCGCGCTGCTCGGCGATTTCGGCGAGCGGCGCGAAGCGCTCCCGGTTGGCGGCGAGATTTTCCCCGCCAAAACGCGGGAGGTTGCCGCGAAAATCCCCCTCGCCGATGCTGACATCGCCGGCCAAAAAACCGGCGCCGAGCGGCGACCAGGCAACCAGCGCGATTCCCAACTCGCGCAGCGCCGGCAGCAATTCCTGCTCGGCTTCGCGCCGCCACAGCGAATACTCATACTGCACCGCGGCCAGCGGATGCACCGCATGCGCGCGCCGCGCCTGCTCGGCGTTGACATTGGACAGCCCGATGTGCCGCGCCTTGCCGGCGCGCACCGCATCGGCCATCGCCCCCACGGTTTCCTCTATCGGCGTTTGCGGCGAGGGAAAGTGCGCGTAATACAGATCCACATAATCGGTTTGCAGCCGCTGCAAACTGGCATCCAGCGCGCGGCGCATGTATTCCGGCGTGGCGTTGATATTCAGCGAAAACCCCCAGCCGGTCGGAAACTCCGCGCCCTTTTCCTTCTCGTCAAAAACGATGCCGAATTTGGTCGCGATAAAGGCGTCTTCGCGCATGCCCGAAAGCGCCCTGGCGACGCGCCGCTCGTTTTCGCCGCCGCCGTAGGCGTCGGCGGTGTCAATCATCATCCCCAATTCAGCCGCATGGCGCAGCGCGCCGGCCGCCGCGCCCTCCTCCACGGCGCCATACAACCCGTCCAAAGTCATCGCGCCAAAACCGACGCGCGGCAGGGCGGGGCCGGCTTTGCCCAGGTTGGCGGTTTTTTGGCTCATTGCGTCATTCTGCCATCAATGCCGCCCCGCCGTTCGCCGCCGGCGGCTTTGAACACTGCCTCGTTTAGTGCATGGCAGGCCGACTTTAGGAGCGGAATTCATTGCCGCTTACCGCAGCGCGCGATGCCGGCGGACACCGGCGTTAAGACCCACTGCAACACCCCGCCGCACGGGGCAAGGCGCGTCAAGTCCATGTCAGCAAATGCGCGGCGCGACATGACCGAGAAGCCGGCGCGCACAAACATCTTTTCCAACATGCCGCACGGACGGTGGACATGCGCGCGCACGGCGCCGCTTGCGCGAATTCGCTTGTGGTAGAAAAACTTGCTCTTGCCGTTGGCGCCATGCGGCAACAAATTTAGCGCATGCAGTTTTTCCGCGGCCGGCTGCTCCATGTCGCATGCGGTCACCACCACCCGGCCATGCGGCGCGGTCAAGCCGCGCACGGTGCGCAGGCATTGAATCAATTCCCAGTCGGCGCGAATCTCGCACAGGACATGGTGAATCAACACCGCATCAAACGGCGCGCAGCCCGCCAGCCGCGCCCGGTCACTGAACGCCGGCACTTCGGCCGCGCGCAGCGCGCGCCCCGCCTGCAAGGTCAGATACGGGTCATATGCAACGACATCAACTCCCGCCCGCGCCAATGCCACGGCCATCCTGCCTTTCCCGCAGCCGTAATCCAGAACACGTTTTGGCGACACCGACAAAATCTCCGTGTGCGCGGTGTCGGCAACGCAGGAGCGAGTCGCGTATTCCTCCGCGGCGCGCTTCATGCGCCGGTAGCCGCGCAACTCCGGCATCACGCGCGGCGCGTCTTTGGCCAATGTCGCGGTCAACAACGCGCGCAAGTCGTCGTGCGCCGCGTAATGACAGCAAATCCACGCCTTGCGCGCCGCAAAGTCAAAACCCCTTTTGGTAAAAGGTTGAATCTGCTTTCCGTAGTCAATCAACCGCACGCGATTGCGGCAACGGCGCAAATTCCACGGGGCAATGTTCCGTAATGCAATTCCGCGCCGGCGAAGTTCACTCAGCATTTCCACCATGCCCGGCGCGCAGCCGCCGTCAAACCGGGCGGTTTTTTCATACGGCATTGCCAGCACCAAATCGCCGCGGTCGCGCCACCGCCGCGCAATCGGATACAGCACATCCGCATGCGGCGTCCAACACTTGCGCGAAGACAGCGCGGCGCACAAAAACTCCGGTTGTTCGGCGACCGCGAACCAGCGGTGCAATACTTTATAAACATGCCGGCCGTCGGTGAACACCGTGCCTTCGTTGCCGCACCCCAAAAATCGCAGCGGCGCTTTCGGTTTGACAATTTTCGCAAGCAATTCGGCGGCGTTTTGCCGCCGCTGATTTTGCCGCCATCGGCGCAAATCGCGCAACCACCAGCGATCATGCGCCGCCAGTTCGATTAATTGCCGGCAAAAACCGGGCAAGTCAGCGACTGCGGCCCGCAGCGACTTCCCGGATGCGGCGGAAGCCAAAACATCCGCAACCTGCGCGCGCGCGAACTTGCGCTCCATTGCGCGCAAGGCGGCGCATGCGGTTTGGGTTTCCGCGCGCCATCGTGATGCGCGCGCATCGTCCTCCAGCATGCGCCGCATCCCGCCGGCGACGCCGGCGATTCTCATGAACGATGCGCGCACCATGGCGGCGCGGGCGCGGGCGCGGTCACGCGCGCGAGCGGCGAAGCCGGCGTCGCGCAAAATGAATTTGGCAAGTTTGTCAACGCTGTCAAATTTCCGCGCGCCGAGCGTCTCGCGCAGCGCCGAGGCGACCGCATGCCCGGTGATATCAGCGTGCACACGAACCATGTCCGGCGCCTGCGGCGCATCAAAGGCGCGCGATTGCGTGACCGGAAAATCGCCGCCGGCAATGCGCATGCCGAATACCGCGCGCCCGAGGATGCACCACATTTCATCCTGCCGACGCATATCAGCGAAAGCGCCGCGCACCAGACCATTCGGGCATTTCTTCAGCGCTTCGGCGCCAAACACCAAAGTATTGCCGCCGCGGTGACGGCGGCCGCCGTCGGAGGTTTGCGCTTCGCCAAATAACGGCCGGGTGACGGCGTCTCCGGCCAGCAAGCGCGCCAGCAAACGCGGCAATTCGCGCAAGAACCGCGGATAGGAACAGTTCGCAGGCAGTGGCGGCAGTCCCACCGGCTGTTCCAAGTGCGGGTGATCGCCGCAGTCATGGTAGTAGTCGGGGGAGATGTTAAAACGCGCGGTATGGGCGATGGTCTGGGCCGGGAATTGGCGCTTGGACGGCGGCTGTTTCAAACGCGCGCAAAAATGCAGCAAGTCGATCATTTGTGCGCGCACGCTCAGCGCGCGCGGCAACGGCGCGGCGCCGTCAATGCGGCCGATGGCGGCGTCGCAACCGCGCGCGCGCAACCGCAGCATCTCGCCGACGTAGTCGGGAATGTGGCGGCGCAATCGCCCGCGCGACATGGACAGGCAGTGCAACCGCACATCACCGTCCAGAATCCAATACACCGGGCGCAAGCAACCATGGCCGACGCCGGCCGCGACATGCTGCAGTAAAGCGCGGTTGACGCCAACCGGACGATGTTTGCGCGCCGCGGCCGGCATGCCGAGTTCATGCGCCAGCCGGCGGGTGCATGCGTTGTCGATAAAATACACGCGCAAACCGGCGCGCCGCCACCGCTTGACATGCGCGCGCATGGCATTGACATGCGTGCTTGCGGACGGCATCACGACCAAATCCAGCGACGACAGCCGGCGGTCACCGGCCAGTTTTGCCAGGTCATCTACCAGCGGATGCTCGGCGCGCGCCGGGTCGAGAATGATGCCGGCGACCAGGGCAATTGGGCCATGCTTGCCGGCCGGAGCCGCGCGTACGGGTTTTTGCGCATTGCCGGTGTCAGCCGGCGCATGGCGGATGGCGTCCGATGCGCGCCAGCCGAAATAACTTTTTTTGCGCGCGACGCATGCGCGCCATTCGGCGCCGCTCATCCAGCCCCGGTATTTGTCGGCGAAACGGGCGAGGCCTTTGAGTTTTGCCGCGCCGCCGCGGGCGCTTAGGCGGGGACGGTTGGTATCGGCGTGATGCACGACCGAAACCGAAGACAGCGGCCGATAGCGCAAACCGGGCAACAGCGACAGGCGAAAACACAAGTCGCGGTCGGTGCAGGACGGCAGCGATTCATCAAACAGGCCCGCGCGCATAAGCGCCGACAGGCGCACAGCCATCGTGCTGCCAATTGCGCCGGGGTTGCCGATCAAAAAATCACGCCCGTTTAATTTTTGCGGGGCCGGCATCGTGATTCTTCGATGCGGTTCGCGCCGTTCATATGACGCCGCCATAAAATCGATTGAGCGCCCGCTGGCGCCGCGCAGCGCCCGCCCGATGTTTGCGAGATGGCCGCCGAGCCATTCGTCGTCATCATCCAGAATCACCATGTAAGTTTCATCCGGGCTGCCCGCCGCGCCCGCCGCCGCCAGCACCCCGCTGTTCCAGCATCCGCTCGCGCCGCGCGCGCGGTGGTTGATGATGTGGCGCGCGCGAATTTTGTGGCGAGCGGCGAATTTGGCCGCCGTCATGGCATTGCGTTTGTGGTGGCGCGAGTCGGAATCGTCGGCGACAATTAACAAATCCGGCTTGCGCGTCTGCGCCGCCACCGACGCCAGCGCGCGCGCCGCCAGCAGTTGCGGACGGTTTTTGGTGGCAATCAACGCCACGATCGACGGGCGCGACGCGCTCATCGCACCGCCCGCCGCCGGGCGCGCGGCTTGCGCGCGCGGCCGCCGGTTTTAACGCGTTTGTAGCAGTAGCCGGCGGTGAGGATGCGGCGGCCTTCGGTGAGGACGTAAGGCTGCTTCGCAAGTTTTTCCCTGAACTTGACGCGCAACTCGCGCGCAGGTCCACGGACGCCGCGCGGACAGCGGTGCAACCACGCGCCGTTCACGCGCTCCCTGCCGCCGTGCTCCAGAATGAACCCGATGAGTTCGGGGGAGATTCCACGCTGGACGCTGCGCGCCCGGGCGTGTTTGGTCAAGACAAAATTTTTCATGGGCGAATTCCTCGCTGTTTGAGAAAACCAAACCAACGACAAGCGGGAGATCCGGCGGCATTTGCCGTTGGCGGAACGGGGCGGAATTAACCCGTCGCTCCGCGCAACTCACCGCACCCGAGGCGGGTGCGGCGCCTTTTCTCTCGCTCATCTGCGATTGCCTTTCGGCGTACCGCCTATTATGGCGGCAAATTTAAAAAAATCAAGCAAATTGTTCTGTTGGCCTACCTAGCCGATTTTTTGCAAATTTTCGCCAAAGTAAGCAAATTCCGCGGCCACACAACGCCCGTCCGGCCACTATACTCATGGCAAGTTGCCGGGAGCGCCGCCGCTCGGCGCATCCTCAGACCAGCCATTAACTTAGCCAACTCAACGGGGAAATACCATGAAACATTCCATTGCCGGCGCGGCTGCCGCGCTCCTTATCGGCTTGTCGCCTGTCGTATCCATGGCGGAGACCATTCGTGTCACGCTTCAACTGCCCGAGACGCACTCATTGGGAGTCAACTGGAAGGATTTTGC
>JALCBG010000005.1:6164-13664 GCA_028066695.1 Gammaproteobacteria bacterium | reverse complement strand
TTCTCCAACTCGCGCAATTCGGCGCGCGCCGCCGACAGGTCGGCCTGCAGCATTTCCAGTTCCGCGCTCGGCGCGCTCGCCTGGTCCTTTACCAGCATGAAAAGCAAAATAATCGCGCCGAGGCCGCACGCCATGATGTCCAGAAAAGCAAGGTTGAAACCGCCCGTTGCGCGCCGCGCGATGCGCATTATTTTTTCCCGAGGCGGTCGAGCAAAAACTCCTCGCAATACGCCTGCGTGTCCACCACGAGTTTGTCCTGCAGGCGCTGCAGTTCATGCAGCAAAAACATCAGCAGAATGCTGATGATCAGCGCGACAAAAGTGGAATTGAAAGCGACGCCGAGGCTGTTGGTCATGCCGGCGATGTCGCCGGCGAGCGCCTGGTCAGCCTGCGCCAGCGCCTGGCCGATGCCGCGCACGGTGCCGATGAAGCCGATGGACGGTATCGCCCAGATCAAATAGCGGATCATGGAGTTCTCGGATTCAATGCGCGCGGCGAGCGCTTCCACGCCGGTGACGATCGCGTCCGAGGTGTCCTGCACGCTTTGCGTGGCGATGTAGCGGCGCGCGGCGGCGCTCAGCGTTTTAATCAGCGGCGCGTTGCGCGTCTCTTCGTCTTCAATTTTTTCAAACTCGCGCAGCGCGGACTGCATCTCGCGCGTGGTGAAACCGCCGCCGCTCCCGCCGGCGCCGATATCCAGCAGTTTCATGGAGAACAAATAGCGGTGCTTGGAGATTTCGTAGCACTTTTCCAGCATCAGGTAGATCCCCCAGAACATCAGGATGACGCAGATCTCCTGCTCGTAGTCCTTCAACACCACCGAGAAAATGCGCGCGACCGGTTTGCCCTGCGCGCTCAGCACCGCCAACTCGGCGTGCGGGCGGATGAAGAACTGGTAGACCAGATGCACGCCGGCCGCGCTGACCAGCAGCGCGAGCGCGGGTTTCAGCGCCTTTGGCAGATTGAATGCCGGCATATTAAATGTCCGCCGGAAACTTGGTCGGGCGGTCCAGGCCGACCGAATAGCGCGCGCCGCCGGAATCGGCCGAGGCGCCGGAAACCGCCGCCGCTCCGACATGAAGCAGCGCCTGCAGCAACATCGCGCCGCCGAGCGCGGCGATCGCGAAAAACAGCATGCGTCGTGATTTTTTCACCGGCGTTCTCCCGTGAATTTAAATGAGTGACTATTCCGCCCCGCCGTAGACATAGCGCGCGACGCGAAACCCGACATCATCGCGCGCGCGCGACACGCCCTGGCGGTAACTCGCGCGCAATTCCACCAGCGAGGCCGAGCGAAAACCCGCCCCTTTTACCACGCGCTCGGCGCCGCGCACCGGCCCGAACGGATCAACTTGCGTCTCGGGCGCGGGCGGGCGCAAATCGTGCGCGCCATGCACCCACTCGCTGACATTGCCGGCGACATCATACAACCCGGCCGGGTCGGGCGCAAACGACCCGACCGGCGCGACCCCGGCGAAGCCGTCATCGTATCGCGGAATGTATTTCGGCACCGCGCCTTTCGCGCTTTCGTCGGCGAAATTGCCGCTGCCTTTCGGGATGGTCTCGGTATTGCCCCAGACAAAACGCCCGGTGCGAATGCGCCCGGCGACGCGCGCCAGCCATTCCCACTCGGCCTCCGACAGCAGGCGGTAGCCGTCGGCGCGCGGGTTGAAACCGGCGATCCGGCCGTCGCGCAACTCGTATGCCGGCTGCAGTTTGTCGCGCGCGCTCATCCAATTTGCAAAGCCGGCCGCATCGGCCCACGACACATTGCGCGCCGGAAGATTTTGTCCGGCGTTCGGATTTTTTTTGTATTGCGAAAACTGCTCTTCGGTCACCTCATGTATGCCGACATAAAACGGCTTGGTCAGTTCCACCGCGCGGCGAAACTCGTTCGCGCGGCGCTGCTTGTCGCTCTCCGGCGCGCCCATGGTAAAACGCGCGCGCGAACGCGGGTCAAAGAGTTTCATTTCCACGCCGCCGGCCGCGGTCAGCATCTTCGGCGCCTCGGCCATGCGCGCCTCCAGTTCGTCCGCCAACTTTTCGTCGAGCAATTTCGGCACCGCCGGGTCCGGCGTTACCCGCAATTCGCGCGCGCGGTGACCGGCGCTTTCCAATTTGATGATTTGCTCCACCGCCTGCAGGCGCAACGTCTTCGGCGTCTCGCCGGCCGGTTTTCCGTTGACAAAAATCTCGGCGCGCGGCTCACTGCTAATCTGCACTTCGCCGAACGCTTTTTCCAGCGCAAACGAAACTTCCAGCGCGGCCTCCGGCGACGGCGACACCTCGCGCGACTGCGCGACATAGCCGGGGCTTTCATAGCGCAGCAAGTGCGCGCGCCCGGACGGCAGCGACAGCACATTCCCTTGCGCGCGTGCGCCGTTGACCAGCAGCGCGCCGCCGGGCGGAGACGCAACGACGCGCACTTCGCCGCTCTGCGGTTTCATGCGGTAACTGCGGCGCACTTCGGGCGACTTGTTGGTGATGGTGATTTCCTCGTCAATGTCTTCGTGCCCGTCAAGAAAGAGTTGCAGGCGGTGCGCGCCGCCCGGCGCTTGTATTTCCAGCGGCGTAACGCCGCGCTCGCCGCCGTTAAGCGAGACGCGCGCGCCGGCCGGTTCGGACTCCACATTGATGACGCCGCCGACCGGCGCGAGCGCAATCTCGCGCTCAATCACATCGCCGCGCCGCGCTTCCAGTTCCAGCGTCTGCGGGAGGTGGAATTCGTGGTCGGCTTCAATGCGCGCCGTTCCGGCCGGCAGCGACTGCTCAAAGCGCGCGCCGCGAAATGCGTGTTCGCCGTTGACGCGCCAGTCGGTTTCCGCGAGCGGCGGATTCGTCGTGATCACCACGCGCGCCGGCGCCGGCTGCAGCGTGACCACCGGCGCGTCTCCGGCCTCAAGCGCGACCGCGCGCGCGACAAAACCGGGCGCGGCCGCGCGCAACTCGGCGCGCGCGCCGAACCAATACGCGCGCCCGCCGAGCGCGACGCCGGCGCCGCCGAGCGACACCGTGGCGCGCTGCGCGGCCTCGGGCGGCTCTATCGTGTAGGGCGCGCTGTGAAAAAACACCGCGAACAACACCGCGCAGACCAGCACGACCGCGCCGCCGCCGGCGCCGAACAAAATGCGCGCGCGAAATTCCCGGCGCGCCTTGCCGAGTTTTTGTTCAAGTTCGTTTTTTTGTTCGGGCATGTTCAGATTTTTTCATCGCAGATGACGGTCACTTCGGCCGAGGACGCGCCCGGCGCGATTTCCAGCGTGACCAGTTTGGACTTGTAGCCCTCGCGCGAGCCTTCAAACACGCGCGCGCCCGGGCGCAGCCGAATTTCGCGCCGCTCGGTTTTGCCGACCCGCCCGATGCCGCGCACGATGATCTGCGTCTTGTTGTCCGACACCACCGTCACCGGAACCTCGGTCTGATACAGCCCGACCACGCGCGTTAACTCGGCGTGCTGCGCGCGCAACTTGGCGCTCGCCTCGGTCAGCGGCGCAATTTCGCGCGCATACGCGGCGACCGCGTCTGCCGCGGCGAGGTCCTCCAGGCGTCGCGGCTGCTCGAGGTGTTCGCGGATTTGCCGCGAAGCGGCGGTGACCGCGTCCGCCTCCTGGCGGTTTTTCAGCGCGGTTTGATTGTTCGGCTGCAATTGCTGCGCGCGTTCAAAATGCTTGGCCGCGGCCGCCCAGTCGTCGCGCCGCTTCGCCGCCTCGCCGGAGGCAAGCGCGTTTTCAAACTCGCGCTGCGCCAGCGCGGCGCGCAAGGTTTTTTCCAGCGGCGGAATTTCCGCGCCATTCGGGGAAATGCCCTTCGCCAAATCAATTTGCGATTTTGCGGCGCGCAGGTCGCCGGCGTCCAGCGCGCGGCGCGCGGCGCGCAGCGCGCCGGCATAGCGGTCCTGCGCGGACTCGGCCTGCAGGGTTTTCAGCCGGGCGGCCTGCTCGGCGCGCGCCGGATCCAATTCCAGAATTTTTTCCAGCGCCGGAATTTCCTTTTCCGGCCGGTTTTCGGCGCGCGCCGCATCGGCCTGCCGCAGCAATTCCAGCACCTGCGGCAGAGCGGCCGCGCGCGGCTGCAGCGCACGCATCTCGGCGTCGTCGGCTTTGAATTCCAGCGCGCGCCGCACCGCCTGCTGCGCCTCTTCGGCGCGGTCGTTTTCAAACGCCGCGGTCGCCGCGGCTTTCAGTTCGGCGAGTCGCCGCGCATACGCGGCTTCGGCGGCCGCGGCCGCCGCGCGCGCAAGCCGCAAACTTTCCAGCGCCGGCGCGTATTCGCTCGCGGTAAATTGCTCCAGCGCGCGCGTTTTGAATCCGGTCAACTCGGCGTGCATTTCCCCCGCCCACTGCTGCAGCCGCAACGCGGCGACTTTCGGCTCCACTTCGCTTTCGTATTGCTCCATCGCGCGCATGAACTCCTCGCGAAGTTTTTGCGCGGCCGGGTCGGTTTCGGGCGCGGCGGTTTCAGGCGGCGTTTCGGGGGTCGCACGCTGTCCGAAGTCGACAAAAATCAGCGCGGCGGCCGCAAGCACGACCGCGGGCGCCGCCAGCGCGGCGATTTTTAGAATCTTGCGCTCTTTTTCGCGGGCGGCTTTTCGCGCTTGATCGATATCTGCGCCGCGAAGTTCCTGGTAACTTCGCCCGGCGGCCTTGTCTTCTTCCAGGAAGTTAAGCACCTGAACGCAGGTATCGAGATCGCGTTCCGAGATTTTCTTCTCCTTGTAGTTCTCGATACGCTCCACAAGATCATGGAGATGAACAAATTCTTTCAAGTTTGGCATCTCCCCTCCCCCCGTCCAAGCAATCAAGGGAATAAAGGCATCCTCGGTAAGCGAAAGTTTTTTGCCGAGTTTTTTTCCCCGCCGATTCAGGAGTTGCCGAAATTTCTGGCAGCGTTCCTCATTCCACTTAACCATCCTCGGAGGATTGAAAGGCATGGAGTTTCGATTTTTTGCATCAATCGCAAAGATTCCATACACTGATACGAGGACATGGTCGATTTCACGGAACATGCCTTTGGCGGATCGGCCGGGCCAGAAGACAACATTTTCGAAGCAAGCATAGTAGTCTGAAGACTTTTTGTAGAACTTTTGCAGTTCTTCATCCACCATTTTTTCGCCTTCGTCTCCTTGCGCCTGATCCTGCGCCTTCTCTTCGTCAGTGCGTCCGCGCTTGCCCGAAGTTTCTCCGCGCTTAGTCCACTGCAAGACCTTCACCGCGCCGACGAGCAAAATAGCAAGGCCGAGAACAACACCGGTGCCGGACAACAGCACATTCTTAACGATTTCAAAAATACCGCCCGCCGCGCCGGTAACGACCGCGCCATCAAACAACGATCCTTGCGGCTGCGGAAACTGCGCAAGCGCAACGGACAGCGACGCCTGCATAAACCACAGCGTCAAACCGGCAAGAGTCATCAAGCCGCGTATCACAACTCCGTCTCCGGCGTGGCCTCCAACTCGTAGATCTTTTTCAAAAAGGCGATCCACTGTTCGTGCTGTTCGGCGGCGCTGCCGGTGAGTTCGGCGGTTTCTTTTTCATACGCGACCACCTGCGGCTGGACTTCAATGTCAATGGAGCGGCCCAACTCGGCGAGCGCGGCGCGGTGCGCCTGCATTTCGGAGCGGGTTTGGAAACTCTGCGCGAGCACCACCGCGCCGGCGACCGTGCCGATGGTGGTCGCGACTTCGGTGGCGGCGCTGTTGTCGGAGTCGGCGCCGGCGACCACGCTCGCCGCGACCAGCAGGCCGCCGAGAATGCCCTGGCCGGTCGCTTTCAGTTTCGCCTTGCGCGCGGCTTTGACCTCAATCAGACTCTGCTCCTGCCAGACCAGGTAACTCTCCTGCAACTTGCCGTCAAACGACGCGTAGTGCGACTGCATGTTGTCAATGAAAAGTTGATCGCGCACGCGCAGCGGGGCGATGCGCTGCAGCATCGGGTCATCGTCGGCCGGCGCGGCGACCAATGTGGTGCGGCCGTTTTCGGTTTTCAGGTAGCGCGCAAAAGTTTCCGCGGACAAACTCCCGCCGAAGCGGATTGCGGCGATGCGCTGCAGTTTCGCCAATTCTTCGGCGTCGCGTTTTTTCAGCCGCTTGACGATGTATTCGGCGGCTTCTTCAAACACCGGGTCGTAAGCGTCCCGGTTCTTGTTGCGCGGGTCGCGGTGGAAGGCTTCCTTGGCGCGGTGCGAAAATTTTTTGCCGAGCCATTTCCTGCCGGAGATGTCGGTGGCGGCGATTTCAATGCGCACATCCTCGCCGTTGGATTCCAGGATTTTTCCATTGACATAGAGTTCGCCGGTGGCCTGCGCGCTCGGCGCGACGCGCACCGAGCCGAACGCGCCGGTTTTGTCCAGCGCGGCTTTCATCTTTAAGGCGAAGCGGGTCGCTTCGGCGCGGCGCAGTTCCGGGTAGATGCCGCGTTTTTCCCATTCGTCGGAATCTTCCGGCAGGCCCGGATCAAACACCGGAACGAGCACATCAATTCTTGGCAGTCCATGACCGCCGCCGCCGGATTTTGCCGCGGCGGAGTTGTTCGCGCCGGCGGTGGAGAGTCCGGGGCCGACGCCGGGCGCGCCGCCGGTGGCGCATGCGCCGAGCGCGAGCGCGGCCGGGATGAGCAGCGCGGCAAAAAAGCGGCCGAAAATTCCGTGCCGGGCGGCGGGGGGAAATTGGGGGATTTGCAGGCGGGGGGTCATGACATCTTTCATAGCATTTTATGAGTCTTCCGGCGCGGGCTGCGTCGGCAGGCCTTTGTAACGCCGGTAAGTATTCCACAATTCCGCGCGCGCTTTCGGGTCGGTTTCCCGCTCCGCGGCCTCGCGAAATTGTTTGGCGATAATATCATCATTCGCCGCCTCGGACGCGGGAATGTCGGGCGGGAGTTCGTCGGTGCGGCCGCCCGGCTGCCCGGTTCGGCGGGATGCATCGGATGCGCGCGCGGCGGCGGTCTCACCGGTTTGGGCGATCTCCGTGAATTTTCCGGTTTGACGGTCAAACTGGTAGCCGCGCTCTTTTGCCACGCTCATCAGCACTTCCTTTTCCGCCGGCGTTCGTTTGTCTTTTGTCATCTTTTCATTCCACGCGGTGAAGTCGCCTGCGTTTTTGCATTTTGCTTCTATTTCTTTGCGCAGGTCCGCGAGTTTTTCCGTCTGCAAGGCGTTGTACTCTGCCAAATCGCCCTGCGCATCGCTGACGGCTTGGGATTCTATCGGCGCGTCGCCGGGGATTGCGCCGTCTCCCAAGCCCGTGCCAATGTCGCCGAATTCCGCGCCGGCGCCGTTATTACCGCCCTCTTCACCGCTTATGCCGCCGCCCGGATGGCACGGGTTCTGCTGGCTGAGCGCTTCCGTTAACGCCTGGATTTTCTCCTCGGTCGTCATAGACGGATCTTCTTGGATCAGCGTTTCCACTTGCGGACAATCCGTCTCCGCATTTTGCGCATGGGAAACCGCCGGCAAAACCAGCGCGCCCGCGAACAGCGCGGCGCGCGCCGCGGCGAGCATTTG
>JALCBG010000005.1:0-6064 GCA_028066695.1 Gammaproteobacteria bacterium | reverse complement strand
CCGGCAAAACCAGCGCGCCCGCGAACAGCGCGGCGCGCGCCGCGGCGAGCATTTGGGGGGGCGGCAACATGTTAATGAACATACCGCGCATCATACCAGCGCATCACACGCAGCGCACCCGCGCGAAGCGGCGCTTGCCGACCTGGCAGACATGCTCGGCGCCGGCCGCCAGCGCCAAGTCGCGCGAGGAAATTCTTTCGCCGTCCACGCGCACCGCGCCCTGCGCAATCAGCCGCAGCGCCTCCGAAGTGGACTGCACCAAGCCGGCGCGTTTCAGAACATTGGCGATGGGCATGCTGCCGGCGACCGGCACTTCCACCCGCGGCATGTCCTCCGGCGTTTTTCCGCGGCTGAATTGCTCAATGAAACCGCGCTGCGCGCGCTCGGCTTCGGCTTCGGAATGAAAACGCGCGGTGATTTCAAAGGCGAGGCTGAGTTTGGCGTCGCGCGGGTTGCCGCCGCTTTCGGTTTGTTTTTTCAGTTTGGCGATTTCCGCGCCGCCGCGAAAACTCAGCAACTCAAAATACCGCCACATCAATTCGTCCGAGACCGACATGACCTTGCCGAACATTTCGCCCGGCGCGTCGGCGATGCCGATGTGGTTGCCGAGCGACTTGGACATTTTGCGCTCGCCGTCCAAGCCTTCCAGCAGCGGCATGGTCAGCACCACCTGCTGCGGCTGGCCGTATTGTTTTTGCAGTTCGCGCCCGACCAGCAGGTTGAACTTCTGGTCGGTGCCGCCGAGTTCCACATCGGCGCGCAGCGCGACCGAGTCGTAGCCCTGCGCCAGCGGGTAGAGAAATTCGTGAATGGCGATCGGCTCTTCGGCGGCGAAGCGTTTTTTAAAATCGTCGCGCTCCAGCATGCGCGCCACGGTGTGCCGCGCCGCGAGGCCGACCAGTCCGGCCGCGCCCATCTCGTTCATCCAGCGCGAATTAAAATCCACTGCGGTTTTTTCCGCGTCCAGAATTTTGAAAATCTGCTCGCGGTAGGTCGCGGCGTTGGACTTCACTTCCTCCGGCGTCATCGGTTTGCGCGTGATGTTTTTGCCGGACGGATCGCCGATGAGGCCGGTGAAATCGCCGATCAAAAAAATCACCTCGTGCCCCTGCTCCTGAAACTGGCGCATTTTGTTGATCAGCACGGTGTGCCCGAGGTGCAGGTCGGGCGCAGTCGGATCAAAGCCGGTTTTGACGCGCAGTTTTTTGCCGGCGTTGACGCGCTCCTCCAATTCGCGCCGCAGCAGGATTTCCTCGGCGCCGCGGCACAACTCGTCTAGATCCTGCAGGTTTTGTTTGCGCTTTCTCATGCGGTCGGTATTTTACCCGCCCGCGCGGGCGCGGTGGCGTAAAATGCGCGCGTGATGCGCATATTTAATGAAGCGGCGCGCCGGGGCATATGGCGGTGAAAAAAACCGAACTCGCAATCGGGCTGATGTCGGGTACCAGTGCGGACGGCATAGACGGCGTGCTGCTCGCGGCGCGCGCGCCGGACGAAGTTTCCGCGGAGGTTTTTGCGGAAGTTTCCATTGAGGCAACCGCGCATACCGAATTCCCGTCGGAAACTCGCGCGGCCATAGAAGCGCTGTGCGCGCGCCCGAATGCCGATTTGGACCAACTCGGGCGGCTGGACACCGAACTCGGCATTTTGTTTGCGCAGGCCGCAAACGACCTGCGAAAAAAGACCCGCGAAAACATCGCGGTCATCGGCTGCCACGGGCAGACCATTCGCCACCGCCCGGCGCCGCCGGAAAAATTTCCGTTCACCATGCAACTCGGCAACGGCGCGGTCATCGCGCGCCGCGCCGAACTGCCGGTGGTCTGCGATTTTCGCCGCGCCGACATCGCCGCCGGCGGACAGGGCGCGCCGCTCGCGGCGGCGTTTCACCGCGCGGTTTTCAGCGGAGATGCGCCGCGCGCGATTTTAAATCTCGGCGGGATTGCAAATGTCACCTGCCTGCCGGCGGCCTCGGGCGCATCCGAAAAAGTGCGCGGCTTTGACACCGGGCCGGCCAACACTTTGATTGACCACTGGTGCCAAATGCATTTCGGCGCGCCTTACGACCGCGACGGAAAAAACGCCGCGAAAGGAAAAGTGCATGACGAACTTCTCAAGAAAATGCTCGCCGACCCGTATTTTTCGCGGCCGCCGCCGAAGAGCACCGGGCGCGAATATTTCAACGCCGAATGGCTGGGCAAGTTCGGCAAAGTTGCGCCGCCCGAAGACATGCTGGCGACGCTAACCGCGCTCACCGCCGAAAGCGCCGCCGCCGAAATTCGCCGCCTGCAGCCGCGCCCGAGCGCGGTATATGTCTGCGGCGGCGGCGCGCGCAACGATACATTGATGGCGATGCTCGCCGAGCGTTTTGACGGCGCGGTGCGCACCACCGCCGAACTCGGCATTGAGCCGCAATGGGTGGAGGCGGCGGCGTTTGCATGGATGGCGCTGTGCACGCTGCACCGCCGCGCGTCCACGCTGCCGAGCGTTACCGGCGCGGATTCCGCAAGCGTGGCCGGCGTCGTGCATTACCCGCATCCGGCGGATTGTGATTAAATGCGCGCCCCGCTTCACTCCACATTGAACATGTCAAAAAAGAAAATCATCCACAGCAAAGACGCCCCCGAAGCCATCGGCGCGTATTCGCAGGCGGCGCTGGCCGGCGGCATGCTCTACATCTCCGGGCAAATCCCGCTGGACCCGGAAAGCATGGAAATGGTGGATGCATCCTTTGACGCGGCCGCGCACCGCGCCTTTCAAAATCTCGCGGCGATCGCCGCGGCCGCCGGATGCGATTTAAACGACGCGGTCAAGGTGAACATCTCGCTGACCGACCTTTCCAACTTCGGCGCGGTCAACGAAATCATGGCGGAGTATTTTCGCGAGCCTTTTCCGGCGCGCGCCGCGGTCGGCGTCGCCGCATTGCCGCGCGGCGCGCCGATTGAAATTGAAGCCGTGCTGGCCGCCGACTCTTCGGGCAACTGAACGACGCGCTGCGGCAACTCGGCGGCATCGGGCCTGCGGTCGCCGCCAAACTGGAGCGGATGGGCATCACCCATCCGCGCGACCTGCTGTTTCACCTGCCCTACCGCTACCAGGACCGCACCCGCCTGAGCCAAATCGCCGGCGCGCAGCCGGGACAGGACGCGGTGGTGCTCGGGCGGGTGGAACTGGTCAATGTGCTGCCGCGCCCGCGGCGCATGCTGCTGGTGCGCATTCGCGACGCCAGCGGCGCGCTGGTCCTGCGTTTTTTTCATTTCAGCGCGGCGCAGCAGCGCGCCTTTCGGCGCGGCGATTGGATTCACTGCTACGGCGAAATCCGCGTCGCCTCGCGCGGCGGCGCGCCGGAAATGGTGCACCCCGAATACCGCCTGCACGCCGAGCGTCCGCTGCGCGTGACCGAAGACGCGCTGACGCCGCTCTACCCGGCCGGCGAGGGGCTCGGCGCGGCGACCCTGCGCAAACTGGTGGCGCGCGCGCTGGAAAGCGAACTCGCGGACTTGCGCGAATGCCTGCCCGATGAAGTGCGCCGCAAATTTGATTTGATGCCGCTCGCCGACGCGTTGCGCGCGGTGCACCGTCCGCCGCCGCAGGCCGACACCGAGGCGCTGCTCGGCGGCGCGCACCCGGCGCAGCGGCGCCTCGCGCTGGAGGAATTGCTCGCGCACCACCTCGCGCTCGGCGAAGTGCGCAAGCGGCAGCGCGCGCGCAATGCGCCGGCGTTTGCTTCAACGCGCGGCAGTTGGGAAAAACTGGAGTGCAAACTCGGCTTCACGCTGACCGCCGCGCAGCAGCGCGTCATCGGCGAAATCCTCGCCGACCTGCGCGAACCGACGCCGGCGATGCGCCTGCTGCAGGGCGATGTCGGCTCGGGCAAGACCGTGGCCGCGGCCGCCGCGGCGCTGCATGCGATAGACGCCAACTTTCAGGCGGCGATGATGGCGCCGACCGAACTTTTGTCCGAGCAGCACCGCCGCACTTTCACCGATTGGTTTGCGCCGCTTAACATTAAAGTGGAATGGCTCGGCGGAAAAATGTCGGCGGCGGCGCGCGCGCAGGCGCGGCAACGCATCGCCGGCGGCGAGGCGAACATGGTCATCGGCACGCACGCGCTGTTTCAGCAGCAGGTGGAGTTTCACAATCTCGGACTGATCATCGTGGACGAGCAGCACCGCTTCGGCGTCGGCCAGCGGTTGGCGCTGCGCAACAAAGCCGCGCCCGGCGACGGCGATGTCTCCGGCGGGGGCGAACTCGTGCCGCATCAACTGATCATGAGCGCGACGCCGATTCCGCGCTCGCTGGCGATGATTTTTTACGCCGATTTGGATGTCTCGGCGATTGACGAACTTCCTCCGGGGCGCAAAGCGGTGCGCACCGTGGCGCTGCCGAACAGCCGCCGCGAAGAAGTCGCCGAACGCATTCGCGCAACCTGCCGCGAGCGCGGCCAGGCCTACTGGGTCTGCCCGCTGATAGACGAATCCGACAAACTGCAGGCGCAGGCCGCCACCGAGACGCGCGCCGCGCTCGGAAAACTGCTGCCGGAACTTCGCATTGACCTGCTGCACGGGCGCATGAAACCCGCGCAAAAGGACGAGGCGATGCGCAAGTTTCAGCGCGGCGAAACCGATTTGCTGGTCGCGACCACGGTGGTGGAAGTCGGCGTGGATGTGCCGGCGGCCGGGCTGATGGTCATTGAAAACGCCGAGCGCCTCGGCCTGGCGCAACTGCATCAACTGCGCGGGCGCGTCGGGCGCAGCGACCAGCAGGCGACCTGCGTGCTGCTCTACCAGCCGCCGCTCGGCAAGTTGGCGAAAGAGCGGCTCGGCATTTTGCGCGACACCAACGACGGATTCAAAATCGCCAACAAGGATTTGGAGCAGCGCGGCCCCGGCGAATTGCTCGGCACCCGGCAGACCGGGCTGCAGCACCTGAAAGTCGCCAACCTCGCGCGCGACCGCGCGCTCCTGCCGCAAATCGGGGAAATCGCGAACATACTTCGCGCGCAACACCCGCAGGCGGTCGCGCCGCTCATTGAAAGGTGGATTCATCAGGGGGAGGCGTATGCCTCGGTGTAACTCTGCATGAACGCCGCGACTTTTCATGCTTGCCTGCGCCTGATGCGCCTGCACCGCCCTATCGGCGCGCTGCTGCTGTTATGGCCGACCCTGTGGGCGCTGTGGCTGGCCGCCGACGGAGCGCCCGACTTTTCGCTGCTCGCGATTTTCATTGCCGGCGTCTGGGTCATGCGCGCCGCCGGCTGCGTCATCAACGACTACGCCGACCGCGGCATAGACGCGCATGTGCGGCGCACCCGCGACCGCCCGCTGGCGCGCGGCGAAGTGACGCCGCGCCAGGCGCTGCTGCTGTTTGTGCTGCTGCTCGCGCCGGCGCTCGCGCTCGCGCTGCAACTAAACCGCGAGGCGCAATTGCTGGCGCTTCCCGCGCTCGCCGTGGCCGCGCTCTACCCGTTCGCCAAACGCGTCACCCATCTGCCGCAACTCGCGCTCGGCGTCGCTTTTTCGTGGGGAATTCCGATGGCCTACGCGGCGCAACTCGCGGCGGTGCCGGCCGAGGCGTGGTGGCTGTTCGCCGCCAATTTCGCCTGGGTGGTCGCGTATGACACCCAGTACGCGATGGCCGACCGCGAAGACGACCTGCGCATCGGCGTCAAATCCAGCGCGATTTTTTTCGGCGGATACGACAACCGCGCGGTCGCGCTGCTGCACCTCCTGTGCCTCGCGCTACTCGCCGCAATCGGCGCGCGGCGCGGACTGGACGCGCCGTTTTACGCCGCGCTTATATTCGCGCTCGGCTGCGCCGCCTACCAGCAATTTTTATGCCGCAACCGCGACCGCGAAAAATGCCTGCGCGCGTTTCTCAACAACAACTGGTTCGGCGCCGCGGTTTTCTGCGGACTGGCGCTGGCCTTGTGGTAGGCGGCCGCTCAAAATCCGTTTTGGGATGGTGTAGAATGCGGGGAGTAGGACAAACGAATGAAATCATGGGACAGGGAAAAAGCCGCGCTTCCGGCGCGGCGGAAGTCGCGCGCGGCGCGGGATGCAATCGC
>JALCBG010000053.1 GCA_028066695.1 Gammaproteobacteria bacterium | reverse complement strand
CGCGAGGGCGGACGCACCGTTGGCGCGGGCGTGGTGTCCAAGGTGATCGCCTGAGGCGCCAAGCGCAATCAATTCGGGAGCAACGATGGACAGCCAGAAAATCCGCATCAGCCTGAAAGCGTTCGATCACAAAACCATCGACCGCTCGGCGCGCGAGATCATCGACACCGCGCGCCGCACCGGCGCGCTCGTCATGGGCCCCATTCCGCTCCCGACCAAGATCGAGAAGCACACCCTGCTGCGCTCGCCGCACGCCAACAAAACCGCGCGCGACCAGTTTGAAATTCGCACGCACAAGCGCATTTTGGAAATCGTGGAACCCACCGACAAAACCGTGGACGCGCTGATGAAACTGGACCTGGCGGCCGGCGTGGATGTCGAGATCAAACTCAACTGAGGCCGGGCGCGCAAACATGAACAACCTGTCACTCGGACTGGTCGGCAAAAAAGTCGGCATGACCCGCATCTTCACCGAAGAGGGCGCATCGCGGCCGGTGAGCGTGGTGGAGGCTTCGCCCAACCGCGTGACCCAGGTCAAGACCGGCGCGACCGACGGTTACGACGCGGTGCAGGTAACCGCCGGCAGCCGCCGCGCGGGCCGCGTCGGCCGCGCCATGCGCGGGCACTTTGCGCGCGCCGGCGTGGAGCCGGGCCGCGGCGTCTGGGAGTTTCGGCTGGGCGCGCCGTCCGAGCACGCGGCCGGCGCCGAATTGACCGTGGAAATTTTCAGCGCCGGGCAAAAGGTGGATGTGACCGGCCGCAGCATCGGCAAGGGTTTCGCCGGCGTCATAAAGCGCCACGGCTTTCGCGGCGGGCGCGCCACGCACGGCAATTCCAAGGCGCACCGCCTCGGCGGCTCCATCGGCAACGCGCAGGATCCCGGGCGCGTTTTTAAGGGAAAGAAAATGGCCGGACACATGGGCGCGCGCCGCCGCGTGCAGCAGGGGCTGGAAGTGCTGCGCGTAGACGCCGCGCGAAATTTGTTGCTGATCAGCGGCTCCATTCCCGGCGCGCGCGGCGACGATGTGATCGTTCGCCCGTCGGTGAAGAACAAAAAAACCAAAGCGGGCGCGCCGAAAAGCGACGCGAAAACTCCCGCAAAAAACGACGCAAAAGCCGCGCCGAAAAAGGATGCGAAAAACGCCGCGAAAAATGAAGGGAAAGAAAACGCCCCGAAAAAATCGGATGACGCCGGCAAAGCCGACGCCAAAACCGCCGCCAAAAAACCGGAAGAGGCCGCGAAATCATGAGCGTGCAACTCACCGTGCAAAAATCCGCCGGCGGGCAGGGCGGCAAGTTGGATTTGTCCGAGGCCGCGTTCGGCCGCGACTTCAACCAGCCGCTGGTGCATCAGGTGGTAACCGCCTACCGCGCCGGCGGCCGCGCCGGCACGCGCGCGCAAAAAAACCGCGCGCAAGTCAGCGGCGGCGGCGCCAAGCCGTGGCGGCAAAAAGGCACCGGGCGCGCGCGCGCCGGAACGATTCGCAGCCCGCTGTTTCGCGGCGGCGGCATGGCCTTTCCGGCGCGCCCCAAAAATTTCTCGCAAAAAGTCAACCGCAACATGTACCGCGCGGCGATGCGCTCCATTCTTTCCGAGTTGCACCGCCAGTCGCGCCTGATTGCGGTGGACAATTTCCATTTGGAAAAACCGAGCACCAAAACCCTGCTGGCCGCGCTGGCCGCGGTCGGCGCGTTTGACGCGAACGAGCCGCGCCGCTGTCTGATAGTGCTCGCCGAAGACGACCGCAATGTGGAACTCTCGGCGCGCAACCTCATCTATGTTTCGGTTTGCGCCGGCGCGCAAATTGATCCGCTGAGCCTGGTCAGCCACGAAAAAGTCGTGGTCACGCAGGACGCCGCCAAAAAAATCGACGAGGCACTGCAATGAGCCAGCCCGCAAAAACTTCCGCGAAAACTCCCGCGAAAACTCCGGCGAAAACCGCCGCGGCAAAAACTCCCGCGAAAACTTCGGCGAACGAAACTCCGCGCGAGCGCGTCTTTCAGGTGCTGCTGCGCCCGTTGATTTCGGAGAAGACCACCGCGGCCGCCGAGAAGCACCGCCAGATCGCCTTTCAGGTTTTGCCCGGCGCGGCCAAGCATGAAATCAAGCGCGCGGTGGAGACGCTGTTTGAGGTCAAGGTGCAGAGCGTGCAGGTCGCCAATATGCGCGGCAAGATCAAGCGCGGCCGCACTCCGGGCAAGCGCTCCAACTGGAAGAAAGCGTATGTGCGCCTGCAGGAAGGGCACGACATTGACTTCGTCGGCATGTCCGGCGCGTAATCGGAACGAGCGCTGAAAATGCCGGTCATCAAACAAAAACCGACCACCCCGGGCCGCCGCGGCATGGTGAAAGTCACCGCGCCCGACCTGCACAAGGGCAAGCCGCACGCGCCGCTGCTGCGCCCGAAGACCGCGTCAAACGGCCGCAACAACGCCGGGCGCATCACCGTGCGCCACCGCGGCGGCGGCCACAAGCGCCGCTACCGCCTGATAGATTTTCGCCGCGACAAAGACGGCATCAACGCGCGCGTCAAGCGCATTGAATACGACCCCAACCGCAGCGCGCACATCGCGCTTTTGGTCTATGCCGACGGCGAGCAGCGCTACATCATCGCCTGCAAGGGCCTGTCGGCCGGCGACAGCGTGGTGTCGGGCGAGGGCGCGGCCTTCAACCCCGGCAACAGCCTGCCGCTGAAAAACATTCCGGTCGGCGCGGTCGTGCATTGCGTGGAACTCAAGCCCGGCAAAGGCGCGCAACTGGCGCGCTCGGCCGGCGCGGCGGTGCAGTACATCGGGCGCGAGGGCGCGTACGCGCAGTTGCGCCTGCGCTCCGGCGAGATGCGCCGCGTGCATTTGGATTGCCGCGCGACCATCGGCCAGGTCGGCAACCCCGAACACGGCCTCGGCAAACTCGGCAAGGCCGGCGCGCAGCGCTGGCGCGGCGTGCGCCCGACGGTGCGCGGCGTGGCGATGAACCCGGTGGACCACCCGCACGGCGGCGGCGAGGGGCGCACTTCCGGCGGGCGGCATCCGGTGTCGCCGTGGGGCGTGCCGGCGAAAGGCTACCGCACCCGCGCCAACAAGCGCACCAACAACATGATCATCCGCAGGCGGAAAAAATAATGCCGCGCTCGGTCAAAAAGGGCCCGTTCGTCGACCATCACCTGTGGGCGAAGGTGGAAAAGGCGCGCGCCGAGCAGTCGCGCCGCCCGATCAAAACTTGGTCGCGCCGCTCCATGATCATGCCGGAGTTCATCGGCCTGACCATCGCCGTGCACAACGGCCGCCAGCACATGCCCATCCTCATTTCCGAAAACATGGTCGGGCACAAACTCGGCGAGTTCGCGCCGACGCGCACGTACCGCGGCCACGCCGCCGGCAAGAAGGTGAAATAACCATGCGTGTGCAGGCCATCGCAAAATATGTCCGCTTGTCGCCGCAGAAGTGCCGGCTGGTGGTCGACCAAATCCGCGCCAAGCCGGTCGGCCTGGCGCTGGACATTCTGGAGTTCAGCCCGAAGAAGGCCGCGGTGCCGGTGAAAAAGGCGCTGGACGCGGCCATCGCCGGCGCCGAGCACAACGAGGGCGCGGACATTGACGAACTGTGGATCGACCGCGTGATGGTGGACGAGGCGCCGACCATCAAGCGTTTTCGCCCGCGCGCCAAGGGGCGCAGTTCGCCCATCTTAAAGCGCAACTGCCACATCACGCTGAGCGTCAGCGACGAGCCGCAGCCGCGCAAAACGCGCGGCCGCCGCAACCGCGACCGCAACGGGTAAAAAAACATGGGACAGAAAGTTCATCCGAACGGCATTCGCCTCGGCATCGTGCGCGACTGGAACGCGAAGTGGTATGCGACCAAGAGCGGCTACGCCGAGATTCTCGCGCGCGACCTGAAAATCCGCGCGTTCATCGCGCGCCGGCTGGCCAACGCCGCGCTCAGCAAGGTGGTCATCGACCGCCCGTCGGAGAATCTCAACATCACCATCTTCACCGCGCGCCCGGGCATCGTCATCGGCAAGAAAGGCGAGGACATTGAGCGCCTGCGCGTGGAATTGGCGCGCATCAACGGCGCGCCGGTGCAGGTCGCGGTGGAGGAAATCCGCAAGCCCGAACTGGACGCCAAACTGGTCGCCGAGAACATCTGCCAGCAGTTGGAAAAGCGCATCATGTTCCGCCGCGCGATGAAGCGCGCCGTGCAAAACTCCATGCGCCTCGGCGCCAAGGGCGTCAAGGTGATGCTCGCCGGCCGCCTGAACGGCGCCGAAATCGCGCGCACCGAATGGTACCGCGAGGGGCGCGTGCCGCTGCACACATTGCGCGCCGACATTGATTACGGCGTGCACGAAGCGCACACCACTTACGGCGCCATCGGCGTCAAGGTGTGGATCTTCAAGGGCGAGGTGATCGCCTCCGCCGGCGACGCGGCCGCGCCGCGCGCCGCCGGCCCGGCCGCCATTCCCGGCCGCATAGACCCGCCCGCTTCCGGCAAGAGCGACGCGCCGAAGCCTTCTTTCGCGCCCTCCATCGCGCCGCCCACGCCGTCCGAAACCGCGTAACCGAATCATGCTGCAGCCCAAACGAAGCAAATTCCGCCAGCGGCAAAAGGGGCGCAACCGCGGCCTGGCGACGCGCGGCAACCGCGTCAGTTTCGGCGAGTTCGGGCTGCAGTCGGTCAGCCGCGGCCGCCTGAGCGCGCGCCAGATTGAGGCCGCGCGGCGCGCGATCACGCGCCATGTCAAGCGCGGCGGGCGCATCTGGATTCGCGTTTTCCCGGACAAGCCGGTTTCCAAAAAACCGACCGAAGTGCGCATGGGCAAAGGCAAGGGCAACCCGGAATACTGGGTCGCGCTGATTCGCCCCGGCGCGATTCTGTATGAAATTGAAGGCATACCCGAAGCGCTCGCGCGCGAGGCGTTTCGCCTCGGCAGCGCGAAGTTGCCGCTTCGCACCGCCTTCGCGCGGCGGCAGGCCGGCTGACCATGAACGCGGCTGATTTGCGCGCCAAAAGCGCCGGCGATTTGCGCGGCGAACTCGCCGAGTTGCGCCGCGAGCAGTTCAACCTGCGCATGCAGCGCGGCGCCGGGCAGCTCGCCAACCCGATGCGTTTTGGCGCGGTGCGCAAAGACATCGCGCGCATCAAGACGGTGCTGGCCGAAAAAGCGCGCGCCGACGGCGCGGCGCGGCCCCAAAGCAAAGAGGGCAAAGAGAGCAAAGCGAAATGAACGAAGATACGAAAACCTCCGCGCAAAACACCGCGCCGCGCAAACGCTCCCGGCACTCGCTGCAGGGCAGCGTGATTTCGGCCGGCCGCGACAAGACCGTCACCGTGCTGGTTGAACGCAAGATCAAGCACCCGCTGTATAAAAAATACATCCGCCGCTCGACCAAACTGCACGCGCACGACGAGAACAACGAGTGCCGCTTGGGCGATTCGGTGGTCATTGAGGCCTGCCGCCCGATTTCCAAGTTGAAGCACTGGCGGCTGGTGCAAGTGGTCGGCAAGGCGGCCTGAGGCGAAGCGCAATGATCCAAACCCAGTCCATGCTCTCGGTGGCCGACAACAGCGGCGCCAAGCGCGTCATGTGCATCAAGGTGCTCGGCGGCTCCAAGCGCCGCTACGCCGGCATCGGCGACATCATCAAGATCACCATCAAGGAAGCGCTGCCCAACAGCCGCGTCAAAAAGGGCGCGGTCTACGACGCCGTCATCGTGCGCACGCGCAGCGGCGTGCGCCGCCCGGACGGCTCCAGCATCCGCTTTGACAACAACTCGGCGGTGCTGCTGAATGCCAGCCACCAGCCGGTCGGCACGCGCATCTTCGGGCCGGTGACGCGCGAATTGCGCTCGGAAAAATTCATGCGCATCATTTCACTTGCGCCGGAAGTTTTGTGAGCGCGGAGCGGGAGAGCATCATGCGGCGAATCAAAAAAGGCGACGACGTCATGGTCATCGCCGGGCGCGACAAAGGCAAGCGCGGCAATGTGCTGCGCATCCTCGACGACGGCCGCGCGCTGGTGGACAATGTCAACCTGGTCAAGCGCCACACCAAGGGCAACCCCAATTCCGGCGTCACCGGCGGCATCGTGGAAAAAGAGGCGCCGATTCACCTTTCCAACCTGGCGCTGTTCAACGCGGCCAGCGGCAAGGGCGAGCGCGTCGGTTTTCGCACGCTGGAAGACGGGCGCAAGGTGCGGCACTTCCGCTCCAACGGCGAGGTCGTGGACCTGTCATAAATCATGGCGCGCCTGAAAAAACAATTTGACGAAGTCATCGAGCCGGCGCTGCGCGAGCAGCTCGGCCTGCACAGCCGCATGCAGACGCCGCGCCTGACCAAGATCACGCTGAACATGGGGCTCGGCGAGGCGGTCGCGAACAAAAACGTGCTGAAAACCGCGGGCGGGGATTTGGAGCGGATCAGCGGGCAGAAACCCGTGATCACCAAGGCGAAAAAATCCGAGGCCGCGTTCAAGATTCGGCAGGGCTGGCAGGTCGGCGCCAAGGTCACGCTGCGCCGCGAGCGCATGTACGAGTTTTTCGACCGCCTGATCAACGTCGCCATTCCGCGCATCCGCGATTTTCGCGGGCTGCCGGAGCGCTCGTTTGACGGGCGCGGCAACTATTCCTTCGGCATCAAGGAGCAAATCGTGTTCCCCGAAATAGACTACGACAACGTGGACGCGCTGCGCGGCCTGGATGTGTGCATCACCACCACCGCGCGCGACGACGCGCAGGCGCTCGCGCTGTTGCGCGCGTTTCAATTTCCGGTGCGCGGCTGATGGCGCGAAAATCCAACGTCGCGCGCGAGCAAAAGCGCCGCCGGCTTTCCGCCAAGCACGCGGAAAAACGCGCGCGCCTGGCGAAGATCGTCTCGGACGCGAACGCCAGCGCGAAAGAGCAGTGGGAGGCGATGGTGCAACTGCAGAAAATGCCGCGCGATTCCAGCCGCTCGCGGCAGCGCAACCGTTGCGCGCTCACCGGCCGGCCGCGCGGGTATTCGCGCAAGTTCGGCCTGTGCCACAACAAACTGCGCGAGGTGATCATGCGCGGCGAAGCGCCGGGCGTGGTCAAGTCCAGTTGGTGACGCAAATGAACATGAACATGAAAACCCGCAACCACTCCGGAGCGCGCCGATGAGCATGTCCGACCCCATCGCCGACATGCTGACGCGCATTCGCAACGGCTCGCGCGCCGGAATGGCCGGCGTGTCCATGCCGGCGTCGCGCGCCAAGGCCGCGGTCGCCGAGGTGCTGCGCGACGAGGGCTACATCGCCGGCTTCCGCGTGGAAGGCGACGGCGCGCGCCGCCGCCTGAATGTGGAGTTGAAATACTTTGAAGGCGCGCCGGTGATTGAAGAAATCCGCCGCGTCAGTTCGCCCGGCTGCCGCGTCTATGCGCGCAGCGGCGAGTTGCCGTCGGTGCGCGGCGGCCTCGGCGTCGCGCTGGTGTCCACCTCCAAGGGGGTGATGAGCGACAAATCCGCGCGCGAGCGGCAACTCGGCGGCGAAGTGCTGTGCACGGTGTTTTGACCGCGCAAACCAACCGAACAGAATCATGTCACGCATCGCAAAAACTCCGATCCAAGTCCCGGCCGGCGTGGAGGTCAAAATCGCCGCGCGCACATTGAGCGCCAAGGGCCCGCACGGCGAACTCAGCATGGACCTGCCGCCGAGCATTGACCTTGCCGAGCAAGACGGCGTGGTCACGGTGGCGATCTCCGGCGCCGCCGGCAAATCCGGCAATAGGTCCAGGTCCGGCAAGGGCCTCGCGGCCATGTCCGGCACCGTGCGCGCGCTCGCCAACAATTTGATTCACGGCGTCGCCGCCGGTTTTGAAAAGCGCCTCAGCATCGTCGGCGTCGGCTACCGCGCGCAGGCGCAGGGCGGCAAGATCACGCTCGCGCTCGGCTTTTCGCATCCGGTGGTCTACCAACTTCCGCCGGGCATCAGCGCCGAGACGCCGAGCCAGACCGAAATCGTGCTGCGCGGCGCGGACAAGCAGCGCGTCGGCCAGGCCGCCGCCGAAATCCGCGGCTTTCGCCCGCCCGAGCCCTACAAGGGCAAGGGCATCCGCTACAAAGACGAGCATGTCCGCCGCAAGCAGGCGAAAAAGAAATAACGGCATGGCCTCCAAGAAAAAATCCCGGTTGCGCCGCGCGCGCAAAACGCGCGGGCGCATCGCCCGGCAAAACGCGCTGCGCCTGTCGGTGCACCGCACGCCGCGCCATTTTTACGCGCAGTTGTTTGATGCGAGCGGGCGCGGCGTGCTCGCCGCGGTTTCCACGCTGGACCCGAAAGTGCGCGAGCAGTTGAAATACGGCGGCAACATCGGCGCCGCGAGCGAACTCGGCAAATTGATGGCGGAAAAAGCCGGCGCCGCCGGCATTGACCGCGTCGCTTTTGACCGCTCGGGGTTTCGCTACCACGGGCGCGTCAAGGCGTTCGCCGAAGCGGCGCGCGCCGGCGGGTTGAAATTTTGACGCGATGAACATGAACCACATGAAAATGCACATGCAAATGAACATGAACATGCGGCGCGACATTCGCCGCGGAGGCCGCGCCCATGGCTAAACCGCGGGAGCGCAGCGGCGCGCGCAAGGACAACTTTCAGGAAATCCTGATCAATGTTCGGCGCGTGTCCAAGGTGGTCAAAGGCGGCCGCCTCTTCGGGTTTTCCGCGCTGACCGTAGTCGGCGACGGCGACGGCAGCGTCGGTATGGGCCGCGGCAAGGCGCGCGAGGTGCCGGTGGCGGTGCAAAAGGCGATGGAAGACGCGCGCCGCAACATGTTCAAGGCGCAGATTCGCGAAGGCACGCTGCAGTATCCGATGGTCGGCCGCCACGGCGCGGCGCGCGTGATGCTGCGCCCGGCCTCCGACGGCACCGGCGTCATCGCCGGCGGCGCGATGCGCGCGGTGTTTGAGGTGATGGGCGTGCGAAATGTCCTCGCCAAAGTCATCGGCACGACCAACCAGGTCAATGTGGTGCGCGCCACCGTGCAGGCGCTGCGCAGCATGCGCAATGTGCGGCAGGTCGCCGACAAACGCGGCAAGCGGATTGAGGAAATTCGCTGAGAGATTTATGGCCACTGCGCAAAAAAAAGTGCGGGTAACCCTGGTGCGCAGCATGCACGGCCGCCTGCGCGCGCACCGCGCCTGCGCGCGCGGCCTCGGTTTGCGGCGCATGCACCAGACCGTGGAAGTCATTGATACGCCGGAGAACCGCGGAATGATCAAAAAAATTTCCTACATGCTGAAATGCGAGGAGGCGTCGTGATGTCCGCCGCATCCGCGCGCCAATCATGAGCGAGCAAACCGAAACGCAACAAGAGCGAATGCGCCCGAACACTTTGCGCCCGGCGCCCGGCGCGCGGCGCGCGCGCAAGCGCGTCGGCCGCGGGCACGGCAGCGGCCACGGCCGCACCTGCGGGCGCGGCGAAAAGGGGCAGAAGTCGCGCTCCGGCGGCTATCACAAGGTCGGCTTTGAGGGCGGGCAGATGCCGCTGCAGCGCCGCCTGCCGAAGCGCGGGTTTCGCTCGCGCCTGCGCCGCCACACCGCCGAAATCCGCCTGCATGAACTTGCAAAAGTGGAGGGCGATGTCGCCGATTTGCAGGCGCTGCAAAAAGCCGGCGTCATCGGCCTGCACATCACCCGCGCCAAGGCGATTTTGTCCGGCGAAATCACCCGCGCGGTGACGCTGCGCGGCATCACCGCGACCAAGGGCGCGCGCCTGGCGATAGAAAAAGCCGGCGGAAAAGTGGAAGACGCCGCGCCGCAAAAAACTTCCGCGGAAAAACCGGCGAAGAAACTGGCGAAAAAATCTCCGCAGAAAACCTCTGACGCGAAAGACGCGGAAAAATCTCCGCCGAAAGACGCGTCCCCCGAAACCGAAACCTCCGGCGAGAACGACTGATGGCGCATCCCAACCCGGCCGCATCCGGCATGTTCGGCAACCTCTCCGAACTCAAGCAGCGCATTCTGTTCGTGCTCGGCGCGATGGTGGTGTTTCGCGTCGGCGCGCATGTGCCGGTGCCGGGCGTGGATCCGACCGCCATCGCCGCGCTGTTTGAGCAGACCAAGGGCTCCATCGTGCAGGTGTTCAACATGTTCTCCGGCGGCGCGCTCAGCCGCCTGTCCATTCTCGCGCTCGGCGTCATGCCCTACATCTCGGCGGCGATCATCATGCAGATGCTGACCGCGGTGGTGCCGACGCTGGAGCAGTTGAAAAAAGAGGGCGAATCCGGCCGCCGAAAAATCATGCAGTACACGCGCTATTTCACCGTGGTGCTCGCGCTGTTTCAGGGCTTCGGCATCTCGGTCGCGATTGAGACGCAGCAGGTCGGCGGCAGCCCGGTGATTTTGATTCCGGGGCTCGGCTTCAAGATCACCACCGCGGCCTCGCTGGTCGCCGGCACCATGTTTTTGGTGTGGCTCGGCGAGCAAATCAGCGAGCGCGGAATCGGCAACGGCATCTCGCTGATCATCTTCGGCTCCATCGTCGCCGGCCTGCCGGCCGCGGTCGCCGGCACGCTGGAGTTGGCGCGCACCGGCGCGTTCTCGCCGCTCGGCGTTCTCGCGCTGTTCGCCGGCGCCATGGCGGTCACTTATTTCGTGGTGTTCGTGGAGCGCGGCCAGCGGCGCATCAGCGTCAATTACGCGAAGCGCCAGCAGGGGCGGCGCATGATGGCCGGGCAGAGCAGCCACCTGCCGCTCAAACTCAACATGGCCGGCGTCATCCCGCCGATCTTCGCCTCCAGTCTGATTTTGTTTCCGGCCAGTCTCGGCAGTTGGTTCGGCCAGGCCGGCGGCATGGCGTGGCTGCGCGACCTCGCCACCACGCTGCAGCCGGGGCAGCCGGTGTACACGCTGCTCTACGGCGGCATGATCATCTTCTTCTGCTTTTTCTACACCGCGATGGTGTTCAACCCGGCCGACATCGCCGACAACCTGAAGCGCTCCGGCGCGTTCATCCCCGGCATCCGCCCGGGCGAGCAGAGCGCGCGCTACATTGACGGCGTGGTTTCCAAACTGACGCTGATCGGCGCGATCTACATCACCTTCGTCTGCCTGATTCCGGAATTCCTCATCGTAAAGTGGAGCGTGCCGTTTTATTTCGGCGGCACTTCTCTGCTCATCATCGTGGTGGTGACCATGGATTTGATCGCGCAGGTGCAGTCGCACCTGATGTCGCGGCAATACCAGAGCATCCTGCGAAAATCCACCCTGACCCGCCCGCACGGAGTCCGCTAATGAACATGAACATGAGCAACGCAAGCGGGGCCGCACGATGAAAGTGCGCGCCTCGGTGAAGAAAATGTGCAGGAACTGCAAGATCGTCCGCCGCGGCCGCGTGGTGCGCGTGATTTGCAGCGACCCGCGCCACAAGCAGCGGCAGGGCTGAGCAGCATGGCGCGAATCGCCGGCATCAACCTGCCGAACCACAAGCACATAGAGATCGGCCTGACCGCGATCTTCGGCATCGGCCGCTCCACCGCGCGCAAGATCTGCGCCGCGGCCGGCATAGACCGCGCCACCAAGGTGCAGGACCTGAACGAGGAGCAGGCGGAAAAACTGCGCGCGCAGGTCTCGCAATACGGGGTGGAGGGCGATTTGCGCCGCGAAGTCGCGGTCAGCATCAAGCGCCTGATGGACCTCGGCGCCTACCGCGGGCTGCGCCACCGCCGCGGCCTGCCGGTGCGCGGGCAGCGCACCAAAACCAACGCGCGCACCCGCAAGGGCCCGCGCCGCATCGTCAAAAAGTAACCGGACCCGGGCATGGCAAAAGACACTCCGAAGCCGAAGGCGAAAGCCAAGGCGCGCAAAAATGTGACCGAGGGCATCGCGCACATTCACGCGACCTTCAACAACACCATCATCACCATCTCCGACCGGCACGGCGACACGCTGTGCTGGGCCTCGGCCGGCAACTCCGGCTTCAAGGGCTCGCGCAAGAGCACGCCGTTCGCCGCGCAGACCGCGGCCGAAAACTGCGGCAAGCGCGCGCAGGAGATGGGCGTGCGCCAACTGGAAGTGAAGATCAAGGGCCCCGGCCCCGGCCGCGAGTCGGCGGTGCGCGCGCTCAACGCGCTCGGCTTTGAAATTCAGTCCATGTCCGACATCACCCCGATTCCGCACAACGGCTGCCGCCCGCCGAAGCGGCGGCGCGTCTGAGGGCCCGCAACCATGGCACGATACACCGGACCCACCTGCAAACTCGCGCGCCGCGAAGGAACCGACTTGTTCCTGAAAAGCCCGGCGCGCCAGATCAACAGCAAATGCAAATTTGACCGCGCGCCCGGGGTCAAGCCGAGCGCGCGCCGCCCGCGCACCACCGTCTACGGCACGCAACTTCGCGAGAAGCAAAAACTGCGCCGCATGTACGGCATTCTGGAGAAGCAGTTCCGCAACTACTACAAAACCGCGGCGCGCATCCCCGGCTCCACCGGCCTCAACCTGCTGCAGTTGCTGGAATCGCGGCTGGACAACGTCGTCTACCGCATGGGCTTCGGCGTAACCCGCGCCGAGTCGCGGCAACTGGTCAGCCACAAATCGGTGCAAGTCAACGGCACCAAGGTCAATGTGCCCTCCTACCAGGTCAAGCCGGGCGATGAAATTGAAATCGTGGAGAAGTGCAAGAAACAACTGCGCATCAGTTCGGCGCTGGAAATCGGCGAGCAGGTCGGCTTCGTTCCGTGGGTGGAAGTCGACATCAAAGCGGTCAAGGGGCAGTTCCGCTCGCTGCCCGAGCGCGGCGATTTGTCGCCGGACATCAACGAGGCCCTGGTGGTCGCGCTCTACTCCAAGTAAGCGCCCCCTTCAACCAATTCGCACACGAGGCAAAGCAAATGCAGGACTCAACCGCAGATTTTATTCGGCCGCGCATGGTGGAGTCGAAAAACCTGGACGACCGGCGCGCGCGCATCACCATTGAACCGCTGGAGCGCGGCTTCGGCTACACGCTCGGCAACGCGCTGCGCCGCATCATGCTGTCGTCCATGCCCGGCTGCGCGGTCACCGAGGTGCGCATTGAGGGCGTGCTGCACGAATACGCCGCGCTGGAAGGCGTGCAGGAGGATGTCATTGACATCCTGCTCAACCTGAAAAGCCTGGTGCTGAAAATGCACACGCGCGAGCACGCGGTGCTGCGCCTGAAAAAGCAGGGGCCCGGCGCGGTCACCGCCTCCGACATTGAGTTGATTGACGATGTGGAGGTGGTGGATCCGTCGCACCACATCGCCACGCTGTCGCAGGACGGCGAACTGGACATGGAACTCACCGTGTGCCGCGGGCGCGGCTACGAGACCGCCGAGAGCCGCCTGCAGGACGCGGATGAGACGCGCGCGGTCGGCGTGATTCATCTGGACGCGTCGTTCAGCCCGATTGACCGGATTTCCTACCAGGTGGAGGACGCGCGCGTGGAGCAGCGCACCGACATGGACCGCCTGATTCTGGACATCCGCTCCAACGGCTCCATTGACCCGGAAAGCGCGGTCAAGCGCGCCGCCACCATCCTGCACGACCAGATCTCGGTGTTCGTCAATCTGGAAGAGGCGATGGCGAAGAGCCGCCCGGTGGAGGAGCCGGAAATCAACCCGGAACTCTTAAAGCCGGTGGACGAACTGGAACTCACGGTGCGCTCGGCGAACTGCCTGAAAGCCGAGAGCATCTACTACATCGGCGACCTGGTGCAGCACACCGAAATGGAATTGCTGCGCACGCCGAACCTCGGCAAAAAATCGCTGACCGAAATCAAGGATGTCCTCGCGCAGCGCGGCTTGGAACTCGGCACCGAGTTGGAAAACTGGCCGCCGCTGTCGCTGGTGGAAAAGAACGAGGGGCATGGCGGAGGCGGTCATGGCGGCGGCGGCATTGGCGGCCACGGCGGCATTGGCGGTCACGGTGGTATCGGCGGTCATGGCGGTTTGGGCGGTCATGGCGGGGGCGGCATGGGCGGCGGCGGCGACGACGGCGGCTTCAGTTCCAGGTTGTAAGCCATGCGCCACCGCA
>JALCBG010000052.1 GCA_028066695.1 Gammaproteobacteria bacterium | reverse complement strand
ACTGATTATGTCGTTCAACTGCGGGAATTGCCGGCGGCATTTCCGACCCCATCCGGCCTCCTCAACAACGCATGGCCCGATTACGCCACTGTTACCAGCGGACTGAATTTCGCCAATGTTGAAGGAGTGGAGCCGCGCCAGTTCCTCTTCCCCGAAGGCGGAAAAACCGCGCGATGGGTCGTGTTCGCAAATTTGCAACTCGACAAAACCTACGAAGTGCGCATTCTCTCGGAAGACAACCAGTCAAGCCAAAGCGCCTGGTCGGCGACCGTGCAAATCGATACTTGCCCTTGTTCGCTGGCTTTTGCGTCGGCGCAGGGCGAAGTGCGGATGCACGGCGGCGCGCTCGCGTCGGTGACGCTGCCGGCGGCAAAGCACGGAACCTCGCCCTACTCCTACGGGCTGAACACATTGCCGACCGGGCTGGCTTTCAACAAAGACACCCGCACGATTTCCGGAACGCCGGCGGCGGTGTCATCGGTCACCACCAGCAACATGAATTATGTCGTGGTGGATTCCAGCGGAACCGGCAGCGAGCAAACCTTTGACATTCAAGTCGCGCCGGCGCTGACATTTGCATCGGCGCCGCCGGCCGAGTTGGTGTTTGCGCGCGATGCCGCGGTTTCCGAAACCCTGCCGGAAATCAGCGGCGGCTTCACGCCGCATGCCTATTCGCTGGAAGGCGGCGCGCTGCCGACCGGACTGGCATTCAACGCAAGCACGCGCATTCTCTCCGGAACACCTTCTGCGCTCGCCGATGTCACTCGCACCTACACCGCAAAAGACGCGCTCGGCGCGGCCGGCACGGCGAGCGGCGTCATCACTTCCGACATCCGCATTCGCGTGCTGGAATTTGACCTGGATGTGGACAATTCCGGCGCAATCACCGCGCAGGACGGAATCATGATCGCGCGGCATTTGCTCGGCGCGGAAGCCGTGTCGGTGATAGCAAAGCAAACCGGCACGACCGCGGCGACCGTCGCCGGCAACATTCAGGACGGCGTGGATTTGGGTTTGCTTGATGTGGACGCCGACAACGACACCGACGGCAACGACGGAATCATGGTCGCGCGATACATTCTCGGTTTGCGCGGCGATGAATTGGTCGCGGGAATGGGAGACGCGGTCGCGGCGACGGTGGAGGGGAAAATGGCGGCGCTGACGCCGTAGCGCCTTATTCGCCCGTCTCCACATACTCGCGCTTAAACGGAACCGCGTCGGCGTCAATCTCCTCGCCGAACTCGCGCGCGCAGCGGTGGCCGGCATATACCGCGGCCGCGATGGTCGCCGGCGCGAGGCAGTCGCCGATGCGCGCCACGCGGATTTTTTCGCCGGCATTTTTTGAAAGCGCGTGCCAAAGACCTTCCCGCGGGCGGCGCGCGGTGACCATGACCGCGCGCGCGGCCGCGATGGTTTGCGCGCCGCCGCCGTTGACATGTTGCAACTCCGCCTCGCCGCCGCGAATGCGCGCCAAAATATGGCGCTCAATGATGCGCACGCCGAGTTTGCGCAGGCGGCGCTCAATGTGCGCCTGCTCCAAGGTGTTGCGCGTCCACGCGGACACTTCGGCGGCCGGGGTGACCAGCGTGACTTCGGCGTCGGCGCGGGCGAACAGTTCGGCGAGGACGCCGCCCATGTAATAGTGGTCGTCGTCGTAAATCAGCGCGGCGCCGGCCTCCTTAAAGTTTTCACCGGCCATGATGTCGTCGGGCGTCAGGACTTTCATGCTGCCGTCGTCTTCCATCTGCGCGCGGCGCGCGCGGCCGATTCCGTCGCGCGTCCACTCGGCGCCGGTGGCGAGCACGATGTGTTTTGCGCCCGACGAATCCGCGAATTCCAGCGCCTGTTCGGCGTTCAATTCGCTTTGCGCGAACAATTCCACATTGGTGAGTTTTTGCAGTTGCCCGAGGCGGTAATCGGCGACGCGCCGCCAGGTGGCGAGGCCCGGCAGCGCGCTCTCGCGCAATGCGCGCCCGCCGAATTGTTCGCCGGCCTCGGCCAGCGTTACGCGCAGCCCGCGCCGCCCGAGCGACATCGCCGCCTCAAGGCCGGCCGGCCCGCCGCCGATGACCAATACGCCGGCGGTTTTGTCGCGCGCCGGCGGAATTTTTTCCGGGTGCCAGTCGCGGCGGTATTCCTCGCCCATGGTCGGGTTCTGCGTGCAGCAAATCGGGCGGCCGGTCATGTCGCCGGAGGCGCAGATGTTGCAGCCGATGCATTCGCGAATGTCCTCCACGCGCCCCTCTTCAATTTTTTTCGGCAGAAACGGGTCGGCGATGGAGGGCCGCGCCGCGCCGATAAAATCCAGCGCGCCGTTTTTGACCATGGACACCATGGTGTCGGGCGAGGTGAAACGGCCGACGCCGACCACCGGCTTGGTGGTCGCCGATTTGACGAACGCGGTGTAGGGCTGCTGAAAGCCCTCCCCGCCGAAACGCGCGGTCAGCGAATCGTTGGTCCAGTCGCTGATGTTGACATCCCACAAATCCGGCAACTCGGCGAGCATCTCCACGACTTCGCGCCCCTCGCCGTCGGCGGTGATGCCCTCTTCGCCGGCGAGTTCATCCACCGCAAAACGCAGCGCGACCGCGCAACTCCCGCCGACCGCGTCGCGCGTGTCCTCCAGCAACTCGCGCAAAAACCGCGCGCGGTTTTCCAAACTTCCGCCGTATTGGTCGGCGCGCGTGTTGCGCCGCCGGGAAAGAAAATGAAACGGCAGCGCGAGGTCGTGCGCGGCGTAGACATAAATAATGTCAAAGCCGATGTCGCGCGCGCGCAGCGCGGCGCGGCGGTGCCACCTGCGCACATCGGCGATGTCGCGGCGCGTCATCGCATACGGCTGCATCGGCTCCATGGTGTCAAACTGCATCGCGGCCACCGCCATCGGCGGAATGCGGCTGTAAAGATTCGCCGAGGCGTGTCCGTTGTGGGTGATTTCAATCGCCGCGAGCGAGCCGTGCGCATGCACCGCGTCGGCGGTCAGTTGCAGCCGCTTCATGTCGCCGTCGTCCCACAGCCGCCCCTCAATGTAAGGCGACCATTCCGAACTCGGGTGGATTTCCACTTCCTGCGTGGAGACCACGCCCCAGCCGCCCTCGGCTTTGACGCCGCGCTGGCATGCCTCGCCGCGCGGGTAGAGGTGGCCGAGGCCGTTGCAGTGCGGCACCTGGTAAAAGCGGTTGCGCGCGGTTACCGGGCCGATTTGCACCGGCTCAAACAAAATGTCGTATCGCGGGTCGCGCATTCGGCCGCTCACAAATACCAGTCGGTTTCGCCGCGCCCGCTTTTGACGAAGGCGCGGTATTCGTTTAATTTGCAGCCGGCGTATGCGCGCAGGTAGCGCGCGCCGAAATATTCGGACAGGACCGGCGCGCCGCGGCAGGCGGCAAACGCGGCCTCCGGTTCAAACGGCAGCGACGGATCCAGGCGCGCGCCGGCGTTGCCGTGCGCCGGCTCGCCGGGGTCAATGCGTTCGGCCAGGCCGTGGTGAATGCCGGCGAGCAGCGCGGCCAGCGCCAGGTAGGGATTTGCGTCGGCGCCGGCGACGCGGTGTTCAATGCGCCGCGACGCGCCCGCGCTTTTGGGAATGCGCAGCGCGACCGAGCGGTTTTCAAAACCCCAACTCGGGCTGACCGGCACATAAATGTCGGGGCGAAAACGGCGGTAGGAATTGATGTTCGGCGCGAGCACCGCCATGGATTCCGGAAGCAGTTTCAGCAGCCCGCCGAGCGCGTGCAAAAGCGGCGCGGGCGCGCTGCGCGGATCTTTTCCGCCGTCAAAAATATTGCGGCCGCGTTTGTCCAGCATGCTGATGTGCAGATGCAGTCCGCTGCCGGAGGAATCGGCGCGCGGTTTCGCCATGAAGGTCGCGCGCATGCCGTGCTTGCGCGCGACGCACTGCACCGCGCGGCGAAACAGCGCGCACTGGTCGGCGGCGGCGAGCGGCGCGTCGGTGTGCGGCAGGTTGATTTCAAACTGCCCCGGCGCGTATTCGGCCGAGATCGCGCCGGTGGCGACGCCCTGGCGCGCGCAGGTTTCCATGACTTCGTGCAAATACGCGGCGCATTCCTCCACTTGATCGATGCTGTAGACCTGCGTCTCGCGCGCTCCCGCGCCCGCAGCGCCTTGCGCCGCGTCCAGCAAATAAAACTCCAGTTCAAACGCGACCACCGGCCGCAGCCGCAATTCGGCGAAGCGCGCCAGCACCCGCGCGAGAACATTGCGCGGCTCAAAGTAATAGGGCGCGCCGTCCAGGCCGCCGAGCGTCAGCATGACCTGCGCGCCCGGCTCGCGCGCCCACGGCGCCGGCGCCAGCGCGCCTTCTATCGGCCGCGCGACTTCATCCGGATCGCCGTCGGAAAAACCCATGCCCTCCGGGTCGTGCGATTCGCCGCTGGCCGACAGCAAAAACGACGAGCCCGGCAGCATCATGCCGCCTTCAAACACCTTGCCGGCGGCGTGAACCGGAAAGCGCTTGCCGCGCATCACGCAGGACAAATCGCAGACAAACGCGTCCAGATAGCGCGTCCCGGGATGCCGCCGCAAATACGCGTCCCATTCGCGCTTCGGGGTTTTGGCCTTCCCGGTTTTTGTCCTGGTTTTCGTTTTGGGTTTTGTTTTTTTGCTCATGGCAGTTTTCCGCCGGCGTCGGGGAGGATGTCGGCGCGGACGCGCCGCGCATTGCGCGTCAATTTGTATTCGCGGCGGGCGATGAACACGCCGCTGGCGACCACGATGGCCGCGCCGAACAGGCTGGCCGCGGAGAGCACTTCGCCGTAAAGCAAAAACGCGATGATCATCGCCCAGACCAAAATGAAATAATTGAACGGCTGCAGGATCACGGCCGGTGCGAGTTCCAGCGACTTTATCAAAAGCAAATGGCCGATGATGGAGGTGGTGCTGATGCAAAGCAGCCAGGCGGCCTCGGTTGCGTTCACCGGCGTCCAGTAAAACGGCGCAATCAGCATCGCGCCAACAAAGCCGACCACGCCCATGTAGGCGAGCGAGGTGTCAAAAGAATCGTCGCGCGCGACCTTGCGCGTCAGCAGGTTGTAGAGCGCGAACATCAGCGCCGCGCACAATGCGATGAGCGCGGCCGGATCAAACACGCCGCGCCCCGGCTGCAGGATGATCAGCGTGCCGATGAAGCCGCAAATCACCGCGAGCCACCGCCGCCAGCCGACCCGCTCGCCGAGCAGCGGCGCCGACAGCGCGGTGACCAAAAGCGGAAAGCACGCGAACAGCGTGTGCATTTCGGCCAGGCCCAAAAATTGAATGGCGTAGGCGAAGACGATGATCTCGCCGGAGAGCAGCAGGCCGCGGCAGATTTGCAGCGGCGCATGCCGCGAGCGAAACGCCGCGCGAATGCCGGTGCGGCGGCGCACATAGGCGAGCGCGAACAGCGCGAAAAAGAAAAACCGCACCGCGACGATTTGCGAGGCCGGCAGGGTCTGCACCAGGTGCTTGGTCAGCGCGTCCTGCGAGGCGAAAAACAGCGTGGCGATGAGCAGCATGCCGATGGCATGCGTGGTGCGCGCGCCGGGCGCGTCCGGGGCGGTCATTGCCCGGGCGCGAACTCGCGCTGCAATTCGGATTTTGCGCGGTGCGCCTCAAACGCCAGCGCGATCAGGCGGTCGATGAGTTCGGAATACGGCACGCCGCTCGCCTCCCACAGGCGCGGGTACATGCTGATCGGAGTAAAGCCGGGCAGCGTGTTGATTTCGTTCAACGCGACTTCGCCGCTTTCGCGGTGCACGAAAAAATCGGCGCGCGCCAAACCGGCGCCGCCGATTTCATCAAAGGCCGCGAGCGACAATTCGCGCACGCGCGCGGCCGCGCTTTCGGGAATGCGCGCCGGCACCACCAACTCGGCGGTGTCGTCCAGGTATTTTGACGCGTAGTCGTAGAACTCGGCGCCGGGCGCGATTTCGCCGACCGCCGAAGCGCGCGCATTTCCGGCGTTGCCGAGCACCGCGCATTCCACCTCGGCGCAGTTTTCCATGGACTTTTCAATGACCACTTTCGCGTCAAAGCGAAACGCCTCCTCCACCGCGCGCCGCAGTTGCGCGCGGTCATGCGCCTTGCCGACGCCGACGCTGGAGCCGAGGTTGGCCGGCTTTGCGAAAACCGGGTAGCCCAGTTGCGCTTCGCTGCGCGCCAGCGCCTCTTCCTGCGCGCTCCACTGCGCCGCGTTTACATCCAAGTGCGCGGCCTGCGGAATGCCGGCCGCGCGAAACACTTTTTTCGCCAGGCTTTTGTCCAGCGCGAGCGCCGAGGCGGCGACGCCGCAGCCGACATACGCAATGCCGGCCATCTCGCAGACGCTCTGAATGGTGCCGTCTTCGCCGAAGGTGCCGTGCAGCGCGGGGAACAGCACATCCAGTTGCGGGAGTTGCGCCGCGTTGGCGGCGGAAACCAGATTGCCGCGGTGGTGCAGCGCGAATGAGACCGCGTCATCGCCCGCGCCCGACGGCGGCGCGACCGATTTTTCGCCGGCGTCCAGCAGTTGCGCGAAGTCGCGCCCCAGCCGCCAGCGGCCGGATTTGTCAATGCCGATTAAAAATACCTCGTATTTGCCGCGGTCGACCGCCTGAAAAATCGACCGCGCCGAAATGACCGAGATTTCGTGCTCGCAGGAACGGCCGCCGAACAACAGCCCGAGGCGGGTTTTTTTCATGCCTGCCCGGCGAAATGCAGCATCACCTGCCTGCAGAGCGCAATCAGCGCGTTGATCCACGGAAGCATGGCGACGATGATGAGCGCGTTAAATGACAGCAGCAGTTTCACGCCGAAGGCGGCGCCGGGAACCGCGGCGGCGCCCCCGGCGTCATGGTCGGGCGAATCAAAATACATGAGTTTAATCACGCGCAGGTAGTAGAACGCGCCGATGACCGCGAGCAGCACCGCGGCGACCGCGGCCCACACCAGGCCGGCCTGCACCAGCGCCTCAATCACCGAAAGTTTGGCGAAGAAACCGGCGGTCGGCGGAATGCCGGACATGGACAGCATCAGTATCAGCAGCAAAAACGCGCTCCACGGCGCGCGCGCGCCGAGTCCCTTGAGGTCTTCCAGGCGCTCGCATTCGCGCGCGCCGTTTGACAGGCGCAGCACCATGCCGAAAGCGCCGAGGCTCATCAGCGCGTAGATCAGCACATAGAAAAGCGCGGCGGCGTAACCGGCGGCGCCGCCGGCCGACGCGCCGAACAGCAAAAATCCCATGTGCGAGATCGCCGAATACGCCAGCATGCGCTTGAAGTTGGACTGGGCGATGGCGATCAGGTTGCCGGCCGCCACCGACAGCAGCGCGAGCAGCAGCAGCATCTGCTGCCACATCGCGAACAATTGCTCCAGGCCGCCGGCGAGCAGGCGGAACAGCAATGCGAACGCGGCGATCTTCGGGGCGGCCGCGAGGAACGCGGTGGTGGAAACCGGCGCGCCGTGGTAGACATCCGGCAGCCACATGTGAAACGGCGCCGCGCCCAGTTTGAACGCGACCGCGGCGACTATGAACACCACCGCGAGCGCGTGCGCGGCGCCGGCCTCGCCGCCGCGCAGCGCGGCCGCGACCGCCTGCAATTCCAGCGCGCCGGTCAGCCCGTATAACAGCGACATGCCGTATAGCAGCATGCCCGAGGCGAGCGCGCCGAGGACGAAATATTTCATCGCGGCTTCGCTGGCGAGCGCGCCGTCGCGGTAATAGGCGATCATCGCGTAGAGGCACAGCGACATCAGTTCCAGCCCCAGATACAGCGTCAGCAGGTGGCCGGCCGAGCACATGACCATCATGCCGGTAACCGCGAGCATGCCGAGAACATAATATTCGCCGGTGAAGATGCCGAGCGCGGCGTTGTAATGGCGGCCGTAGATGAACGCGGCCGCGGAAAACACGCACACCGCGACTTTCATCACGCGCGCCGGGCGGTCGTCGGTGAACATGCCGTGAAAGGCCGGACCCGCGGCGCCGCCGAAGCCGAGCGCGGCGAGCAGCGCGGTCGCGAGCAGCGCGGCGACCGCGAGCCACAGCGCCGGCGCGCCGTTTTTTTCGGGCGCGACAAACGCGCTCAGCAACAGCGCCGCGCAGGCGCTCAGCGCGAGAAAGATTTCCGGAAGCGCGGCCGTGATGTGAAGGGATTGCATGTGCCGGATCAGGGAAGTTTGGAGACGGCGGTGTGCGCGAGCAGGTTTTCAATGCTGGCGCGCATGACTTCAAGCAGCGGCGCCGGCCACAGCCCGACCAGCAGCACCAGCCCCGCGAGAACGGACAGGAACAAAATCTCGCGCGCGTCCACATCGGGCAGCGCGGCGACCGCGTCCGAGATGACCTTGCCGTATACCACGCGCTTCACCATCCACAAAGTGTATGCCGCGCCGAAAATCAAAGTGAGCGCGGCCGCGGCCGCGACCCACGCGTTCGCCTGAAACGCGCCGAGGATTACCAGGAATTCGCCGACAAAACCGGAAGTGCCGGGCAGGCCCGAGTTTGCCATCGCGAACAGCACCATGAACGCGGCGAACACCGGCATCGGCGCGGCGATTCCGCCGTAACTTTCCAGTTCGCGCGAATGCATGCGGTCGTAGAGAACGCCGACGCACAGGAACAGCGCGCCGGAGATGAAGCCGTGCGAAATCATCTGCACCACCGCGCCCTCAATAGCCTGCGCGTTGAAGACGAACAGGCCGAGCGTGACGAATCCCATGTGCGAGATGGACGAATACGCGATGAGTTTTTTCATGTCGCGCTGCGCCAGCGCGACCAGCGCGATGTACACCACCGCGACCAGCGACAGCGCGATCATCAGCCAGGCCAACTCGCGGCTGGCGTCGGGCGCGATCGGCAGGCTGAAGCGCAAAAAGCCGTAGCCGCCCATCTTCAGCATGACCGCCGCGAGAATGACCGAGCCGCCGGTCGGCGCCTCCACATGCGCGTCCGGCAACCAGGTGTGCACCGGGAACATCGGCACCTTGACCGCGAAGGCGGCGAAGAACGCGAAGAAGATCAACTGCTGCGGGAGGAGCGCGAGCGGCAGCGCGTGGTGGTCGGCGATGACGAAACTCCCGCCGCTCTCGTTGTAGAGATACAGCAGCGCGACCAGCATCAGCAGCGAGCCGAGCAGCGTGTAGAGAAAAAACTTGACCGCCGCGTAGATGCGGTTGGGGCCGCCCCAGACGCCGATGATCAAAAACATCGGAATCAGCATCGCCTCCCAGAACAAATAAAACAGCACCGCATCAAGCGCGGCGAACACGCCGATCATCAGGCCTTCCATGATCAAAAACGCGGCCATATACTGCGCGACGCGCTCGCGCACCGCCTTCCAGCCGGCGATGACCACGATCACGGTCAGCAGCGTGGTCAGCAAGATCAGCGGCACGGCGATGCCGTCGACGCCGAGCGCGTAGTGAATGTTGAACGCCTCTATCCACACGCGGCGCTCGGTGAACTGCATCTCCGCGGTGCCGGCGTCAAAGTTGGTGTAGAGCGGAATGCTCAGCAAAAAAATCGCGAGCGAAAAACCGAGCGCGAGCCGCCGCGCCAGCGCGTCGCGCCGGCCGGCCCCGGCAACGAGCACCGCCGCGCCGGCGAGAACCGGCAGCCACACCAGCGCGCTGAGCAGTCCGCTCACCGCCAGACGAAATAGGTGACCAGCGCGAACAGGCCGATGATCATGGCGAAGGCGTAGTGGTAGGTCAGCCCGGTTTGCACGGCGCGCAGGGTTTTTGCGCCGCGCCCGACCAGCCGCGCCGCGCCGTTGACGAGGAAGCCGTCGACCAGTCCGGCGTCCACGCGCCTGAACAAAAATCCGCCGAGCGCGCGCGAGCCTTCGGCGAAGAGTTTTTGGTAGAGCGCGTCAAAGCCGTATTTGTGCCGCAGCAGCGCGTGCAGCGGCGCGCACGCCGAGGCGATGCGCGCCGGCAATTGCGGCGCCTCGCAGTAGCAATACCAGGCCGCGGCGATGCCGGCCACGGCGAGCCAGAAAGGCGCGGTGACAAACCCGTGCAAAATCGCCGCGAGAATCAAAAGGACGCCGCTTCGCCCGTGGCGCTGCGCGTCCAGCGCCGCGGCCGCGCCGTGTTCGGGCGCAATATGCACGGCTTCGCCGAAGAAACTTCCGTCCATGACCGGCCCGAAAAACACCATGCCGGCGAGCAGCGACGGCACCGCCAGCGCGACCAGCGGCCAGGTCACCACGCCGGGCGGGTCGCGCAATTCGCGGCGAAGTTCCGGCGCGACGCGAATCTTTCCGTGAAAAGTCATGAACAGCATGCGGAACGAATAGAAAGCGGTTACGAACACGCCGAGCAGAACCGCGGCGTATGCGTAAGTCGCGCCCGGCAAGTCGCTGTGGCTTACCGCGATGATGATCGCATCCTTGGAAAAGAAGCCGGCGAAAGGCGGAATGCCGGAGAGCGCGAGCGCGCCGACCGCGCAGGTGATGTAGGTGACCGGCAGCATGGTGCGCAGCCCGCCCATCCTGCGCATATCCTGCTCGTGGTGCATGGCGATGATCACCGAGCCGGCCGCGAGGAACAGCAGCGCCTTGAAGAAGGCGTGCGTGCCGAGGTGAAAGATCGCGACATGATAGGCCGAGGCGCCGAGCGCGACGCTCATGTAACCGAGTTGCGACAGCGTGGAATACGCGACCACGCGCTTGATGTCGTTTTGCACAAGCCCGACCAGCCCCATGAACAGCGCGGTGGTCGCGCCGATGACCAGCACCGCCGACAGCGCGGCCTCCGAAAATTCAAACAGCGGCGACATGCGCGCCACCACGAAGATGCCGGCGGTGACCATGGTGGCCGCGTGAATCAGCGCCGAGATCGGCGTCGGCCCCTCCATGGAATCCGGCAGCCACACATGCAGCGGCACCTGCGCGGATTTTCCCATCGCGCCGACGAACAGCAACAGGCAGACCAGCGTCATCCATTTCCATTCGCCGAACGGCGTGGACACGGTCTGCTCGCTCACCCGCTCGGCGCCGGCGAACACCGCGGCGTAATCCAGCGAGCCGAACAGCAGGAGCACCGCGGCGATGCCGAGCAGGAAGCCGAAATCGCCGACGCGGTTGACCAGGAACGCCTTCAAGTTGGCGGCGACCGCGCTGTCGCGCTCATACCAAAAACCGATGAGCAGATACGACACCAGCCCGACCGCCTCCCAGCCGAAGAACAACTGCAGGAAGTTGTCCGACATCACCAGCATCAGCATCGCAAAGGTGAACAGCGCGATGTAGCAAAAGAAGCGCTGGTAGCCGGGGTCGCCGGCCATGTAGCCGATGGTGTAGATGTGCACCATCAGCGAAACGAAAGTCACCACGACCATCATGGTCGCGCTCAGCGCGTCTATCATGAAACCGACGCGCATCGGCACGCCGCCGCTCACGCCCCAGATGTAGACGGTGTGAAACACGCCGCCGGCCGCGCCGGACGAGCGCACATCCGCATAGACCAGCAGCGACAGCGCGAACGCCGCGGCGACCGCGGCGATGGCAATGCAGTGCGCGCCGCGGCGGCCGATGCGCCGCCCGAACAGGCCGATGACCAGCGCCGCCGCCAGGCAGCAAAGCGGAATGGCGAGGTAGACTGCGCTCATCCTTTCAGCGATTCAAGTTCGTCGACGTTGATGGTGCGGCGGCTGCGGAACAGCACGATGAGAATGGCCAGGCCGATCGCCGATTCGGCCGCGGCCACGGTCAAAATGAAAAACACGAACACCTGCCCGGCCGCGTCCTGCAAAAAATGCGAGAAAGCGACGAAGTTGATGTTGACCGCGAGCAGCAGCAACTCAATCGACATCAGCAAAATGACGACGTTTTTTCGGTTGAGAAAAATCCCGACCATGCTGAGCGCGAACAGCGCCGCGCCGAGCGCAAGGTAGTGCGAGAGCGGAATCATGATTTGCGCGCCGGGGTTTCGGTTTCGCGCTCGGCCTCCGCGCTTTCGGATTTCCCAGGGCTTTCGGATTTCATGTTAATGACGCGCAGCCGGCGCTCGCGGCGCGCGCGCACCTGCTCCGCCGGATCTACGCGCTTGCCGCCGCCGGCGCGCGGGCGCATGGTCAGGGCGATGGCCGCGACTATCGCCGCCAGCAAAATCAGCGCGGCGAGTTCAAACGGATACGCGTATTCGGTGTAGATCAGCCGCCCCAGTTCGCGCGTGTTGCTGTGCTCCCGCCCGAGCGGCGGCGGCGGCGCGAAATCCTCCGGCGAAAACGCGCGCGCCAGCACCAGCGCGATCTCGGCGACCAAAAGCGCCGCGACCAGCCCGCCGACCGGCAGGTAGCGGGTGAAGCCGGCGCGCAATTCGGCGAGGTCAATGTCCAGCATCATCACCACAAACAAAAACAGCACCATGACCGCGCCGACATACACCAGCACCAAAACGATCGCGAGAAACTCGGCCTGCAGCGTGATCCACACGCAGGCCGCGCTGAAAAACGCCAGCACCAAAAACAGCGCGGCTTTCACCGGGTTGCGAATGCCGACCACCATGCACGCCGCAAACAGCAGCGCCGCGCTGAAAAAATAAAAGGCGTATTGGAGGAAGGTCATGTTCGTGTCGTCAATTGCCGGGCGGGGTTTGATGCGGCCGGATCTCCGCCTGCATTGCTTCGCCCGTGCGCGGATGCGCCAGCGCCGGCAGTTTCGGCTCGGCGCCCTCGAAGTATTCGGCGATGCTGTACATTACCAGGCGGTTAAATTTGGTCTCGCCGCGCTTAAACGTCCCCGCCTGGGAAATGCACTTTTTCACCGAAGGCGTTTCCCACTTCTCCAGAGTGATGAACACCCCGATGGCGGCCGCGCCTCCCGCAATTATGCTTGAAAACGCGCGCAGCGAATCAATGCCCGGCGCGCCGCCTTTCACCTGGGCGATGCATAAACTATGGTTCTTGTCCCCCTGAAAAATCCGCGCGCGGCCGTCAATGCCGCCGTCGCCGCGCTGCGCCTTGTTCGGCGCAAACCCCGGAATGCGCGTGACCGCCCATTTTTCAAAATCAAACGGATTGCGCTTGGCAAAATCAGCGGCGCCTTTCAGGTCTTTGGGGATGCCGGCGATGCTGATGTTCAAATCCCGCATCCGCTCGCGGCGCACAACCTCGATCGCATAGGCGGAAATGTCGATGCCAATCCAGTCGCGCTTTAAGAGATGCGCCGCCTCAATGGTGGTGCCGCAGCCGCAGAACGGGTCCAGCACCAACCCGCCCGGGTTGCTGCTGGCCTGCACGATGCGCTCCAAAAGAGCGAGGGGTTTTTGCGTCGGATAGCCGAGCCGCTCTTTTGAAGACGGCGCAATCGGCTGAATCGCCCACCAGTCGTCCGGGTGCTTGCCTTTCGGGTTAAGCGATTGTTCGCCGTAGTCGCCGCCCTTTCGCACATTGCCGATGTAATGCCTGAAGCGCGCCTTGGTCGCAGGCGCATAGTCGCCGCGCACCGCGTCCAAATTGAACAGGTAGTCGTCGCCGGCGGTGTAGCGGAAGATGATGTCGTGGCGGCGGCCAAAGTCTTTTTTCGGATAGCCGGCGCCGCGGTAGCACCAGACAATTTCATTGCGAAAATTTTTCGCGCCGAAAACCGAATCCATGACAATCTTCAGGTAATGCGATGCGGTCGGATCGCAGTGCAGATACACGCTGCCGGTGTCCTTCAAAAGGCGGGGCATCATGGCGATGCGCTCCGCCATGTAGGAAAGGTAGGAAAACATGCCGCTTCCATCGGGATACAACTCGCCGAATGCGCGAATGGCGCGGTGCGCCGGATGCGACACCGCGCGCGTCATCATTTCGACGCGCAACGCCGCTTTTTCATCCCACTCCCAGGTGTCGGTGAACGCGGTCAGTTGCGCCAAGTCATCGCCATCGCCGCCGCCCTGCCGCGCGCCGAACAAAATGTTGTAGTCGGCCTTGCTGTTGAACGGGGGGTCGAGATAAATCAAGTCGACCGAATTGTCGGGAAGTCCCTCCATCACTTCAAGGCAGTCGCCGTAGTAAAGGATATTTTTCTTCATGTCGGGCAGTTCCGCGGCGCGCGCCTCAGCGGTAGTCCGCGTCTTTGGCGCGCGCGGCCGCGATTTCCCGC
>JALCBG010000089.1 GCA_028066695.1 Gammaproteobacteria bacterium | reverse complement strand
GCGCGCAACTGGATGGAGTTGGGCGCGCCGCTCGCCGACGACGGGCGCAATCTTTACGCCACTTGGAACGGCGCCGAAATCAACCCCGACGGCAGCGTGCAGTATCCGCCGCTGATGCCATGGCTGACGGCGATGGTGTTTTCCCTGTTCGGCGCCGGCGATGTGCAGGGGCGCCTGATCAGCGCGCTTTCCACGCTGGCGGCGATGGCGCTTTTTGCGATGATTTTGCGGCGCGAGTTTCCGCGTTCGCCGTCTCTGGTTGCGGTGGCGTTTGCGCTTGCATGCCTGTCGCCGTTCACGCTCGGCTATGCGCGCTCGGCGACTTACAACGCGCTGCTGCTGCTGCTGCATATGACGGTGTTTTTTGCGTATTCGGAGTTTTGCGCGAGCCGCCGCCTTGCGCGGCAAATCGGCTGGGCGGCGCTCATGACCGCGGCCGCGATCGCCGCGTATCACACGCACTATCTCGGCAACGCGATTTTCATGGGCGCGCTCGGCGCGATGCATCTTCTGTGCCGGCGGCGCGAGTTTGACCGCCGCGCGTGGATCATCGCCGCGGCCGCCGGCGGCGCCTATGCCGCGCAGACCGTCTGGCATGCGCTGAAATTCCTTGCGTCCGGTTATCTCGACAGTCCGGAGAGAGTCGGGTTGTTCGATGCGCTCCACTGGGCGCTTCTCATTTTGAACAGCCACAACTTGCTGGCGTGGAGCGTCATGCTGTGGGGCATTTTCCGGTGGTTGCAGCTCGCGCGCGCGAAGCGCCTCGGGGGAGGCGGCGCGGACGACGCCCGCGCCATGCATTTTCTCGCGCTGTTGCTGTGCGCGATCGCGCTTTGGGCTTTGTGGAAGATGCGCTCGCAGCACACCGCGATTCGCTACATCTCCACGCTTGCGCCGTTTGCCGCGGTGGTCGGCGCGGCCGCGGTGTGCTGGCTGTGGCGGCGCACGCGCATCGGCGGCGGCGCGCTCTTCGCCGCGCTGCTTTTCACCACCGCCGCGACTTGGCCGGTCGCGTGGCGCGTGGAAAGCGGAAAAGCGCCGGCGCTGACTCTGCCGGCGCTGGCGCTGGAATACCACCGCGACTACCGGGACGGCCAGCGCGAGGCGCTCGCCTATCTGCGCGCGCGCCTGCCGAAAGACACGCTGGTGTACACCAACGACAACCGCGGCTGGTGGCTGTGGAATCTCTCCGACCACCTGCATTTTTGCTGCGCGATTTACCACGGGAGCGGCGGCCCCGGAATACCGCGGCGCGAACGCGCGTATGCGAAAAACATGCTGGACGGCCGCTTCACGCCGGAGTACCTGCTGCTGTGGGGCCCGCCGACCGGGCACAATGCAATACGCTTATACGCCGGTCTCGGCCCGCATCCGCAAAGTGAATTCATGGTGCTGCCGGGCGAGCGCGTCTACCGCCGCGCGGCCGATTTTCCGGAAGTGCGCTACGGCTCCGGGTCGGTCTTCAAGATGAGCCGCCCGGAGCCGGCCTGGCATGTCTCGCGCCCGGAGTCGGCGCGCACCATCCCGGGACCGTGGTCCGACGGCCGAATACAATTCCTGCGGCTGTATCAACTGCAGCGGCCATGAGAACCCGCGCCCGAAACCGCCCCGCCCACCGGCAAACGCGCGAGTTGCCGCCGCGGAATGAAGCGGCGGCGGAGCCGTCGCCGTCGTGCCCGCCGCCGTTTCCGCGCGCCGCGCTTGGCGTGATGGCCGCGGCGTTTGCGGTGTGCGCGTATTTGTCGCTGGTGAATTTGGACTGGGCGCCGGTGTGGATTGACGAAGGAATCAGCGTCTATCTGGCGCGCAACTGGATGGAGTTCGGCGCGCCGCTCGCCGATGACGGGCGCAATCTGTACACCGCCTTTGAAGGCCGCGACATCAAACCCGACGGCAGCGTCCGTTACCCGCCGCTGATGCCGGCTTTGACCGCGCTTTCGTTTGCCGCATTCGGCGCCGGCGAAATACAGGCGCGCCTGGTCAGCGCGCTGTCCACGCTGGCGGCGATGGCATTGTTTGCGCTGATTTTGCGGCGCGAGTTTCCGCGCGCGCCGTGGCTGGCCGCGGTCGCATTCGCGCTTGTCTGCCTGTCGCCGTTTACGCTCGGTTATGCGCGCTCGGCGACCTACAACGCGCTGCTGTTATTACTGCACATGACGGTGTTCCTGTCGTATTTGGAGTTTTGCGCGCGGCCGCGCCTTGCGCGGCAAATCGGCTGGGCGGCGCTGATGACCGCGGCCGCCATCGCCGCGTATCACGCGCACTATCTCAGCAATATGATTTTCATGGCGTCGCTCGGCGCGATGCACTTGCTGTTTCGCCGCCGCGAATTTGACCTCCGCATGTGGCTCATCGCCGCGGTTGCCGGCGGCGTCTATGCCGCGCAGGCGGCCTGGCATGCGCTGAAATTCGCGGCGGAGACCGGCTATCTCGAAGACCCGGTGCGAAGCGGCCTGTTTGCGGCAATCGGCTGGGCGTTTTTTTTCTTGAACAGTCACAACTTTCTGGCGTGGAGCGTGATGCTGTGGGGCGCGTGGTGGTGGTGGCAACAGGCGCGCGCGCGCAAACTTGCGCATGCGCACGAAG
>JALCBG010000051.1 GCA_028066695.1 Gammaproteobacteria bacterium | reverse complement strand
CGGCCGGCTCGCTGACTTTCACCTGGGACGGAGTCGCCGACGCCGGCAACGGCGGCTCGGCCATCACCGGCTACCAAGTGCGCTGGGGGCAGGACGCGCGCGATGTCGCCTGGAATGAAGGCGGCGACGGCGTTCTCGCCGGCGGCGGCGCCGACGCGCGCTCCTACACCATCACCGGTCTGGAGGTCGGCACTCTCTACCAGATGCAGGTTGCGGCAGTCAACACGAACGGCATCGGCGTTTGGTCGGCCTCGGCCACCGGCACGCCGGAGGCGGTCTCGGACAACGCCGACATCACCGTGCTCGCCGCAAACGGCGCCGACGGCGTTACCACGTTCGTCCTCACCCCGGAGTTTTCCGCGATGACCACTTCCTACGCGGCCATGGTCGCCAACGAAGTGGAAGGCGTGATTTTCACCGCGACTTTCGCCGGCACCAAGTTGGTGATCGGCGGCGACGCCGACAACTCGCCGGCGAGCGGCGCGGCCGGCGATGTCGTGTCGCTCAGCCCCGGCGTGGCGAAAGACATCACGCTGGTGGTAACCGCGGCGGACGGCAGCACCACGAAGACTTACACCGTGACGGTGACGCGCGCGGCCGGCGTTCCGCGCAAGCCGGGTGCGCCGGGGCTCGGGATCGGCGAGTTCACGTCCAATCCCGGCGACATCAACATCCGCTGGGACTGGGCCGGAGGCGCGGACAACAACGGCGCGGCGCACACCGGATACCGGTATCAATGGCGCGCGAAAGGGGCATCCGCCTGGGAGCCGGATGCCATGGGCACTTGGGTAGCCCAGACCGGCGCCATCAGTCGAAGCATCAACATCGGCGGCCTTCAGGTGGGCGCGCTCTACCAAGTGCGCTGGCGCATCGTCAACAGCGTCGGCGACGGCCCGTGGTCGGATGTCGCCGAGAGCCGCACCTCGGGTCCGCCGCGCGCCACCGCGACTTTTGATGCGGTCCCCGGGCACGGCAAAATTTCCATCTCCAACATCGCCAACAGCGGAAGCGATTTCGGCGGCGGCACGATCCCCGCCCCGGGTTTTACAAGGACGCTGGCCCTCAGCGGCCGCGACATTCGCTGGCGGACTTCCCGGCGGGGCGGCAACCCGCCCGGCGACTGGCAGAACGCCGCCGGCGCCAGCGACGAAGGGCAGGACATCGTGCTTGCCGCTTCCTACGAGATCACCGGTCTGAACGGCAACCGCTCATACGATGTGCAGATGCGCCTTTACAACAAGTTCAGCGGCGCCGACGGCAAAGGTGACTGGAGCAGGACGCAGAAAGTCACGCCGACCAAGACCGCCCTGACCATCACGCCGCTCGCGGCGAGCAAGGTGTATGGCGCGGCCGACCCGGCGCTGACCTACACCATCGCCGGCGCGGTGGACGGCGACGGCAATAGCGAGGTGTTCTCGGCCTCGCCGATCAACCGCGGCGCCGGCGAGAATGCCGGCGAATACGATTTCTCCCTGAAATCCTCAATTCCGTGGGCGGCCACCGGCAACCCGCGGGGCAAATACACGCTGGTGACCGCGTTGGACGGTGACGCCAAGTTCACCATCAACCAGAAGGAGGTCACCTACACCTCCAGCGGCGCCGACAAGGTGTATGACAGCAGGCAGGACGCGCCGGCCGATCTCGGCGGCGGTTTTGCCGCCGGCGACATCGTGGTCGCTTCCGGCCTCGGCATCAACGACACCGGCAAGTTGTCGGTCACCGGCGGCCGCTACGGCGACAAAAATGTCGGCACCGCGAAAACGGTGACGCAGTTCGTGCTGGACGGCGACTCCAAGGACAACTACAGCCTCGCCTCCGGCAGTTCGGTCGCCGGCGACATCAGCAAACTGGCGACCACGCTGACGCTGAGCGCCGATGCGCGCGTGTATGACGGCTCAAGCGACATCGCCGCGGTGCGCACCGCGTTCAGCCCGGCGATTTTCAGCGGCGACACGGTCACCGTGGACACCAGCGGCGCGGCCTATGGCGACGCCAATGTCGGCGCGAGCAAGACCATCACCGGAGTCGCCGACGCGCAAATCAGCGGCGCCGACAAAGGCAACTACGAAATCACCATCACCGGCACCGGCGAGGTGACGCAGCGTCCGCTGCGCGTCACCGCGAGCGGCACCGGCACCGCGCGCCCCGACACCACCGCGCTCGGCGACCGCAGTTTGCTGACCATTCAGAGCGGCACGGCGAACGAAGGCCTGGTCAGCCCGGACACCGCGGCCACGGTGCTGTCCGGCCCCATCGCGCTCGGCGTGGAGAGCCCCTCGGCGCCTTTCACTTCGGCGCTGACGCAGGGCAATCTGGTCGCGACCGGCAACTACCGACTGATCTGGACCGACGGCGTGTTCACCCGAACCGCGCTGCCGGTGCTGACGGTCACGCCCGAACACACCACCCGCGTATTCGGCGGAACCGACCCGACTTTCACCGTCACGGTGGCGCTGACTTCCGGGGCGTTCCTCACCGGCGACAATGTGAACAACATCTTCACTTCGGGCGCGGCGGTTTTGCAGCGCGCCACCGGAGACGATGTCGGCGTGTATGCGTTCTCGCTGGTGGATCCGCTGCCGCTGCAGGACAGCGGCGACTCGGCGCGCTACACCATCGTGGTCGCGGCCGGCGCCGACTACCGCATCACGCCGAAGGAATTGAGCGCGACCGCAATCGTCGTGGAAAAAGCCTATGACGCCACCAACGCCATTACCGGCGCGACGCTGAGCGGCGGCGTGCTGAGCGGGCTGGAAGGCTCGGACGCGGCGACGCTGGCGATTCAATCGGGCAGCGACGCGGTCTATGCGACCACCGATGTCGCCACCGGCATCACCATGACCAACATGGACAGCGCCGACTTTGAAATTTCCGCGACCACCGGCAGCGCGTCCAACTACGCGGTGCCGGCCTCGCTTTCCATCACCGGCGCGATCACCGCGAAGGAAGTCACGGTGGCCGCGGTCACGCTGACCAAAGAGTATGACGGCGACACCGCCTTCGGCGCGAGTACCGTCAAAACCGGCACCGGCGAAGTCACCGGCACGGCCGGCGGCGAATCGCTGGTGGTGACCGTGAGCGCCGGCGTGTATGACGCGGCCGGCGCCGGCGCGCGCACCATCAGCGGCGAGACGCTCGCGCTGGCCTCCGGCGACGGCAGCGCCAAGCCGGCGAACTACGAGTTGCCGTCAAGCGTCACCGTGAACGGCGAAATCACCGCGAAGGAAGTCACGGTCGCCGATGTCACTGTCACCAAGACCTTTGACAACACCAACTCCATGACCGGCGCGATCCTGAGCGGCGGCGCGGTGACCGGCGCAATCGGCTCGCAGACTTTCACGCTGCGGCTGGCCGTGGCCAACGACGGCGTGTTTGCCAGCGTCAACGCCGGCGCGAGGGTCGGCGTCACCGGCGCCGACTTTGAACTGGCCGCCTTCCCCGGCGATTCGGCCAGCGACCCGGCGAACTACTCGCTGCCGGAAGTCACTGTCATCGGCGTGATTGAGCCGAAGGGATTGACCATCAGCGGCGCCGCGACGCTGCGCAAGGTCTATGACGGCACCAACACCGCGCCGGCCACCGGCACGAACGCCGTTGTGGTGACCGGCGGCGATGTGCAGGGCGCGCTCGGCGCCAACACTTTCCGCCTGGCGCTCGCCGCGGGCCACGACATCACCTACTCGCAAAGCGATGTCGGCGCCGCGCTGACTTTCGCCGGCGCCGACGCGGCCGACTTTGAACTGCAAAGCGCCGGCGACGGCGACCCGGCGAACTACAAGTTGCCGGGCGAAATTTCCGCGACCGGCGAAATCACGCAGCGCGAAGTCACCGTGGAAGCGGTGACGCTGACCAAGACCTATGACGGCACCGCGGTGGTGGTCGCAGGCGTGACCATCGGCGGCGGCGATCTCGGCAATCTGGTCGACGGCGAGTTGCTGGAACTGCAGACGGTGACCGGCCAAGGCTCGTTCCCGCAGAGCGATGTCGGCGAAGATTTGCGGGTGAGCGGCGTGCAGTTCAGCCTCGCCGACGGCGCCGGCGGCAAGGCGTCCAACTACCAACTGCCGTCCGGCGGCGTGGATGTGTTCGGCGTGATTGAGGCGAAGGAAGTGACCGTGTCCGACCCGCAACTGCAGAAAGAGTTTGACGCCACGCCGCTGTTCGGCGAGACCGAACTGGTGGAAGGCACCGGCGTGGTCACCGGCACGGTCGGCGACGACGCGCTCATTCTGGCGCCGCTCACGGGCGTGTATAGCAGCGCCGATGTGGGCAGCGGCCTTCGCGTTGCCAGCATCACCTGGGAACTGCGCACCGCCCCCGGCGGCAGCGGCGACCCGGCGAACTATTCGCTGCCGGCTTCGGTGCCGGACACGCTGGAAGACGGCGGCGCAATCGACCGCAAGACGCTGACGCTGTCGGTCGGCGACACCGTGCCGACCAAGGTGTATAACGGCGACGCCGTCGCGCCCGCGCTGACCGAGACGATTACCGCGGTCGGAGTGGTGGAGGACGCGAACAATGTTTCGTTCGCCAGCAGCGAATACAACAGCAAGAATGTGCTGGAGGCGCGCTACATCATGGTGACGATTACCGGCGCCGACGCCGACAGTTACCAACTGGACCGGCGCATCCAAGGCATTCCGGCGACGATTACGCCGAAATCCGTCGCCGTCACCGGAACGCCGTCCGCGACCGGCGACACCACCAAGGTCTATGACGGCACCACCGACGCGCCGGCCGGATTCGCGCTGACCGGCGTGACGATCAACACAGACGATGTGATTGAGGCTGACCGCACCGATGTCTCGCTGAGTACCGGCGGAACCTACAACAGCAAGGATGTGGACACGGCGGCCACCATCGCGCCGGAACTGACCGGCGAAGAGGCCGGCAACTACGAACTCGCCGGGACGGTGACGGTGACCGGCACCATCACCGAGCGTCCGTTGCGCGTCACCGCGGACAATGTCGCCGCGTTGACGCGGCCGGACGCGGCCGACCTGACTTTCTCCATCGCCTCTGGCGTTCTCGGCGAGGGCCTGGTCGCCGGCGAGTCGGCCGGCGATGTGCTGACCGGCGTGCTGGCATTCGGCACCGCGAACGCCGACAACACCGTGCCGATCGTGGTGGGCACGCTGGCGGTGGTCGGCGGAAACTACAGCCTGGAATTCACCGACGGCCTGTTCTACCCGAGCGGCCCGTTGGATCTGGATGTCAGCGGCACCGCCACCTTTGAAGAGGGCGCGTTCATCATGCGCTACCTGTTCGGCCTGCGCGGCGACGCGCTGACCGCCGGGCTGAGCGCGCTGGCCGGGGCGAACATCGCCGCGCTCGGGCAGCGGGTGGATGCGCTGATCGCCGCCGGCACGCTGGATGTGGACGGCAACGCCGGCACCACCGCGCGCGACGGCGTCATCATCGCGCGCTACCTGCTCGGCGTAACCGAGGCCGCGAGTCTGGTGGCGAAATTCGGCGACGAAGCAAACGCCGACAACGCGCTCGCCGCGGTGCGCGCGCTGCTGCCGACGCCGTAATTCCGAAAAACCCCGAGACACCCCGGCGGCGCGTCATGTATTGGCGCGCCGCCGTTTTTTTTGCAGCGCGCGTCTCCGGCGCAACATATTAATGAGCATCGCCGCATTTCCGCCGAGCGCGCGGAAAACCGCGAAAAACCGCGAAAAACCGCCAAAAACCGCCGCGGAATCACCGCGAAAAATCGCCGCGAATCGGTCATTTCCGCCGCGCAAAATCCGCTGTAAAAAATGCAGATTTTCCGCATTTTTTGCAAAAAACCGCTTATACTCGCGCGCTATTTCCGCCATTCCGATTTCTGATTTTCCGCAGCGACTTTTCCAACGCCAACCACCACCAACGCCGAGACCACATTCCATTCATTTCCCCCGCAACCGGCGCGCCCCGTCCGCGCGCCGGCGCAACCATCAACACTGAGGCACGCCCAATGAAACTCTCATCACTTCTTTCGTCCCTGCGCGCGAACCTGGCGCGCGTTTTCGCCGCGGCGATTTTGTTTTCCGTCGCATCATCGGCCGCCGCGCAAATCACCCTGACTTTGACGCCGACTGACACGACCAAGGTCTACGGAGACGCCGAGCCGCAAACCTGGTACACCGACAAGGGCAATCGGAGGACCGCCCAAGGTTTTGGTTTCACGCTGACCGGCAACTTCGCCGACGGCGACGATGAAGCGGCGGTGCTGCGAACCGCCGACCGCCATCGGATTCTGGTGCGCGAAGCCGGCGATGATGTCGGCTCTTACGCGTTCAGCCTCGCCTCCGACTTCACCGGCTGGACCGCGCTCGGCGGCAGCACTCCGGTGCCGAACATTCAGCGCGGCGTCATCAAGGGCAAGTTCTTCAGGGATGCTTTCGCGACCACCCCGAAATACCGCGTGGTCCTCGCGCAAAATGCCGCGTTCACCATCACCAAAAAGGAAGTCACTTACACCTCCACCGCCGCCGACAAAGTCTATGACGGCACCACCGCCGCGCCCGCGAGTCTGGGCGGCTCGTTCGCCGCGGACGATCTGGAAGACGGCGACACGGTAACGGCAAGCGGCGGAACCTACGCAAGCGACCAGGTCGGCGAAGGCATCGCCATCACCGGCTTCGCGGTAAGCGGCGACGACGCCGCCAACTACTCGCTCGCTTCCGGCTCCTCGGTCGCCGGCGACATCACCGCAAAATCGCTGACGCTGAGCGGCGTCAAACTCACCAAGGCCGAGGGCGGCGGCACCGCCACCACCGGCGCCACGGTCGCGGCCACCATCAATGGTCTGGTCTCCGGACACACCGGCAGCCTCGCTCTGGTCGGCTCGCCGACCGCGGTTTTCGCCAGCGGCGCCGCCGGCGACGGCATCACCATTACCGGCCTGACCGCTGCGCAACTGGTTTTGACGGTGGTGGATTCCGGCAACAATCCGGTCGCCGCGAGCAACTACCAGTTGCCGGGCGGCAACATCGCCGCCACCGGACAAATCACCTCGGTCGCGATCACTCCGCCGGACGCGCCGGGCGCGCCGACTTTGACCCCGAATTTTCGGTCCATTGAAGTTTCATGGACCGCGCCGGCCGACAACGGCAACGCCATCACCGACAACCGCGTGCGCTGGCGCACCGCGGCCGCGAGCGGCAACCCGGCCGGCGACTGGAACGGCGCCGGCAACAACGGCGTGCTCACCGGCACCGACACCAACTACACCATCACCGGCCTGACCAACGGCACGCAATACGATGTGCAGGTCGCCGCGGTAAACGGCGGCGGCGCCGGCAACTTTTCGCCGAGCGCCTCGGCCGCTCCGGTGGCGAACATCGCCACGCTCGCCTCGCTGGTTCTGACCGACCCGGACGGCGGCGCGGTGACGCTGTCGCCGGCGTTCGCCGCGGGCACCACCGAATACGCCGTCACCGTGGACGCAACTGACGCAAGCGTCACCGTGACCGCCACCGCAACCGACGCCGCGGACGCGACCATCGTCATGACGCGCGAGACCGGCGGCGTCACCGGCAGCGCGCAGACCCTGACCGGCGGCACCGCCAGTTCGCCGCAGGCGCTCGTTCATCTGGGACCCGACGCCGGCGACCAACAGACGGTCATTCTGGAAATCACCGTCACCGCCGGCGACGGCTCCACCACCGAGAGATATGAAATCGTCGTGCGCCGCCCGAACGGAACCCCGGGCGCGCCGGCCACTCCGACCGCGGCGACCGGCACCGCCGCCGGCTCGCTGGACATCGGCTGGTCGGCGCCGTCGGCGACCGGCGGCCTGGCAATCACCGGCTACCGCGTGCGCTGGGGCAAGGACGCGACCAGCGTCGCCTGGAACGCCTCCGGCGACGGCATCCTCGCCGGCAACCAGAGCGTCACTTCCTACACCATCACCGGCCTGGAAACCGGCACCGCCTACCAGGTGCAGGTCGCGGCGGTCAACTCCGAAGGAACCGGCGCATGGTCGGATTCCGTGACCATCACGCCGCAGGCCGCCTCGGTAGACGCCGACATCACCGCGCTCGCCGTGAACGAAGCCGACGGCACCACCCCGGTCACGTTTTCGCCGGCGTTTTCCGCGGCGACCACTTCCTACGCGGCGACCGTGGATAACGATGTCACCGGCGTGATTTTCATCGCGACTTACGCCGGCTCCAAACTGGTGATCGACGGAGACGCCGATAACGATCCGGACAGCGGCTCGGCCAGCGAAGTGATCGCGCTCACGGTCGGCGTGGCGAAGGACATCACGCTGGTGGTGACCGCTGCCGACGACAGCACCACCAAGACCTACACCGTGACCGTGACCCGCGCCGCCGGCGCGCCGGTAAAACCGGCGAAGCCGACCTCGGCGCGCTCCACCGCGGCCTCGCGCAGCATCGCGGTCAGTTGGGCCTGGGCCGGCGGCGCCGCCAACAACGGCTCGCCGGTCACTGAGTTTAATGTGCAGTGGAAAAAGACCGGCGACACCAACTGGCTGCCGGACGCGAACGGGCAGGTCATCAGCGACGCGTCCGACCGCAGTTACGCGGTGACCGGGCTGGACGCGGGGGCGCGCTACCACGCGCGCGTGCGCGCGGTCAATGCCGCCGGCGACGGCGCGTGGTCGGATAATTCCGACGCGGCGCGCGCTTCCGGTCCGCCGTCAGCGCCGCTCGGTGTCCTTCTCAGCCAGATTGTCGGCGGGATTACCGTCAATGTGCAGTCTTTCGGCAGCCCGGACAACGGCGGTTCCGATATTGTCGCCCACCATGTGCGCTGGCGGACTGCCGCGCAGGGCGGGAATCCGGCCGGCGAATGGCAGAACTCGGCCGGCGACAGCGAGGACGGCCAGCGTTTCACGGCAAGCGCTTTCGGCGGCAGCCACAACATCAATGGCCTGATCGGCGGCACCCGCTACGAAGTGCAGGCGCGCTGGCAAAACGGTTTTTCCGACAACAACCTCGGCCCGTGGTCCAGGTCGTTTTTCCAGTCGCCGTCGCGCTCGTCGCTGTCGCTCACGCCGAAGGCGGCGACCAAGGTGTATGGCGAGGCCGACCCGGCGCTTGACTACGACGCGGTGCGGTTTGTCAACCAGGACACCAAGGCGAATGTGTTCGCTTCGGTGCCGTTTGAGCGCGTTGCCGGCGAAACCGTCGGCGAATACAACTACCGCCTGAAAGACCCGATTCCGTGGGCGACCGCCGGCAACCCGGCCGGCCGCTACACCCTCTCCACCACGCTGGGCGGCAGCGCCAAGTTCACCATCACCGCGAAGGAGATCACCTACACCTCCACCGCCGCCGACAAAACCTATGACGGCAATGTGAACGCGCCGTCGGATCTCGGCGGAAGTTTCTCCGCGGGCGTGGTCAACACCTCGGTCAACGGCGTCACCATTGACGACACCGCCACCGGCAAATTGTCGGTCACCGGCGGGCGCTTCGGCGACAAAACCGCCGGCGACAACAAGGCGGTGACGCAGTTCGTGCTGGACGGCGACTCCAAGGACAACTACACGCTCGCCGCCGGCAGTTCGGTCACCGGCGACATTGCCAAACTCGCGACCACGCTGACGCTGAATGTCAATGCGCGCGTGTATGACGGCACCACGAATACCGGCGCGGTCACCGCGGTGTTCAGCCCGGAAATCGTCGGCGGCGACACCGTCACCGTGGATGTCAGCAGCGCGGTTTATGCCGACGCCGACGCCGGCACCGGCAAGACCATCAACGGCGTCGCCGACGCGCAAATCAGCGGCGGCGACAAAGGCAATTACGAGATCACCATAGTCGCCACCGGCGAGGTGACCAAGCGCCCGCTGCGCGTCGCCGCCGGCGGCAGCGGCAACGCCGTGCCGAACACGGCCGCGCTCGGCGACCGCAGTTTGCTGACCATCGCAAGCGGCGTGTCCGGCGAGGGCCTGGTCAGTCCGGACACCGCCGCCACCGTTCTCTCCGGTTCCATCGCGCTCGGCGATGAGAGCGGCTCGGCGCCGCGCTTTGTTTCGGCGCTGACCATCGGCTCGCTGGCGGCCTCGGCCAATTACGAACTGATCTTCACCGCCGGCGAATTCATTCGCAGCGCGCTGCAGACGCTGGTGGTCAAGCCGGTGGAAACCACGCGCGTCTTCGGCGGCGCCGACCCGGCCGCGTTCACCTGGACGGTGGAGCCGCAAAGCGGCAGCGCCTTCATCACCGGCGACGACGCGAACACCAACTTCTTCACCTCGGGCCAGGCGGTTGTGCAGCGCGCCGCCGGCAACGACGCGGGGCGCTACGCGTTCTCGCTGGTGGACCCGCTGCCGACCGCGGCCGGCATTGACGCGAAGTATCTGTTCGTGATTGAGCCCGGCGCGGAATACACGATCACGCCGAAGGCGCTGACCGCGGCCGCCATCACGCTGACCAAGGAATACGACGGCGCGACCACGATTGCCGGCGCAACCATCGGCGGCGGCGTGCTGAGCGGGCTGGAATCTTCGGACGCGGCGACGCTCGCGCTGAAATCGGACGCGGTCGGCGCCTATGACAGCGCCGACGCCGGCACCGGCATTTCCATGACCGGCGTGGACAGCGATGACTTTGAACTGGCCGTGAGCAGCGGAACCGCGTCCAACTACGCGGTGCCGTCTTCGCTTTCGGTCACCGGCGTCATCACCGCGAAGGAAGTCAGCGTCGCCTCGGTCACGCTGACCAAGGAATACGACGGCGACACCACGCTCGGCTCCAGCGTCGTCAAAGCCGGCACCGGCGAAGTCACCGGCGAGGCCGGCAGCGAGGCGCTGGTGGTGACTCCGACCGCCGGCGGCTACGACGCCGCAGGCGCCGGGACGCGCACCGTAACCGGCGCGGAATTTGCCCTGGCAAGCCCGGACAGCAGCGCGAAACCGGACAACTACACGCTGCCGTCCGGCATCACCGTGGACGGCGAAATCACCCCCAAGGAAGTCGCGGTCGCCGATGTCACCGTCACCAAGACCTTTGACAACACCACTTCCATGACCGGCGTGGTCGTGACCGGCGGCGCGGTAACCGGCGCGGTCGGCACGCAGACTTTCACGCTGCGGCTCGCGGCGGCGAATGACGGCGTGTATGACAGCGCCAACGCCGGAAGCAACATCAATGTCACCGGCGCCGACTTTGAACTGGCCGCCTTTACCGGCGGTTCGGGTTCGGGTTCGGGACCGCAGACGCTCAGCGACCCGGCGAACTACGCGCTGCCGTCCATCACCATCATCGGCGTGATTGAGGCGAAAGGGTTGACCATCAGCGGCGTCGCCACGCTGCGCAAGTCGTATGACGGCACCCCGGCCGCCGCCGCCACCGGCGCGAACGCGGTGGAAGTGGTCGGCGGCGTGATTGCCGGCGCGGTCGGCTCCAACACTTTCCGCCTGGCGCTCGCCTCCGGGCACGACATCACCTACCCGCAGAGCGACGCCGGCGGCCCGCTGACTTTCACCAACGCCGACGCGGCCGACTTTGAACTGCAAAGCGCCGGCGACGGCAACCCGGCGAACTACGCGTTGCCGGACGAAATTTCCGCGCTCGGCGAAATCGCGCCGCGCGAAGTGAGCGTCGCCGAAGTGACCCTGACCAAGCCCTACGACGGCACCGCCGTGGTCGGCGCGAGCGTCGTGGTCAGCGGCGGCGAACTCGGCAATTTGGTGGACGGCGAGGCGCTGGCGCTGGAGCACGTCTCCGGCATCGGAAGTTTCCCGCAGAGCGATGTCGGCACGGGTTTGCAGATGAGCGGCGTGCAGTTCCGCCTGCAGGATGGCGCCGGCGGCCAGGCCGCGAACTACCAACTGCCGTCGGCCGGCGTGGATGTGGTCGGCGTGATCACCGCGAAAGAAGTGGCCGTGGCCGATCCGGAATTGGTGAAGGAGTTTGACAACACGCGGCTGTTCGGCAACACCAAACTTGCCGCCGGCACCGGCGCGGTCACCGGCACGGTCGGCGGCGATGCGCTGGTTTTGGCGCCGACCGCGGCCGAGTATGGCACCGAATCGGTCGCCACCGGCATTCGGGTTACCGACATCGCCTGGGAACTGCAGACCGCCCCCGACGGCGCCGGCGATCCGGGCAACTACTCGCTGCCGGCCTCGCTGCCGGCCCTGCTGGAAACCGGCGGCGAAATCACGCCGAAGACGCTTGCGCTGACGCAGGGCGACACCGTGCCGACCAGGGAATATAACGGCACCGTGGACCCGCCGCCGGGGCTGACCGCGATGATCACCGCGACCGGGCTGGTGTCGGGCGCCGATGATGTCGGCTTCGCCGGCAGCAACTACAACAGCAAGGATGTGCTGACCGCGCGCTATTTGACCGTGGCGCTGAGCGGCCAGGACGCCGCCAACTACCGGCTGGATGAGGTCACTCCGGGCGTGCCGGCGACCATTACGCCGAAGATGATCAATGTGAACGCCACCGTGACCGCCGACACCGTCGCGGAAAAGGTCTATGACGGCACCACCGCCGCGCCGGCCGCCATTTTCCGGGGGGTACCTTCCAGCGCACCCCCTTCTATCGCCGCAGGCCAATTGGAACCGGCCGATGAAGGCAAAGTCGCGCTCGGCGTGGGCGGGGTCTATGCCAGCAAGGATGTGGGGGGCAACAATCCCATCACCCCGTTGCTTATCGCCGGTCCCGACGGGGATGAAACCGCCAACTACCGGCCCACTGTTGAGACAAGAGGAACCATCACCCCGCGTCCGCTGCGCGTCACCGCGGACGACGCGGCCGGGCTGGCCACAAACCGCCTGCCGACTTCCGCGCTGACTTACACGGTGGATTCGCCCCCGGCCGACGGCGAGGGCCTGGTCGCCGGCGAAACCGCCGAAGAGATTCTGAGCGGCGAATTGGGATACGGCACCGCCAACACCGACGGCACCGTGCCCATCGTGCAGGGCACGCTCTCGGGGGCTCCCAACTACAATGTGATCGTCACCCCCGGCGTGTTCCGCCCGAGCGGCCGGCTGGATCTGGATGTCAGCGGCGCCGCCGACTTTGAAGAGGGCGCGGTGATCATGCGCTACCTGTTCGGCCTGCGCGGAGACGCGCTGACCGCCGGGCTGAGCACGCTGACCCTGACCGCCGCGGAGTTGGAGACGAAAGTGGCCGCGCTGGTTTCCGACGGGGTTTTGGATGTGGACGGCAACGCCGGCACCACCGCCCGCGACGGCGTGATCATCGCGAGGTATTTGCTCGGCGTGACCGAGGCGGAGAGTTTGATCGCGAAATTCGGCGCGGCCGCGAACGCCGACTCCGCGCTCGCCGCGGTGCGCGCGCTGCTGCCGACTCCGTAACTCCGAAAAATCCCCAAAATCTGGGAATCCCGGCGGCGCGTCGTGCATTGCGGCGCGCCGCCGTTTTTTTTGCGCGGCGCCGGCCGCTTCGCCGGCGCGCATTTAATACGCGGAAAATCTTCGCGGGAATTTCCCAAACCGGCACCAAATCCGCGCAGCGAAATTTGGCAACATTCCGATTTTTCGCATTTCCGCGGAAACTCCGTTTATACTTGCGAACCGCTTTCGCCGCCCAACTCCACCGAAATAGGAAACCCAATGAAATTCACCGACATTTTTGCCTCTTTTGCCTCTCTTCGCGCGCCGGTTTTGCGCGTCTTTTTCGGTTTGGCGCTGCTGTTCGGCGCGTCCGCGGCGCATGCGCAGCCGAGCGCGCCGGCGCACGCAACGCTGGCGCTGAATGCGGATTCGCCGAGCAGTTCGCTCAGTTTCACCTGGGGCGTGTCCGACTATGCCGACGCCGAATATGCAGTCCAACTGCGGGAATTGCCGGCGGCGTTTCCGACGCAGATCTTTCCGGGAAATGACTGGCCGTCGTCCGCCAGTTTTACCAGCGGTCTGACTCTGGCAAGCGGCTCGAGCAACCGTCTTTTCAGCCGCAGCAACGACGCCTCCAACTTATGGATCGTCTTTACCGACCTGAAGCCGGAGACGACTTATGAAGCGCGCGTCCTCGCCGAAGACGGCTATGGCGATCAGGGAGATTGGACGACCAGCGCGCAAGTCACCACCACGGCAAGCGCTTCCACGCTGTCCCGGCCGGGCGCGCCGCAATCGGCGACGGCAACCGCCGGAGA
>JALCBG010000050.1:9474-14548 GCA_028066695.1 Gammaproteobacteria bacterium | reverse complement strand
ATGGATTTTCTCCGTTGGTAATTGAAAGGCAAATCAAGGCGGGATTATACACAATCCGCCCTCAACCCTCCCCCCGCCTCGCGCACATACCCGCAACCAACCGGCGAAAATGTGGTGAAATCGCCGCCCCGCGCCGCCCCAAGCGGCGGCGCGCCCCTCGTCCCGCTCAATTGTTCGCCAAACTCCTTCAATCCACCACGGTCATCGGCGCGATGACGCTGTTGTCGCGCATTACCGGGTTGCTGCGCGATGTGGTGTTCGCGAATTTGCTCGGCGACCGCGCCGCGGCCGATGTGTTTTTTGTCGCCTTCCGCATTCCCAATTTTTTCCGGCGGCTTTCCGGCGAGGGCGCGTTCGCGGCCGCGTTCGTGCCGGTGTTCACCGATTACCGCATGCACAAGCCGCCCGCGACCGCCCGGCGGTTTGTGGAATTGCTGCTCGGGCGTTTCGGACTGATTCTGTTTGCCGCCTCGGCCGTCGGCGTGTTCGCCGCGCCGGCGCTGGTGGCGATGATCGCGCCGGGGTTTTTGCGCGAGCCGGAACAGTTTGAAATGGCGGTGCGCGCGACCCGCCTTACTTTTCCGTATGTGTTTTTTATTTCGCTGATCGCGCTTTCCGCGGGAATGCTGAACACCTGCGGCCGCTTCGCCGCGCCGGCCGCGACGCCGGTGCTGCTGAACATCTGCCTGATATCGGCGGCGTGGTGGCTGGCGCCGCATTTTGCCGAGGCGCCGATCGCGCTCGCGCTCGGCGTGCTCGCCGCCGGAGTCGCGCAGTTGCTGTTTCAAGTTCCGTTTTTGCGAAGTGAAAACCTGCCGATGCGCCCGCGCCTGGCGCGCCGCCGCGGAAGCGAGACGGACGACTCCGCCGCGGCCGGCGTGGCGCAGGTGTTTAAGTTGACCGTGCCGGCGATTTTCGGCGTGTCGGTCGCGCAGATCAATGTGCTGGTCGGCACGCTGCTCGCCTCGTTCCTCGCCACCGGCAGCATTTCCTGGCTGTATTACTCCGACCGGCTGATGGAGTTTCCGGTTGGCGTGTTCGGCATTGCGCTCGGCACCGCGATTTTGCCGAGTCTGTCGCGCGCGCAAAGCGCCGGCGCGCCGGCCGAGTTTTCACAGACGCTGGACTGGGCGGCGCGCTGGGTGTTTCTGATCTGCGCGCCGGCGACCGTCGGGCTTGTCGCGCTGGCCGTGCCGATGATTTCCACCATCTTTTTTCACGGCGATTTCAGCGCGCACGGCGTGCGCATGGCGGCGGCGAGTCTGGCCGCGTTCGCGTTCGGGCTGGGCGCGATCGTCATGGTGAAAATCCTCGCGCCCGGCTATTACGCGCGCAAGGACACGCGCACGCCGGTGCGCATCGCTGTGTGGGCGATGGGCGCGAACATCGTGCTGAGTCTCGCGCTGGTCTGGCCGCTGCGGCATGTCGGGCTGGCGCTGGCGACTTCGCTCGCCGCCTATCTCAACGCCGCGCTGCTGTGGCGCGGGCTGCTGCGCGCGCGCGTCTACCGCGCAGGTCCCGGCTGGGCCGGATTTCTCGGCAAGGTATGCGCGGCCGCGCTGGTTATGGGCGCGCTGCTGTGGTGGGGCGGCGGCGATGCCGCCGAGTGGATGGTGATGCCGCCGACCGAGCGCGCGCTGCGGCTGCTGGGCTGGGTGGTCGCCGGCGGCGCGTGTTATTTCGCCGCGCTCGCGCTGCTCGGCTGGCGGCCGCGGCACATGCTGCGCGCGGCGCGGGCCGGCTGAGTTCGCCGCAAAATTTCGGCGGAAATTTAATACGCGCGAATGAAACTGCTCCGCTCGTTCAATTCCGGCGCGCTGCCGCGCGGCGGTTGCGCGCTGACCATCGGCAATTTTGACGCCGTGCACCGCGGCCACCGCGCGATGCTGCGCCGCCTGCGCGAGGTCGCGCGCGCGCGCAATCTGCCGGCGGTGGTCATGACTTTTGATCCGCCGCCGCAGGATTATTTTCGCCCGGAGGCCGCGCCGCCGCGCCTGACTACGGCGGCGACGCGTTTTTTTGCGTTGCGCGAATGCGGCGCGGATTTCATGCTCAGCGTCAAATTCAACCGCGAGTTGGCGCAGACCGGCGCCGGGGAATTCGTGCGCGAACACATCGCCGCGAAATTGCGCGCGAAATTTTTGCTGGTCGGCGACGATTTTCGCTTCGGTGCGCGCCGCGCCGGCGACTTTCAAATGCTGCGGCGCATGGCGGACGAGTGCGGCTATGAAGTGGAACTCTTCGGCGAGGTCGGCGAAGACGGGCGGCGCATCAGCAGCACGCGCGTGCGCGAGTTGCTCGCCGCCGGCGATTTGCCCGGCGCGGCGCAATTGCTCGGGCGGAATTACACCCACGCGGGCCGCGTGATGCGCGGCGCGCGGCGCGGCCGCGAATGGGGCTACCCGACGATCAATCTCGCCATTCGCCACCGCGCCGCGCTCGCCGGTATTTTTGCGGTGCGCGTCGCAGGTTTGCGTGATGACGGCGGCGCGATTGACGGCGTCGCCAGTCTCGGCCGCCGCCCGAGCGTGCGCGCGGCGAAAGGCGCGCCGGCGGTGCTGCTGGAGGCGCATCTGTTTGATTACGACGCGGACGCTTACGGCAAGCGCGTTTGCGTGGAGTTCGTCGGGAAAATTCGCGACGAGGAAGTGTTTGATGACTACCAAAAACTGATTGAACGCATCGGCGAAGACGCGCGCATCGCCAAAGAAATTCTGCGCGCGCAGCAAACATGAACGCGCCGGAAAAAAACGCGCATGACTTGACGCGCCGCGCCAACCGCAATTTCGCGCTCGCGGCCGCGCTCGCCGCGGCCGTGTTCGCGCTGGACCAAATCAGCAAGCGCGTCGCGGTTGCGCAATTGGCCGGCGCGCCGGTGGAAATCCTGCCGGTCTTTCAGTTTGCGCTGGTATTCAATCAGGGCGCGGCTTTCGGTTTTCTCGGAGACGCCGGCGGCTGGCAGCGGTTTTTCTTGATCGGCGTGGCCGCGCTGGTGTCGGCGGCGCTGCCGGTTTGGATGTGGCGCGCGCGCGGCGGCGGCGCGCTTTTGGTGTGCGCGCTCGCGCTGCTGCTCGGCGGCGCGCTCGGCAACCTCGCCGACCGCCTGCTGCACCACCATGTCATTGACTTCATCGTGCTGCATTACCGCCACTGGTATTTTCCGGCGTTCAACCTCGCCGACTCGGCGATCACCATCGGCGCCGGCGGCGTCATTTTGGAAAGTTTCGTCCGGCCGCGCGCGCCCTTGCGGGTATAATTTCGCGATGCAAGTCTTGCTCGCCAACCCGCGGGGTTTTTGCGCCGGCGTCGACCGTGCGATAGAAATCGTTGAACGCGCGCTGGAAAAACACGGCGCGCCGGTCTATGTGCGCCACGAAGTCGTGCACAACCGCGTGGTGGTGGAGCGCCTGCGAAAACGCGGCGCGGTGTTCGTGGACGACCTGAACGAAGTGCCGCCGTCGGCCACGGTGATTTTCAGCGCGCACGGCGTCTCGCGCCAGGTGCGAAGCGGCGCCGACGCGCGCGAGTTGAATGTGCTGGACGCGACCTGCCCGCTGGTTACCAAGGTGCATTTTGAAGTGCGCCAATACCGAAAGCGCGGGTTGGAAGTGGTGCTCATCGGCCACGCCGGCCACCCCGAAGTGGAAGGGACGATGGGGCAGGCCGACGGCGGAATTTATTTGGTGGAGAGCGCCGAAGACGCGGAGCGGATTAAAGTGCGCGATCCGTCGCGCCTCGCCTATGTCAGCCAGACGACGCTGTCGGTGGACGACACCGCGCGCATCGTGGAGAAATTGCGCGCGCGTTTTCCGGCGATTACCGGTCCGAAAAAAAATGACATCTGCTACGCCACGCAAAACCGCCAGGACGCGGTCAAACAACTCGCGCGCGAATGCGACGTCGTTTTTGTGGTCGGCTCGCCGAACAGTTCCAATTCCAACCGCCTGCGCGAGATCGCCGAATCCTGCGGCGCGCCCGCGTATTTAATCGACGGGCCCGAGGAAATTCGCGATGAATGGCTCGCCGGAAAAAAACGCGCGGGGGTAACCGCCGGCGCCTCGGCGCCCGAATCGCTGGTGGCCGCGGTGGCCGCGCATTTGGGGAAGGGAAAATCTGCGCGGGAATTGTCGGGACCGCGCGAGCGGATTTCGTTTTCGCTGCCGGCGAGTTTGCGCGAGGGGACGCCGCCGCAATAAAAAATCGCCGCGGAAAAGTGCCGCGGAAAAATCGCTGCGGAAAATCTCCGTCGGAAAAAGCGTCGCGAAAAAAGCGTCGCGGAAAAACCTCCATGGAAAAACCGCCGTGAAAAAATCCACATGGAAATGAGGGAATGGCGGAGAGCGAGGGATTCGAACCCCCGGACCCGTGAGGGTCAACGGTTTTCAAGACCGCCGCATTCGACCGCTCTGCCAGCTCTCCTTAATGTCCGCGTCATTATAGCGGTGTCAAGCGGATTGTGGCGGTTTTTGCCGGGCGTGGTATCTTTCCCCCAATGTCGTCCGCCCCGCCCAGTCTCGCCAGCGCGCCGCTCGGCGCGCTTGACTGCGTTCGCCACGCCTTTTACGGCCGCGAAGGCGGCGTGTCCGAGGGCGCGTTCGCCTCGCTCAATTGCAGCCCATTCGCCGGAGACGCGCCGCAGGCGGTGCGCGCCAACCGCGAACGGGTCGCGCGCGGCCTCGGCGCCGCCGATTTATTCACCAACCACCAAGTGCACGGCGCGCGGGTGCGCGTGATTGGCGCGGACGCCGACCCGCGCGAAGTGGTGCGCGCCGACGGGCTGGTGACCCGCGAGGCGCGCGCCTGCCTCGGCGTGCTCGCCGCCGACTGCGCGCCGGTGCTGTTCGCCGACGCGCAGGCGCGCGTCATCGGCGCCGCGCATGCCGGCTGGCGCGGCGCGCTGCTCGGCGTGACCGACGCGGTGATTGCCGCGATGACCGCCCTCGGCGCGCGTCCGGCGCGAATCGTCTGCGCGATCGGGCCGGCGATTCAGGCCGCCTCCTACCGCGTCGGCGCGCCTTTTCGGCGGCGGTTTTTTGACGGGGAATTGCCCTGCGAGGAGTTTTTCGGGCGCGAC
>JALCBG010000050.1:5030-9374 GCA_028066695.1 Gammaproteobacteria bacterium | reverse complement strand
GCGCGCGCCGGGGTGGCCGCGCCGGATGTGCTGCCGGATGACACTTTCGCCGATTCGCGGCGGTTTTTCAGTTATCGCCGCAGTTGCACGCAAGGCGAGAAAGATTACGGGCGGCAAATCGGCGCAATCGCGCTGGTCTGACGGGAATTTTCTTTTCGGCCATTTTTGCGGGAAATTTCGCGTTTTTTCGCAGAAGTTCGCGGCATTTTCCGCGGAGATTTTTCCTGCGCCGCGTCCGGCGAAATTCCGCAAAATTACCGCGAAAAATGCCGCAAAATCCGTGAAAATCCGCTAAAAATCGCTTAAATCCAAATCTCCCGCGAAAACCCATGCAAATCGCCCTGATTCAGACCACTTCCGGCGACGATATTGACGCCAATTTGGCGCGCGCCGCCGAATATGTGGAGGAAGCGCGCGCCGGCGGGGCGGAAATCGCCGCGCTGCCGGAATGTTTCGCGCTGATGCCGAAAAATCGCGCGCAATTGCGCGCCTGCGCCGAAGATCACGGCGACGGCAAAATTCAGCGGTTTTTGGCGGATTTGGCGCGCCGCACCGGAATTTGGATTCTCGCCGGCACTTTGCCGCTGCGCGCCGACCCCGACCGCGAGCGGGTTTTCAATTCCTCGCTGGTTTTTGATCCGAGCGGCGAAAATGTGGCGCGATACGACAAAATCCACCTTTTTGACGCCGATTTGCGCGACGCGAAAAGTCCCGCGGAAAATGAAAAAAGCGCCGCGAAAAGTCCCGCGGAAACCTCGTCATCGCGCGAAAACGAGAGATACCGCGAATCCGCCTACACCGCCCCCGGCGGGGAATGCGTGGTGCAGCCGACGCCGGCCGGCGCGGTCGGCCTGTCGGTTTGTTATGATTTGCGCTTTCCGGAACTCTACCGAAAACTCGCCGCGCTCGGCGCGACTTGTTTTGCGGTGCCGTCGGCGTTTGCCTGCGCGACCGGCGCCGCGCACTGGGAAACCTTGCTGCGCGCGCGCGCCATTGAAAACGCGTGTTATGTGTTCGCGGCCGCGCAAGTCGGCGCGCATTCCGGCGGGCGGCGCACCTACGGGCACAGCGCGGTCATCGCGCCGTGGGGCGAGGTGGTCGCGCTGCGCGAAGACGCGCCCGGCATTTTGCGCGCCGAAATTGACGCCGCGCGCGTTCTTGAGGCGCGCGCGCGGCTGCCGAGTTGGTCGCAGCGGCGGCCGCAACTTTTTTCATGAATCACAACCTGCACATTAATATATGACCCAGCCCCGAAACCCGGCCACGCTGCAACTCGCGCGCGACGCATTGCTCGCCCCGGCCGGCATCGGCGAGCGCGAAATAGAGCAGGTCTTCGCGCAACTGCTGAACCCGCGCATTGACTACGCTGACCTCTACTTTGAGCACACCCGCCGCGAGTCGTGGTCGCTGGAAGAGGGCGTGGTCAAGTCCGGCAGTTACGGCATTGAACAGGGCGTCGGCGTGCGCGCGGTCAGCGGCGAAAAAAGCGGCTTCGCCTATTCCGACGAATTGATTCCGCCGGCGTTGTTGGACGCGGCGCGCGCCGCGCGCGCCATCGCGCGCAACCCCAAATCCGAACAGCCGCGCGCGCGCATCGCGGTGCGCGGCGACGGCCGCGGCGCCGAGTTGTATGCGCCGGCGGATCCGCTCGCCAGTTTGCGCGACGACGAAAAAGTCGCGCTGCTGCGGCGCGTGGAAAAAACCGCGCGCGCCGTTGACCCGCGCGTCTCGCAGGTGATGGCGAATTTGGCGGCCGCGCATCAGGTGGTGGTGGTGGCGCGCTCCGACGGACTTCTCGCGGCCGACATTCGCCCGATGATTCGCATGAGCGTGCAGGTCATCGCCGCGCAAAACGGGCGGCGCGAGCAGGGCGCCTCGGGCGGCGGCGGGCGGCGCGGATACGCGTATTTCACCGAGGAGCGCATTGACAACTACGCGCGCGACGCGGCGCAACAGGCGCTGACCATGCTGGAGGCGAAAGACGCGCCGGCCGGCGAGATGACCGTGGTGCTCGGCCCCGGCTGGCCCGGCATTCTGCTGCACGAGGCGGTCGGCCACGGGTTGGAGGGCGATTTCAACCGCAAGCGCACCTCGGCGTTCAGCGGCCGCATCGGCGAAAAAGTCGCGAGCGAAAACTGCACGGTGGTGGATGACGGCGCCATCGCCGAGCGCCGCGGCTCGCTTTCCATAGACGACGAAGGCGAGCCGGCGCGCCGCAATGTGCTGATTGAAAACGGCGTGCTGGTCGGCTACATGCAGGACCAACTGAACGCGCGGCTGATGAACATGCGCCCGACCGGAAACGGCCGGCGCGAATCGTTCGCCCATTTGCCGATGCCGCGCATGACCAACACTTTCATGGAAAGCGGCGAGCACGATCCGCGCGAGATCATTGAGTCGGTGGAGGACGGCCTTTACGCGGTGAATTTTGACGGCGGGCAGGTGGACATCACTTCCGGCAAATTCGTGTTCTCGGCCTCGGAGGCCTACCGCATTCGGGGCGGCAAGATCACGCACCCGGTGCGCGGCGCGACGCTGATCGGAAACGGGCCCGATGTGCTGACGCGCGTCTCCATGCTCGGCGACGATTTTTCGCTGGACCCCGGCAGCGGCGTGTGCGGCAAGGACGGGCAGAGCGTGCCGGTCGGCGTCGGCCAGCCGACCATGCGCATTGAGCGGCTGACCGTGGGCGGCGCGGCGGTGTAATCCGCTTTTTCCATGCAAAAAAAAACCGCGGCCGAAAAAAGTAATACCAACGGCAAAACCTGGCAGCCGGTTCCGTCCGGCGAACGCGAAAGCAAACTGCTGGAAGTCGCCGAAATCGCGCTGGAGCGCGCGCGCGCGGCCGGCGCGTCCATGGCCGAGGCGCATGTTGATCACGAGCAGGGCATTTCGGTCACGGTGCGAAACGGCGAAATTGAAACGGTGGAGCGCCACCGCGACAAAGAACTCGGCGTGACGGTGTATTTCGGCAAACGCCGCGGCGGCGCGTCCACCACCGACTTCAGCGAAGAGGCGGTGGCGCGCGCGGTTTCCTCGGCCTGCGACATCGCCCGGCACACCGAAGAAGACCCGTGCAACGGAATCGCCGAAATGGAATTGCTGGCGCGCGACTTCCCCGACTTGGACCTGTGGCACCCGTGGGAAATTGAAGTGGAAGCCGCAGCCGAAGCCGCCGCCGCCTGCGAAAGCGCCGCGCTGAACTACGACCGGCGCATCAGCAACAGCGAAGGCGCGACGCTGTCCAGCCACCACGGCGCCGACCTCTACGCCAACTCGCACGGCTTTCGCGGCATGGAGCGCGGCAGCAGCCACTCCATTGACTGCGCGGTCATCGCCGGCGAAGGCGACGCGATGCAGCGCGACTACTGGTATGACAGCGCGCGCGACGCGCGCGATTTGGCCGCGCCGGCCGCGGTCGGCGAGGAAGCCGCGCGCCGCACCGTGCGCCGCCTCGGCGCGCGCAAGGCGCGCACCGCCGAATGCGCGGTGCTGTTTGAGCCGCCGGTCGCGGCCGGCCTGCTGTCGCATTTGGTCGCCGCGGTCAGCGGGCGCAGCCTCTACCGCAAGGCCTCGTTTTTGCTGGACAAAGCCGGCGAGCGCATCTTTCCGCAAAACATTCGCATTCACGAGCAGCCGCGCCTGTGCAAATCGGCCGGCGGCGCGGCCTTTGACGGCGAGGGCGTGGCCACCGCCGCGCGCGACCTGGTCACCGATGGCGTGTTGCGCGGCTATGTTTTAAATTGTTATTCGGCGCGCAAACTCGGCGCGCGCACCACCGGCAACGCCGGCGGCGTGCGCAACTTGGAAATCACGCCGACCGCCGATGCGGATCTGCAAGAACTCGCCGCGCAAATGGGCGAGGGCGTGGTGATCAGTGAATTGATCGGCTTCGGCGTCAACACCGTCACCGGCGATTATTCGCGCGGCGCGTTCGGCTTTCTGGTGGAGAACGGCGAAATCGGCCCCGCGCTGCAGGAATTCACCATCGCCGGCAACCTCGCCGAAATGTTCCGCAACATCACCGCGGTCGGCGCCGACACCGACCGCCGCCGCAACCTGCGCACCGGCTCCATCGCCATCGGCAAAATGGCGGTGGCCGGAAGGTAGCGAATTCGCGCAACTTTAATTTAACGCGCGGGAGCCGGGACGGTGTAAAATGCGCGAAGGACGGGAGAACGGATGCGCAACAGGAACCGGAATTGTCCGGCGAAATCGCCGGGACTGCTGCGGCGTTTGTCGCGGCGAATTTGCGCCGCGCGCAAGCGGCGGACGGTGGAGCGGTTTGTGCGCGGGCCGGAGTTTGCCGCGTATCTGCTGAAACCGCGCCCGGCGAAAGCGCCG
>JALCBG010000050.1:0-4930 GCA_028066695.1 Gammaproteobacteria bacterium | reverse complement strand
TGCCGCAAAGCGGGGCAATCAAGCAGCCATGGCGGATGTATGAGGGTCATTGCCAAACCTCCTCACGCCTCTGACAGCGATACCCAGTCAAACCGAACATCGCAATTCTTTCGCGCCGCGCTTTCGCGCGACAAGTGGATTATGCCACATCACCCCCCTTGTCAAGCGCTTCACGAAAAAAATCCGGCCGCTTTTTGCCGCTTTTTTTGGGCTCCGCCGGCAGCGCCTCCTGCAAAATCTCGTCCAAAAACCACCACCCCTTTTCGCTGCAGCGCACCCGTTTATTTTTCTGCACCACCCAGCCGCGCGCGCGGGCGCCTGCGACGGCGGCGAGGGCCTCTTCGGCGGAATGCGCGGCGCGGGCGCGCAGCAAATCCGCGCTGAAACCGTCGCGCAAACGTAACGCGCCGAGCAAAAATTCAAACAGCATATCGGCGCGCGCGATTTCGGCGCGGTTTTCCGTCGCCGGATTTTCTCCCTCGCCCTCATTAATAATGTCCTCCTCCAGCCCGGCCAAATACCGCCGCGGATGTTTGCGCTTCCAATACCGCGTTACCACATGTTCATGTTCATCTTTTCCGGCGCGCGTAATTTTTCCGTGCGCGCCGGCGCCGATGCCGAGGTAGTCGCCGAACTCCCAGTAATTTAAATTGTGCCGGCACGCGCCGCCGCTTTTTGCGAACGCCGAAACCTCATAGCGGCGCAGTTCGCATTTCTCCGCGCGCGCCTGCAGTTTGCGCTGCATTTCCACGGCAAGTTCGTCTCCCGGCAATTTCGGCGGGCGGCGGTAAAAATGCGTGTGCGGCTCAATGGTCAGTTGATACAGCGAAAGGTGGCGCGGCGAAAAATCCAGCGCGATGTCCAGGTCGCGCAGCGCGGCGCGGGTGGTTTGCTGCGGCAGCGCGAACATCAAATCCACATTCAGGTTTTCAAAACCGGCGTCCAGCGCGGCGCGAATCGCGCGGCGCGCGTCTCCGCCCGAGTGAATGCGCCCGAGCGCGCGAAGTTGCGCGTCCGCAAAACTCTGCGCGCCGAGCGAAAGGCGGTTGACGCCGGCGGCGCGAAATTCGCGGAAGTTTTCATGCTCGGCCGCGCCGGGGTTTGCTTCCATGGTGATTTCCGCGCCGCCGCAGTCAAAACGCGCGCGCAGTCCGGCGAGAAATTCGGCAATGCTTTCCGGGGCGAACAAACTGGGCGTGCCGCCGCCGAGAAAAACGGAAATCAGTTTGCGCCCGCGCGCGCCGGCGGCGGCGCCGCGCGGCGCGAGGTCGCGGTCCAAGTCGCGCAACAGCGCGCCGACATATTCGGCCTGATCAATTTCGCCGCGCAATTCATGCGAATTAAAATCGCAATACGGGCATTTTTTCACGCACCATGGAAAGTGCGCGTAAAGCGCGAGCGGCGGGGCGGTCGGCATTTAAGTTTCCGGGGTTTTCCGATGAGTTTTTTAAGCGGGAGTTTTAAGCGGCGATTTTCCGATGAGATTTTTCGCGGCGGTTTTTTCGCGGAGATTTTCACCGGCGATTTTCCGCGGCTCTTTTAATGCGCGATATTTTTCGCCGGCGCGCGCCGGGAAATTGCGCTTGCGCGCCGCGCCGCGGGGTGCTATTGTAGCCGCGCGTTCGGCGCTGCATTTTTCACACACTTTTTTTAGGGAGGCGGCATGTCCATGCTGAAAGTTTTGACTCGGTTTTCGCGGCGGTTCGCGCCGCGCGGGATGCCCGCGTTTTTCGCGGCGCTTTTTGCGTTTGCGCTGCTCGCGCCGCCGGAGGCGGAGGCGCAGTGGTATCAGGGGGCGGCGTTTTCTCCGCGGGATTACTCGTGGCAAGTCGGGAAGGATTTGGGCCGTGCTACGGGACGCCCGCCATTTGTCCGAGGCACGGTGGTTCTCGTGAATGGCTGTTGGGGGGCAGCGGCGCTGCAATCCGCCCTGCCGCCGGGGATTAGTTTCGTGCCTTACGCCCTCGGCAACAGGGCAACCAACGGCGGTTATTCGTTTGCCGGCACGCCGACCGAGCCGGGGGAGTGGAAACTCCGCGTGCACATTAATTGCCCGCCGCACCGTAGCCGAGATGCGAGGTGGTCCAATGGCGGCGTGACCAATGAAGTCACGGCCACCGTCGCCCCGGCCGCCGGCGCGCCGGGCAGGCCGCGCGCCCCGGACAGTCCGGATGTGGCGGTGGCCCCGGCGACCGGCGGAGTCACGGTGAAATGGAAAGCGCCGTCCGATGCCGGCTCCGGCGGCTCCATCAAAAATTATTTCGTCCGCCACCGCGTCAAAGCGGGCCCCGGCGCCTGGCAGCCGAGCGCGGCCGGGACGGAACTGGCCGGCAGCGCGACCACGCACAGCATCGCCGGCCTGAGCGGCGACACCGAATACGAAGTGGAAGTGCGCGCCAAAGGAAATGACGACAAACTCGGGCACTGGTTTGCGGCCGGCAGCGCCGCGCCGCTGACGCCGCGCGCGGCCTTCGCCGAAACCGCGCTGCGCGCCACCGAAGGCGGCGGCGCGCTGAGTTTCACGCTGAACTTGCCGGTGGCCGCGCATGCCGCGGTGGAGGCGACCATCACCCCGGGCAACATTACCGCCTCCGACGCCGACTACGCGCCCGCGCCGCTGGTGCTGGCGTTTGCCGCCGGCGAGGACAGCGCGGGCGGAAACATCAGCATCACCGACGACAATTTGGTGGAGCCCGACGAAACCTTTCGCCTGTCCATCACCGCGCTGGACGGATTTGACATCGGCGACCCGGCCGTCGTGACCATCGCCGACGACGACCGCGCCGCGGCGCGCGTCGCCTTTCACGCCTCGGACGCGACCGTGACCGCGGATTACACCGCGAATGTCGCCGAAGATGTTTCGGGCGGAGTGGTCACAATTCCGGTGACCGTCAGTCCGCAACCGACGGAAGATGTCGTGCTGCAAATTGAAGCGGCGCCGGGCGGAGACGCGGGCGAGGGCGCGGATTGGACGCTGACCACGACCACGCTGACTTTTCCGGCGAACAATGCGACGCTGACGCGCAATGTCTCGGTCGCCATTATTAATGACGATTTGTTTGAGGCGGAGGAAACCATCCGCCTGCGCATTCGCGCCGCCGACGCCGACGGCTCGGATTCCACCGACGCGAATTACGACCACGCCGACCTTTACGCGCGCGGCGGCGAAGCGATTGTCACCATCGCCAGCGAAGACGCGCGCGAAGCGAGCGCGCCGCAAAACGCGCGCCTCACGCCGCAACTCGGCGGCATTCGCGTTTCCTGGGAGGCGCCGCAATTCAGCCGCGTTGCAAATCCGAATTACCGCTGGCGGGTGCGCTGGCGCGAGGCGGTGGAATCGGGCCCCGAAAACGCCTGGCAAAACGCGAGCGGCGACGCGGAAAACGGCGAACTTTTAACCGACGCGGCGGCGCGCGAATACGACATCGCCGGTTTGGCCGACGGCGGCGAATACGATGTGCAAGTCGCGGCGGTGACGAGTCTCGGACTCGGCTTGTGGTCGGCGGCGCAAAGCGCGACCACGATAGACGCGAGTTTGCGCGAACTTTCCCTTACCGGCGCGGACGGAAAAACGATCGCGCTTTCGCCGGCGTTTTCCGCAGGCGTGTACACCTACACCGCCGCGGAAGTCGCGACGCCGGCGTATTTCGCCACGGTTTCCGCGGCGACCAACGACGCGGCCGCGAGTTACAGCGTGAACGGCGCGGCGCCGCCGGCCGCGCTGACCGTCCGCCTGGCCACCGGCGCGAACACTATTAATGTCGCGGTGACCGCGGCCGGCGGCGGCGGTTCGCGCGTTTATACGGTGACTTTTTCGCGCGCCGAAGGCAGGGCCGGTCCGCCGCAAAACGCGCGCCTCACGCCGGAACTCGGGCGCATTCGCGTCGCCTGGGAAACGCCGCAATACGGCGGCGTTGCAAATCCGAATTACCGCTGGCGGGTGCGCTGGCGCGAGGCGGTGGATTCCGGCGCGGAAAATGCCTGGCAGGGCGCGAACGGAGACGCGCAAAACGGCGAACTTTTAACCGACGCGGCGGCGCGCGCGTATGTCATCACCGGCTTGGCCGACGGCGCCGAATACGATGTGCAAGTCGCGGCGGTAACGCGGCTCGGCGTCGGGTTGTGGTCGGATGAACAGAGCGCGACTTCGCTGGACGCGAGTTTAAGCGCGCTCTCGCTGACCGGCGCGGACGGAAAGACGATTGCGCTTTCGCCGGCGTTTTCGCCGTCGGTTTACACCTACACCGCCGCGGAAGTCGCGGTGGCCGCGTATTTCGCGACGGTTGCCGCGGCCACCAACGACAACGCCGCGAGTTTCAGCGTGAACGGCATGAAAAATCCGCCGATCAACATCCGCCTGTCCACCGGCGAAAACACCATCAAAATCACCGTGGTCGCGGCCGACAACAGCAACTCGCGCGTGTATTCGGTGACTTTTTCGCGCGCCACCGGGCAGGCCGCGGCGCCGGCCAATCTGCAACTCGTCTCGCAACTCGGGCGCATAGTCGCCTCGTGGCAGGCGCCGCCCTATGCCGGCGGCTCGGAAATTTTGCGCTACCGCATTCGCTGGCGCGAGGCGGTGGAATCGGGTCCGGTGAACAACTGGCAGGGCGCGGCCGGCGACGCGGTGAACGGGGAAATTTTGTTTGACCCGCTGGCGCGCCGCTATGCGATTGAAAACCTGACCAGCGGCACCGCCTACGAAGTGCAGGTCGCGGTGGCGACCGCGTCGCAACTCGGCGCGTGGTCGCCGTCGCAGCGCGCCATTCCCGGCACCACGCCGAACGCGCCGCCGAGTTTGCGCGCCGCGCACGGCGGCGGGCAGGTTACTTTGACCTGGCGCGCGCCGCCGGCCGCGGCCGGCGCGGAAGTTTCCGGCTACCGCGCGCGGTGGCGGTGCGGCGATGAAATTGCCTGGAACAACGGCGGG
>JALCBG010000049.1:13481-15102 GCA_028066695.1 Gammaproteobacteria bacterium | reverse complement strand
AACCCGGATAAACGCGTTACACCACGCCGCGCTTTTTAATCTCCTCTTTGCGCCGCGCGATGTAGCGGTCAATTTCCTCCACCGCGCCGGCCGGCATTTCCGGCTCGCGGTAATCGGCGAGCAGCGCTTTCCAAATTTCGTTGGCGCGGGTGGTCGCGTCTTTTGCGCCGTCCAATTTCCAGTTTTCAAAGTTGCGCCAGTCGGACAAAAGCGGCCGGTAAAACGCGGTGCGGTAGCGCGCCATGGTGTGTTCGGTGCCGAAAAAATGCCCGCCGTGGCCGGCCTGTTTTATCGCGTCCAAACCGAATTCGTCCTCGCCGAATGCGAGCGGCTCAAACGCCGCCGACAAAGTCTGGATCATCTCGGCGTCAATGATGAATTTTTCCTTGGACGCGCACAGCCCGCCCTCCATCCAGCCGGCGGCGTGGTTGACGATGTCGGCGTGGGCGAGGAAGCATGCCCACAACGACATCGCCGATTCATAGGTGGCCTGCGCGTCCGCGATATTTGCGGCGTTGACATTGCTGGAGCGGTAGGGCAGGCGGTAGTGCCGCGCGAGTTGCCCGCCGGCGAGCACGCCGCGAATGTATTCGGGCGTGCCGAACGCGGGCGAGCCGGATTTCATGTCCACATTGGAAGTGAAGCCGCCGAACACGCACGGGCAGCCGGGGCGCAGCATTTGCACCAGCGCGAGCACCGCCAGCGCCTCCGCGGTCTGCTGCGCGAGCGCGCCGGCGAGCGTCACCGGACTCATCGCGCCGGCCAGCGTGAACGGCGTGATCACGCATGGCTGGCCGTGCTCGGTCATTTCGGTGAGGCCGGCGAGCATTTCTTTGTCCACCACCAGCGGCGAATTGACATTGATGACGGTGAGCAGGCCCGGCGCGGCGCGCAATTCGTCATGGCCGATGCCGCGCGCGATGCAGTTGATTTCAATCGCGTCGCGAACGCGCTGTTGGCCGATGGCGCGCGCGTTCCACACTTGGTCGCTGAGCACGGTTTGCGCGCGGTAAAAATCCAAATGCCGCGTGTCGGCCGGCAAATCCATGGCCTCCACCGACGAGCCGCCGCCGAGGTGCAGCGCGTTCAGGCAGTAAGTGAGGCGAATTAAATCGCACTGGTCTTCATAATTTCCGGGGCGGCGGCCGCGGTCCAGGTCGGAGATGTTCGGCGGCCCGCTGACCGGCGCGAAGTGAATGCGGTTGCCGCCGATGTCGGCGTTCTTTTTCGGGTTGCGCGCGTGCAGCGTAAAAGCGTGCGGCGCGGCGGCGAGGTGTTTGCGAATGACTTCGGCGTCAAACTTCACCAAGTGCGAATCAAAATCCACTTGCGCGCCGTTTTGCGCGAGAATTTCCAGCGATTTTTCGTGGTGGAATTTCAGGCCGATTTCCGCGAGGATTTTCATCGCGGCGTTGTCAATCGCCCGCACCTCCTCGTCGCGCAAAATGTCCAGCGGCGGCCACGGGTTTTGCGCCGGTTTCCACGGCGGTTGTTCGTGCCCGGCCGGTTTTTCCGCTCGCGCCGCGCCGCGTTTTTTTCGCTTTCGGTTCATTTCAGATGCGCATTAAAATATGCCGCGCAAAATACCACATTCGCCCGCCCCGGCAGTTCCGCCCCCCCT
>JALCBG010000049.1:9655-13381 GCA_028066695.1 Gammaproteobacteria bacterium | reverse complement strand
AAAATATGCCGCGCAAAATACCACATTCGCCCGCCCCGGCAGTTCCGCCCCCCCTTTTTTCATGTCCTTTAATGCCGCGGCGGCGTGCTAGACTTTCCGCCGGCCTTTTTCCCATGAAATTTTCCTCCCTCACCGAGCGCGTCTCCGGCGACGGCATTGACGCCTGGGCGGTGCATTACGCCGCGCTGGCGCGCCGCGACGCCGGCGAGGAGGTCATCGTCATGAGCGTCGGCCAGGAGAACGACGAAGTGACTCCGCCGCACATTGTGGAAGCGGCGACCGCCTCGCTGCGCGCCGGCCGCCACCACTACACCCCGGTCAATGGAAATTTGGATTTGCGGCGCGCGCTGGCGCGGCATCACCGCGCGCGCACCGGGCAAGTCGTGGATGAAAATCATTGCGCGATTTTCGCCGGCGCGCAAAACGCGCTGTTCGCGCTGGCGCAGTGTTTGCTGGAACATGGAGACGAAGTGATTTTGTCGGAGCCGTATTACACGACTTATCCGGCGACTTTTTCCAACTCGGGCGCTGCGTTGGTCTGCGTGCCGGCGAGTTTTGAAAGCGGTTTTCAAATTGACGCCGCGGCGATTTCCGCCGCGGTAACCGAACGCACCCGCGCCATCGTGATCAATTCGCCGAGCAATCCGGCCGGCGCAATCTGCGCGCAAAAGGACTATGAAAAGTTGCTGGAAATCTGCCTGCAAAAAAACATCTGGCTGATTTGCGACGATGTCTATTGCGAACTTTTGCATCCGCACGAGCGCACCACCGCGGCCGCGCTGCCCGGCGCCGAACGCGTTTGCATCACCGTTTCCAGTCTGTCCAAGTCGCACCGCATGACCGGCTGGCGGCTCGGCTGGGCGGTCGGCCCGCATGAATTGACGCGCCGCCTTTACGACCTGGCGATGTGCATGTCCTACGGCCTGCCGGCGTTCATTCAGGACGCGGCGCTGGCCGCGCTGGAAGATGACGACGCGACCGCGCATGACATTCGCGCCAAACTGGACCGCCGCCGCGAGGTTTTGCGCGGGGAATTTTCCGGCGCGCCCGGCATGCGCGTTTGGTGCGCGCCGGGCTGCATGTTCGCGCTGCTGGACATCAGCGCATTGCCGGTCTCGGCGAAACAATTCGCCGAGGAATTGTTGGCGCGCCACGATGTCGCGATTTTGCCCTGCGACGGTTTCGGCGCGTCCTGCGCGAATTTTTTGCGCGTGAGTCTCAGCGTGGATGCACCGCAACTCGGCGAGGCCTGCCGGCGCATCGTCGCGCACGCGCGCTCGCTGCAGCGCGCCGCCGCCTGATTGATATGAAAAGTCACGCGCAAGCGGTGGTCATCGGCGGCGGCTTAATCGGCTGCAGCATTTTGTACCACCTGGCAAAACTCGGCTGGAAGGATGTGGTGCTGCTGGAGCGCGACGAACTGACTTCCGGCTCCACCTGGCACGCCGCGGCCGGCGTACACGGGTTGCACGACCACAACAACACTTCCAAACTGCAGTATTACACGATGAAAACCTACGCCGAGTTGGAGCGCGAAACCGGCCAGTCGTGCGGCATTCACCACCCCGGCGGAATTTACCTCGCATGCACGCGCGAGCGCGTGCATCAACTTCGCATTCAGGCGGCGAAAGCGCGCGCGTTTGACGCCGAGTTTTATGAAATTTCACGCGAGGAAATTCGCGACCTGCATCCGCTGTTGGAAACCGGCGATGTGTTGTGCGCGATGTTTGAGCCGCTCAGCGGGCATGTGGATCCGTCCGGCGTCACGCATGCCTATGCGCAGGGCGCGCGCGCGCTCGGCGCGGAAATCGTCCGCTTCGCGCCGGTGGTGGAAACCAACGCGCGCGCCGACGGAAGTTGGGAGGTGGTGACGCCGAAGGGAAAAGTGCAGGCCGATTTCGTGGTCAACGCGGCCGGTTTGTGGGCGCGCGAAGTGGCCGCGCTCGCCGGTTTTGAATTGCCGCTGGCGCCGATGGAGCACCAGTATTTTGTCACCGAAGAAATTCCGGCAATCGCCGAACTCGGCAAGGAATTGCCGGCGGTCGCCGACCGCGACCGCGAATATTACATGCGCCAGGAAGGCAAAGGCCTGCTGGTCGGCGCGTATGAAAAGGACGGGCGGTTTTGGGCGGAAGACGCGACCCCGCAAAATTTCGGCCACGATTTGCTGCCGGCCGATTTGGAGCGCATTGAGGAAAACGTGCTGCGCGCTTGCGAGCGCGTGCCGGCGCTGGCCGAGGCCGGCATTAAGCAAGTCATTAATGGACCGATGATTTGGTCGCCCGATTCGGCCGCGCTGGCGGGACCGGTGCCGAATTTAAAAAACTATTTCGTCTGCTGCGGCATCATCCCCGGCTTCAGCCAGAGCGCCGGACTCGGGTTGTGCGTGGCGCAATGGATGGCAGAAGGCGAGCCGGAACTGGACATGTTTCCGTGGGATGTGGCGCGCTTCGGCGACTGGGCCGGAAAAAAATTCACGCGCGCGCGCGCGCTGGACACTTACAGTTCGCGTTTTCGCATTCACTTTCCGTTTGAAGAACGCGACGCCGGCCGCCCGCTGAAAACGCGGCCGGTATACGACCTGCAAAAATCACTCGGCGCGGTTTTCGGGCTTTCCTACGGCTGGGAGCATCCGCAGTTTTTCGCCGGCAAAAATGCCGCCACAAAAGACAGTTTCGGTTTTGAGCGGCAAAAGTGGTTTGAAAATGTCGGCGAAGAATGCCGCGCGTTGCGCGCATCAGCCGGCGTGGTGGACACTTCCAATTTCGCCAAATACGAAATCACCGGCAAAAACGCGCTCGCCTGGCTGGACCGCATCATCGCCAACAATGTGCCGCAGCAAGACGGGCGAACCTGCCTGACGCCGCTGCTCGGCCCGCGCGGCGGAGTCGCCGGCGATTTCACCGTCGCCCGAATTTCCGGCGAGCGGCTTTTCATGATCGGCTCGGGCATCGCCGAGCATTACCACCGCCGCATGCTGGAGGCGGAATTGCCGGCGAAAGGCGTGGAATTTCGTTCGGTCACCGGCGCGTTCGCCGGTTTTAATATCGCCGGCCCGAACGCGCGAAAAGTCCTGCAGAAACTCGCCGGCGCGGAAATTCCCAACGAAGAACTCCCGTTCATGCGAAACCGCCTGATTAATATCGGCGGCGTGGAGGCGATTTTGATTCGCGTCTCGTTCACCGGCGACCTCGGCTTTGAAATCTACGCGCCCGAGGAAAACCAACTGCAATTGTATTCCGCATTGCTGGAACACGGCGCCGAGTTCAACATCGCCCCGGTCGGCTCGCGCGCGCTCGGCTGCATGCGCATTGAAAAAGGCTACGGAAGTTGGAGCCGCGAATATTCTCCCGAATGGTATCCGCACGAAAGCGGCCTGGCGCGGCTGGTGAAAGACAAGCCGGCGTTTTTCGGCCGCGACGCGTGGCGCGCGCGCAAGGACGAACCGCCGCGCCAGTTGCTGTTCGGTTTCGCGATTGACACTGAATCTGCCGAATCCGACGCCTCGGGCGGCGAAACCATCACCAAGGACGGCGAATACGCCGGCCGCGTAACTTCCGGCGCGTATGGTTTCAGCGTCGGCGAATCGCTCGCGCTCGGCTACATTGACGCGAAAATGGCAGAGAAAGACGGGCAATACGAAATCGCCGTGCTCGGCGAACCGCACAAAGCGCGCCTGCTGCGCGAGCCGCTGTTTGACCCGAAAGGCGCGCGAATGCGGGTTTA
>JALCBG010000049.1:0-9555 GCA_028066695.1 Gammaproteobacteria bacterium | reverse complement strand
CGCGCCTGCTGCGCGAGCCGCTGTTTGACCCGAAAGGCGCGCGAATGCGGGTTTAGTGTCCGTGCTACAATTTTGCGAAAGCGGCCGCGGAAACTTTTGACGCGCCGCAAAACGCCGAAAAAACCATGAACCTCCTGCCTACGCTACGATCGCAACCTCTCCGGTCTGCGCTGATGCGTCGCGCGGCGATTTTTTTCGCGCTGGTTTTTTGGTTTGCGCCGCAGGTTTTGGCGGCGGAAATCAATGAAAAAGAATTGCGCGAACTGGTGCGCGAGGAAATTCGCGCGCTGTTGAACGAGCCGGGCGCGTTTGACCAGGCGATTTCGCGCGGCATTGAAAATTACATCCTTGAACAGCGCGCCGCCGCGCAGCGCGAGCAGGATGAACAGCAGCGCGCGCGGCTGGAAAACATGCGCGAAGTGGACGCGTCGCGCGACCACATTCTCGGCGACCCGAACGCGCCGGTTACGCTGGTGGAGTATTCCGATTTTGAATGCCCGTTTTGCAAGCGCTTTCACCCGACCGTGGCGCGCCTTATGGAAAACAACCCGGGAAAAATCCGCTGGGTCTACCGCCACTTTCCGCTGAGTTTTCACAACCCCGGCGCGCAGCAGCAGGCCGAGGCTTCCGAATGCGTCGCCGAACAGAGCGGCAACGACGCCTTTTGGAAATTCGTGGACGCAATTTACGAACGCACCACCGCCGGCGGCAACGGCTTTCCGCTGCACGGACTGCGCCCGCTCGCCGAAGAAGTCGGCGCGGACGGCGATGCGTTTGAAAAATGCCTGCGCAGCGGGCGCATGGCGCAGCGCGTGCACGAGGACATTGAAGACGCCAAGGACATGGGCGTAACCGGAACGCCCTCCGGCGCGCTGGTGCACCGCAACGGCGCGCGCGAATTCATCGCCGGCGCATTGCCGCTGGAAGAACTGCAGAAATTGCTGGACAAAGTTTCGCCGTGAATTCCGGGCGTTGCGGCGCGCGCGCATGAGCAAAGTCCTGCACCGAAAAATCCAACACCGCCTGCCGCGCGCGACCGGCGGCGAGGGCCCCTATCTTATTGACGCGAGTGGCAAGCGTTACTTGGACGGTTGCGGCGGCGCGGCGGTGTCGTGCCTCGGGCACAATCACCCGGCGGTGCTGGAAGCGGTGCGCGCGCAACTGGACAAGTTGAGTTACGCGCACACCGCGTTTTTTACCACCGACATTTTGGAGGAATTGGCCGAGCATGTAATCGCGCACGCGCCGGACAATTTCACCCACGCCTATTTCGTCAGCAGCGGCTCCGAGGCGGTGGAAGCCGCGCTTAAGTTGGCGCGCCAGTATTTTCTGGAGCGCGGCGAACCGCAACGCTCGCACTTCATCGCGCGCCGCCTGAGTTACCACGGCGCGACCCTCGGCGCGCTCGCGGTCGGCGGCAACGAACAGCGCCGCGCGCCGTATGCGCCGCTGTTGATAAAAGCCGCGCACATCGCGCCGTGCTACGCCTACCGCCACCGCCGCGAAAACGAAAGCGAAGCCGAATACGCGGCGCGCGCGGCCGATGAGTTGGAGCAAAAAATCCGCGAACTCGGCGAAGACCGCGTCATCGCCTTCATCGCCGAACCGGTGGTCGGCGCGACCGCCGGCGTGGTGCCGCCGGTGGACGGATATTTTGCGCGCGTGCGCGAAATCTGCGACCGCTACGGCGTGCTGCTGATTTTGGACGAAGTCATGTGCGGCATGGGGCGCACCGGCGATTTATACGCGCACGCGCGCGAAAACATCCGCGCCGACTTGGTCGCAATCGCCAAGGGACTCGGCGGCGGCTACCAGCCGATCGGCGCGCTGTTGATGGACGCGCGCATTCACGACGCGCTCGCCTCCGGCTCCGGCGCATTTCGCCACAGCCACACCTACATCGGCCACGCGCTCGCCGCGGCCGCGGCGCTCGCCGTGCAGCAAACCATTCAGCGCGGGAAATTGCTGGACAATGTGAAAAAACGCGGCGCCGAACTGTTCGCCGCGTTGCGCGCGCGCCTCGGCGATCACCCGCACATCGGCGACATCCGCGGCCGCGGACTTTTCGCCGGCCTTGAACTGATCGCCGAGCGCGACAGCAAAAAACCTTTCGCCGCGGAAATTCCGCTGCATTCGCTGCTGCAGGAGGCGGCCATGCAAAACGGCCTGATGATCTACCCCGGCAGCGGCTGCATTGACGGCGCGCAAGGCCACCACATCATGCTGGCGCCGCCGTTCATCTGCGAGCGCGCGCATGTGGAGGAATTGACCGACAAGTTGGCGAAGTCGGTGGGGCAGGCGGTTTCCGCGGCGGTTTCGCGGGCGGCGTAACGCCCCCCTAATGCCGTGACCGCCCCGCCCCTGCTAATCGCCGCGGCGCCGAACGGCGCCTACAAAACCCGCCGCGACCACCCGGCGCTGCCGATTACGCCGCAACAAATCGCGGAAACCGCCGCCGAAGTCGCCGAAGCCGGCGCGCGCATGCTCCACCTGCATGTCCGCGACGCGCATGGCGCGCACACGCTGGACATCAACGCCTACCGCGCCGCCATCCGCGCCATCCGCGAAAAAGCCGGCGATGATTTGTTCATTCAGGCGACCAGCGAATCGACCGGCGCCTACTCGGCCGCCGAACAGCGCGAAGCGCTTTACGCGCTCGGCGGCGGCCGGGAAGAGAGCGATTCCGCCGATACCCCCCCCGCCCCCCCTCCCTCACCCCCCGCATCCCCCACCCCCCCCGAAATAGACGGCGTCTCCATCGCCCCGCGCGAATTGATCCGCGCCGAATCCGACGCCGCTCCGGCCGCCGAACTGTTCCGCCACCTGCGCGGGCGCGGCATTTTGATTCAATACATCCTCTATTCCCCCGACGATGTCGCCCGCTACAAATCCCTGCTGGCGCAACAAGTCATTCCGCCCGACCTGCATTCCGTCTTGCTGGTGGTCGGCCGCCACGACGCCGCCTCGCCGCTGCCGGCCCTGCGCAAAATGCTGGAGGCCCTGCGCGCCGCCCCGCCCGCCCCGGCAAACTGGATGACCTGCGCCTTCGGCGCCGATGAATTCGCCTGCCTGCGCGAATCGGCAACCCTCGGCGGCCACATCCGCGCCGGCTTTGAAAACACCCTACTGCTGCGCTCCGGCCGCCCGGCCGCCGACAACCGCGAACTCATCACCCAACTCCTAAAACACGGCAACCCGCAAAACCGCGCCCCGGCAACCCCGGCCGAAGCACGGGAGATTTTGGGGGCGGCGTGATATAGTCGCAGACCGGCAGACTTTTTGAGGCGAAAATGAAACTGCAATATTTGGGCGATGCAAAAGATGCGTTTAAGTGGGACTATCTGAGTTTTCTTGCAGAGAACGTGGGCGCGCGTTCTTTGCACTATATTTCGATGCTGGCCCCTGAAGAGGAAAAAAAGCAAGGGAATGTTTCGCCGTGCTCTTTTCCCGCGCTGAACAATGAGACGACAAAGGCATGCGTCTGCTGGCAGCAGATGCGGCGCGCGAACGAAAAAAAGATGATCGATGATTTTTATAAGGGACTTCGTCGTCTGCTGAGGCACCATGGCTGCGATTTCTTGCATGTGCACAAATTGATTGGCGGCATTGCTGACACTGCTGATATTGCACAAGCAAAAGGGCAGCTCGTGTTTGTGGACCCGGACACCGGATTTGAGCCAAAAACTGCGGGAAAAGAGCATGTTCGATATGCCGACATCGAAACCATTTGGCCGTTTGGCAATGACACAAATGACACAATTGTCGTGGTGTTTCAAAATGCGAAGCGGCTGAAAGGAGGTTTTGGCACCCACTACAAAGAGATTCGGAAAAAACTCGATTCCAAGTGCCGCGGCTCCCATTCGACTGCCCTATCCTGGAATCAAGTGATGTTTGTCGCCATCGCAAAATCTTCCGCGCGAATCGAAATGGTGCGCGAAATACACGCCGACTACAAACGCCGTGTAGAATGCGGTGCAAAGCGCAAAATCATCACATTGCACCCAGACAAAAACTGAACCCAATCAACGACCAGAATCTGTATTATGCCGGTCTCAGTAAAATCCACGAGCGCGAAAACGGCGAGTCCACACTAAACCGAAAAAATGTCCCAACTCAGCATCTACCTCGGCGACGACCTCGCCCGTTACGGGTTTGGCGACGGCCACCCGTTCGGACCCGACCGCATGCATGCGTTCTGGCGCGAGACGGTCAAGCAGGGACTGGACAAGCGCGTCAATATTCTTGCGCCGGTGGCCTGCGACGAGGAATGTTTGCTGCGGTTTCATTCGGCGGAATATGTGGAGCGGGTCAAGCGCGCCTCGCGCGACGGCGCCGGCTATCTCGACCACGGCGACACGCCGGCGTTCAAGGGCGTGTTTGAGGCCGGCGCGTATGTGGTCGGCTCGGATTTGGACGCGCTGCGGCGGATTGTGGAGGGCGAATCGCCGCGGGTGTTTATTCCGATCGCCGGGCTGCACCACGCGCGCCGCGACGGCGCCGCCGGGTTTTGCGCGTTCAACGACTGCGGCGTGGTCATTGAAACCCTGCGAAAAAATTACGGCATTCGCCGCGTCGCCTATGTGGACATAGACGCGCACCACGGCGACGGCGTTTTTTACGCGTTTGAAGATGACCCGGATGTCGCGTTCGCCGATTTGCACGAGGACGGGCGGTTTCTCTACCCCGGCACCGGCGCGTCCGAAGAGACCGGGCGCGGCGCGGCCGCCGGCACCAAACTCAACATTCCGATGGACCCCGGCAGCGACGACGCGGCCTTTCACCGCGCCTGGCCGCGCGTGGAGGAATACCTGGCCGAATTCAAACCGGAAATCATTTTGCTGCAGGCCGGCGCCGACAGCATCGCCGGCGACCCGATCACCCACATGCGTTTTTCGCCGGAGGCGCACGCGCACGCCGCGGCCGGGCTGGTGCGCATCGCCGACGAATTCTGCAACGGCCGCATCATCGCCATGGGCGGCGGCGGCTACAACCGCACCAACATCGCGCTCGGCTGGAACGCGGTGGTGAAGGCGATGCTGGCGTAGTGATGCGCATTCCGCCGGCGGCGCGCCGGATTTTTCTCTGCATTTTTTGCTGCGCGCTGCCGCTTGCCGGCGCGGCGCAGACGGAGCCGGCGAATGAGTCGGTGCGCATAGAGCGCGTGATCGGCGGAGTGGATGTGCCGTGGGCGCTGGCGTTTTTGCCGGACGGCGGATTTTTGGTCAGCGAGCGCGGCGGGCGGTTGTTGCTGCACAAGGACGGGCAAACGCGCGAGGTCGGCGGCGTGCCGAAAGTGCGCGCGCGCGTGCAGGGCGGGCTGCTGGATGTCGCGGTGGCGCGCGACTTTCGCCGCACGCGCGAGGTGTTTTTGTCTTTCGCCAAACCGCGGCCGCAGGGCGGCGCCGGCACCGCGCTGGCGCGCGCGAAACTTTCCGAGGACGAAAGCGCGCTCACCGATGTGCGCGTGATTTTTGACATGCGCGGCGGCGGCCGCAGCGGCGACCATTTCGGTTCGCGCATCGTGGAAGCCCCCGACGGAAATTTGTTTCTGACCATCGGCGACCGCGGCGATCCGAAAAAATCGCAGTCGCTCGCGCACCATAACGGCAAAATCATTCGCGTGGCGCGCGACGGCGCGATTCCGCCGGACAATCCGTTCGCGCCGCCGGCGCTGCCGGAAATTTGGTCGCTCGGCCACCGCAATCCGCAGGGCGCGGCGCTGGACCTCGCCGGCGAATTGCTGATCAACGAGCACGGCGCAAGAGGCGGCGACGAACTCAACCGTATCCGCCGCGGCGCGAATTACGGCTGGCCGGTGATCTCTTACGGGCGGCACTATTCCGGCGCAAAAATCGGCGAAGGCACGGCCAAGCCGGGCATGGAGCAGCCGCTGCATTACTGGGACCCGTCCATCGCGCCGTCGGGCATGGCCGTTTATTCGGGAAAACTCCGCCCCGAGTGGCGCGGCGACGCGTTCGTCGGCTCGCTCAAATTTGATTACATCTCGCGTTTGGACGCGGACGACAACTGGCGCGAAGTCGGAAAAATCGCAACAAAGGAAACCGCGCGCGTGCGCGATGTGCGCGAGGCGCCGGACGGCTCCATTTGGTTTTTGTCGGAGGGAAACCGCGCGGTGTACCGGATTACGCCGCAATAACAATGCCGCGCGGCGCGGCGCGGAGATTAAACCGTCAGCACCACTTTCGCCGCCGCGCAGTCGCCGGCGAGCAAGTCGGCGAAAGCGCGCGCGCCTTGTGCGAGCGGGCGTTGTTCCAGCCATTCCAGCGCGCCCAATGCGCCGGCATGCAGTTTGCTTAAAGTCGCGCGCAAGTCGGACGGGGTATAGGTGTAGCAGCCGATGAAGGTGATTTCGCGCAGGGTCATCGCGCGCACATCCACGCCGCCGGCAGCGTCCTGCAGGCCGATGTGCACGATCACCCCGCCGGAGCGCGCGCATTCAATCGCACTTTCGCGGGTGTGCGTGTTGCCGACCGCGTCAAAAACCACATCAAAACTCGCCGCTTCGGGTTTCGCGGCGAGCGGATCAAAAACGCGGTGCGCGGCGTTGCCGGCGGCGACCTCATTCGGATCCAAACCGGCCGCGCCGGCGAGCGCGCGCGCCGCGGTGTCGCGGCGCAATTGGTTGGTCTCGCCGAGATGCACTTCGCCCGCGCCTTTGTCCAAAAGCATGAGCGCGCACAACAGGCCGACCGAGCCGCCGCCGATGACCAGCGCGCGCGCTTCGCTGACCGGGCGCGCCAGGGATTGTTCGGCGAGGCGAATCGCGTGCAGCGCGGTCGCGCCGGGCTCGCACAGCGCGGCGTGCTCGGCGCGCATGCCGTCGGGAAGCGGCATCAAATTTTTCACCGGAAGGGACACGCATTCGGCAAACGCGCCGGGGCGCACCATGCCGATCAACTCGCGATTTGCGCACAGGTTTTGCCGGCCGTTCATGCAGTCGTCGCAGCGCCCGCAGGTGATCAGAGGATTGAGCGCGACCGCGCGCCCGGCGAGTTCGCCGCCGCCTTCCACCACGCGGCCGGCGGCCTCGTGGCCGAGAATCAGCGGCGGCACGCGGCGCGGGTCGTGGCCGAGATAGGCGTGCATGTCCGAGCCGCAAATGCCGGCCGATTCAATCGCGACCAGCGCCTCGCCCGGCGCGGCTTGCGGCGCCGGCTCGTCGCGGTAGGTGAGTTCGCGCTCGGCGGTGTAGACAAGCGCTTTCATAAAAGTTTCACCGGGTTTTGCATGGAGATTTTCACGGAGATTTTCAGGGGATTATTTCGCGGTAAATCCGCCGTCTACGAATAATACCTGCCCGGTGATGTAATCGCTCGCCGGCGCGCAAAAAAACAGCGCGGCGCCGGCCAGGTCGCGCAGGCGGCCGTTGCGCCCGATGGCGGTGCGCGCGGCGAGCGCGGCCGCGACATTTTCATCGTCAAAAAGCGGCGCGGTCAGCGCCGTCGGAAAAAAGCCGGGCGCAAGCGCGTTGGCGTTGATGCCATGCGCCGACCACTCGACGGCCATCGCGCGCGTCAATTGCGCGACTCCGCCCTTGGACGCGCCGTAGGCGATGCCGCCTTCAAACGCGAGGCGCGACTGCAGCGAGGCGATGTTCAGAATGCGCCCCCAGCCGCGCGCGCACATCGCCGGCGCCAGCGCGCGCGCCAGAAAAAAAGGCGCGGACAAATTGGTGTCTATGGTGGCGCGCCACACTTCCGGCGTGATGTCGGCGGCCGGTTCGCGCGTGCGCCAGCCGGCCGCGTTGACCACGATGTCGGGCGCGCCGTGCGCTTCGGAAAGTTCGGCGGCGCGCCGGTCGATTTTTTCCAGTTCGCCGAGGTCGCAGGCGAAACCGCGCGCCTCCGCGCCGGAGTTTTTTGCAATGCGCGCGGCCGCGTCTTCCAGCACCTCGGCGCGCCGCCCGAGCAGTGTTACTTGCGCGCCGGCCTCGGCGAGCGCTTCGGCGATGGCGAAACCGATGCCGCTGCCGCCGCCGGTGACCAGCGCGTGTTTGCGCGCCAGCGAGAAGCCGTCCGCGTTCGTGTTCGTTTCCGCCGCGCTATTCACGCGCCGAGGTCAAATTTTTCGTCCGGAAAATATTTCGCCAGGCGGTCGTCCCCGCTGAGCGCGTGGCCGTCCATGCCTTCGGCGCGCGACACGCGCGCGGCGACCGCGCCGACATCGCGGTTTGCCTCGCGCGTCATGCGCTGCCAGGTGAGCCCCTTGATGAACTTGCCGACGCTCAGCCCGCCGGTGTAGCGCGCCGCGCCCTTGGTCGGCAGAATGTGGTTCGGACCCGCGCATTTGTCGCCGTATGCGACCGTGGTTTCCTCGCCGAGAAACAGCGAGCCGTAATTTCGCAGATTCGCCAGCCACCAGTCCAAGTCGGAGCAATGCACTTCCAAATGCTCGGGCGCGTATTCGTCGCTGACCTGCGCCGCCTCCTCGCGCGTTTCGGCCAGGGTGATTTCGCCGTAATCGCGCCAGGCATTGTGCGCGGCGTCGCGGTTCGGCTGCGGCAGGCGCTCTATCAGTCCGGGCATCAGTTCCTGCACGCGTTCGGCCAATTCTTTTGAGGTGGTCACCAGCCATGCCGGCGAATCGGGCCCGTGTTCGGCCTGCCCGACCAAATCGGAGGCGACCAGTTCGGGGTCGGCGGAGTCATCGGCGATGACCAGAATTTCCGTCGGCCCGGCGAACAAATCAATGCCGACGCGCCCGTATAAAATTCGCTTGGCCTCGGCGACAAAGCGGTTGCCGGGCCCCACCAGAATGTCGGCCGGGCGGCCGCCGAAATGCCCGAAGGCGAGCGCGGCGATGCCCTGCACGCCGCCGAGCGCGAGCACATCGTCGGCGCCGGCGAGATCGGCCGCGAACAAAATCGCCGGATGCACGCCGCGCCCCGGCTGCGCCGGCGAGCATGCGGTGACGCGCTCCACGCCGGCGACGCGCGCGGTGGTGATGCTCATCAGCGCCGAGGCGATGTGGGCGTAGCGCCCGCCGGGCACATAACAGCCGGCCGCGCCGACCGGCACCAGCCGCTGTCCGGCATGCAGGCCCGGCGAAAGTTCGGTGGAAAATTCGCGCAGCGATTCCAGTTGCGCCTCGGCGAATTTTTTGATGCGCGCGTGCGCGAATTCAATGTCCTGCTTCATCCGCGCCGGCAGCGCCGCGCCCGCGGCCTCAATGTCGGCGCGCGCGACCGTGATGTCGCCCTCCCATTTGTCCAGTTCGCGCGCGTATTGCCGCACGCGCTCCTCGCCGCCGGCCTCAATTTCACGCAGCATGGTCTGCACGACTTCGCGCGTGTTGTCTTCGCCGGTGGCGGGGGATTTTTCGGCGGTTTTCAGGCGTTTAATCGGCATTGGCTTCCTCGGCGAGGATTTTCGGGCCGGATACTTTACCAGCGATGGCGCGGCGGAGTTTCCGGACCGGCTTCCCGAAAATTTTCAAAATGCAGCCGGGTTTGTATTTAAAAAAAACCGATGACAGAGTGGCATCACCGCCCGTAAAGCAACTCCGGCAGCCACAGCGCGAGTTGGGGGAAGAGGA
>JALCBG010000088.1 GCA_028066695.1 Gammaproteobacteria bacterium | reverse complement strand
CCAGCGGACGATTCACCACCAAAGTGTAGGCGCGCGTATCGCCGTTTTTGGCGCGCACGGTGATTTCGTATTCCAACGCGCCGCCGAGCGGAACCGCGAACAACTCGCTGTTCACGCCGCTGGTCTGGCGCGGATTGAACAGGCGCAAAGAGGAGCGGGTCAGTTGCGAAGTGTCAATCGCGCCGGTCGCCGCATCCACCGCCGGCGACAGCCGCGTGACGCGGCGCGTCAGCAAAACGCCGTCGGCGCTCGCGGTCGGGCGAATGCGCACCGCGGTTAAGGCGGCGGAGATGTCGGCTTTGTAAGTGACATATTTCTGCGCGAAACCGGCCGAAGTTTGCGCGCCGGTTTTGACCAGGCCGGGCGCGGAGGCGTCGGCGCCGACCACTTCCAGATTCGCCAAAGTGGCGTCGGCGTCGGCGCTGGTGGTCACCTGCACTTCTTCGCTCCACGCGCCGATTCCATGCGCATTGACCGCGGCCAGCGAAATGTCATACGGAGTTCCGTCGGTCAGCCCGCTCAACACATGCGCGGCGCCGCCGGAAGTCGCCTCGCCGCAATCGGCGTCGTTGGTGGCGTCGGTGTCGTTGCATTCGGCGTCGTCGCCGTTCGCGTCCTGCCAGGCGCCGGCGGCGACATCGTCGGTGTTCCCGGAGACGCCGTCGGGCCCGTCGTTTCCGGCGGTGCGCCAGCGAATTCGGTAGGAGGAAATGGAGGTGGCGTCGACGGTGACATCGCCGAGGTCGGCCGGGGGCGCCCAGGTGATGTTTGCCGCGCCGGTGACTTCGTCGTCATTCGCCGCGACATTTTGCGGCGCGCCGGCGACGCCGGGTTGGCGGGTGATGTCGACGCGGTAGGTGGCGGTGGCGCCGCCGGTTTCCGCGGCGGTTTCCACGACGAAAGGCACGGTCGCGCCTTTGTCAATGATTCCGGCCGCGCTCGCCTGGCCGGAAGTGCCGGCGACCGCGTCGGCGCCGCCGATTTTCACGGTGAAAGTCGCGTTGTCGCCGGCCGGGGTGGCGGTGATGGTGGCGCTGCCGGCGACATTCGGCACCGACGCGGTGTATGCAAAAACCTCCGCGGAAAACGCCGGAGAGAGCGCGGCGTCGGCGCCTTCGGAATCGGTCGCAGTCAGCGCGGACAAATGCGGGTCGCGTTCGGCGGTCGGCGTGAATTCCACCTCCACCCAGTCGCCGATGCCGCCGCTGTTTACCGCGCCGACCGCGAAGTCGTAGGCGACTCCGCCGAGGCCGGTTACGGTGTAACGGGTCTGGTCCGGCGCGACGCTTTCGCCGCAGTCTTTGTGGTCTTCAATCAGAATGGAGTTGCAGGCCAGGTGCTCGCCGGCGAGGTTTTGCCAGGCGCCGGCGGCCGAGCCGCCGGCGCCGGCGGTGCGCCAGCGCACGCGAAAATCCACCAGCGGAACGCCGCCGGTGTTCACCGGCGCGCTCCAAGTGAGCGTGGCGGTGCCGGCGCGGGGGCCGGCCGAGGCGGCGACGCCGGTCGGCGCGCCGGGCGCGGCCGGGTCGCGGCGGACGATTACCGTGTAGGTTTTGGTGGTGGCGCCGTCGGAGGCGGTTACCACGATTTCCGCGGTGGTTTCTCCGCCGGCCGCGACATTCTGCGCGGTGGCGGCGGTGCCGCTGGTGATGGCGGCCGCGGTGCCGCCGTCAAAGGCGATGGTGGCGCTCGCGCCGCTCTGCGCGAAAGTCGCGGTGAACGCGACGCTGGTGGAGTCGCGCCCCATTTGCGCGGTGTATTCCTCGGTTTCCGCGTCAAAAACCGGCGCGAAAACCAGCGCGACCGAGTCGCTGCCGTCGGCGGCGAGCGCCGACAAAGTGGCGTCGGCTTCGTCTCCGGGGGTCGCGGTTTGCGACGATGACCAGGCGCTTTCGCCGTTGATGTTTTCGGCGCGAACCTGAATGTCGTATTCGGTGTCGTCGGTGAGTCCGGTGATGGTGTAACCGAGAACGCGGCCGACGCCGACTCCGTCGTCTTCGTCGCCGATGGTCACCGGACTGCCGGCGGTGGCGGTGTTGCCCTGCCAGTTTCCGGCGGCGACATCGTCGGAGTTTCCGGGCGTGCCGTCGGGCCCGTCAGTCGCGGCGGTGCGCCAGCGAACCGAGTAGTTGCTGATGAACTCATCGGGGGCGGCGTCCCAGGTTACGCGGAGTTTTTCGGGGCGCGAGGCGACCGCCACCCCGGTCGGCGTGGTGGCGGACGGGGCCACGGAGACTTCCACGCGGTAGGTTTTGGTGACGGTGCGGTCGATGGAGGTTACTACGAGGGTGACCGTGACCGGCACGGGCAAGACATTGTCGGTGCTTCCGTTGACGTTGTTGGAACGCCCCAAACCCTGTCGGTCTTCTGCACTAGTAGCACGAAGGCGCTTCTTGACAGTTTCGGTGACCCACACGCCGCCGCTGTGCGAGGACGCGATCGCGGTTTTGTAGGTGAAAACCCCCGCGGAGAATTCCGGGAAGAGCGCCAGATCCGCAGTGTTTTTCGGGCCGCCGAGCCCGCGGGCGCGGAGATTGTCAAGTTCCGCGCTGCTTTCATCAACTTGCGCCGCCGCGCCCTGCGGCGCGCCCAGCAAAAACGCCGCCGGCAAAACGCACAGCGCGCGAATGAGGAGAAGATTTCGGAGGGATTTCATGGGGTTAAAACCTCGTGAATGGAATGTTGGTGGGGCGGGGCGGGATTATAGGGGATTGGGGGGG
>JALCBG010000087.1 GCA_028066695.1 Gammaproteobacteria bacterium | reverse complement strand
GAGGCGCCGCCCCGCGAACGGGGCGGCGGATTCGCGTCAGTCGTCGCTGAACAGCCCGAAGATGTGCAGCAGACTCATGAACAGGTTGTAGATGGTGATGTAGAGCGTGATGGTCGCCATGATGTAGTTGGTCTCGCCGCCATGCACGATCTCGCCGGTCTGGTAGAGGATCAGCCCGGACATCAGCAGCACGAACATCGCCGACACGGCAAGCGACAGCGCCGGCAGCGAGAAAATCACCGCGGCCAACCCGGCGATGAACGCGACCAGAATTCCGGTCATCAGCATGCCGCCGATGAACGAGAAATCCTTGCGGGTCACCAGCGCATACGCCGACAGCCCGATGAAGATCAGGCCGGTGCCGCCGAGCGCGGTCATCACCACTTCGCCGCCGTTCGGCAGCGCGCTCATGTAGATGTTCACGATCGGCCCGACGGTGAAGCCCATGAAGCCGGTGAAGGCGAACACGAACACCAGCCCGAGCGGCGAATTGCGGAACTTGGTGGTCAGGAACAGCAGGCCGAACCAGCCGACCAGCGTGACGATCAGGTTGAGCGGCGGCATGCGCAGCGCCATCGCCGCGCCGGCCATGGTCGCGCTGAACAGCAGCGTCATGGCGAGCAACATGTAGGTATTTTTCAATACCGAGTTGATCTCGACGCCGCGCGCGCCGGCGCGAGAGAGTGCGGTTTCGTATCCGGACATTTTGCTTACCTCGGAAAAGTTGGTGAAGTTGGGGAAAAGCGAATATAGCACAAATGAAATTAAGCGCGCGCGCGCAAAATTCAAGCGGCGCGGCCGCCCGGCAATTCCGCGAGTTTTTCGGCAATCCGCGCCAATTCGGCGGCGTCCGGCGCGGCCGCGGGCGCGGATGCGCGCAGCGCCGACAGCCGCGCCGGGTCGGGGCGGTGCGCGTCGCCGATGCGCTCGGCGGCGGCGCGCGCGGCTTCGGGCGCGTTGCAAATCAGCGCAAAATCGCAACCGGCGGCGAGCGCGCGAGTGGCGCGGGATGCAATGTCGTCCCCCTCTTCTTCGCCGCGCGCGCCGCGCATGCTGAGGTCGTCGCTGAAAATCACGCCGTTGAATTGCAATTTTTCGCGGAGAATTTTTTGCAGCCAAAAACGCGAATAAGCCGGCACTTGCGCGTCTATTTTTTTGAACAGCACATGCGCGGTCATCACGCCGGCGAGGTGCGGCGCAATCTCCGCGAACGGCCGCAAATCGGCGGTTTCAATTTCGCCGAAGTCGCGCGCATCTTCCGGCAGCACTTGATGCGAATCGCCGGAGACGCCGCCGTGCCCGGGAAAATGTTTGCCGGTCGCGGCCATGCCGGCGCGGCGCATGCCGCCGGCATAAGCGCGCGCCAATTCGCACACCGCGTCCGCGTCGCGGTGGAAGGCGCGCGCGCCGATGACGCGGCTGCGCGCGTTGGCGCAATCCAGCACCGGCGCAAAACTGAAATCGGCGCCGGCTTGCAGCGCCTCGGCGGCCATCAATTGTCCGGCGCCGGCGGCCAATTCCAGCGCGCGGCCGCGGTCGCGGTCATACAGTTCGCCCAGTTGCGCCGGCGCGGGCAACTCGTGAAAACCGCCGCGCAGTCGCTGCACAGTTCCGCCCTCCTGATCCACCGCGATCAGCGGCGGCGGATTGCGCGCAGCTTTGATTTCAGCGGCCAATTCGGCGGTCTGCGCTTTGTCGCGGTGGTTGCGCTCAAACAAAATCACCGCGCCGACCGCCGGGTGGCGCAAAAATTCACGCTCCTCGTCGCGCAATTCTTCGCCGCGCAAATCCACCATCAGCGGGCCGAGCGGCCGCGTTTCAGCCATCAATTTGCACCGGCGTGCCGGGCGCGACCCGTTCAAACAACTCCACCACATCGCGGCCGCGCATGCGAATGCAGCCGCGCGAACCGGGGCGGCCGAAATCCACATCGTCGGGCGCGCCGTGAATGTAAATGTATCTGCGCATGCTGTCCACTTCGCCGAGGCGGTTGCGCCCGACTTCGCAGCCGCTCAGCCACAAAATGCGCGTCAAAATCCAGTCGCGCCGCGGCGCGTTGGCGCGCATTTCCGGCGTGAAAATTTCGCCGGTCGGGCGGCGTCCGACGAACACGCTGCCGGGCGGCGCGCCATGCCCGATCATCGCGCGCACCACATGCCGGCCGCGCGGCGTGCATTCGCTGCCGTTGCGCTCGCCGGCGCCGTTCGCCGCGCTGGACACCGGATAGCGCGCGAGCGCGTCTTCACCGCGGTAGAGCGTCATGCGCTGGCGCGCGAGGTCAATGTGAATGCGCGCGGCCATTAACTTTTCCGCGCGGATTTTTCGCCGCCGGCGAGTTGCGCGAGCAGCGCCTCGGCCGCGAGTTCAATCAAATCCAGCGCGCGGTCAAAGCCGGCGTCGTCGCCGTAATACGGGTCGGGCACTTCCTCCTCGTCCGCCTGCGGGCAATCCTGCAGAAAAAGGCGCACCTTGGCGCGGTGGCGCGCGCCGGCGAGGCGCACCAGGTCGGCGTGGTTGGCGCGGTCCATCGCCACGATGTGGTCAAACTCGGCCATGTCGGCCGCGCCGGTCTGGCGCGCGCGCAATCCGGAAATGTCAATGCCGCGCCGCGCGCCGGCGCGCTGCGCGCGCGCATCGGGCGGCGCGCCGATGTGCCAGTCGCCGGTGCCGGCCGAATCAATCTCAAATTGCGCGCCCAGCCCGCGCGCCTCCACCGCGCGCCGAAACGCCCCCTCGGCCAGCGGCGAGCGGCAAATGTTGCC
>JALCBG010000048.1 GCA_028066695.1 Gammaproteobacteria bacterium | reverse complement strand
AAATCATCGTCCTGGACAAAGGCCGCATCACCGAACGCGGCACCCACGCCGAACTGCTGGCGCGCGGCGGGCTGTATGCGCAGATGTGGAGGTTGCAGGAGGAGGGGAAAGAGGAGGAGGATTAAATAAGCAGCCCGCTTGACTTCGTATCAAGCGGACTTCTTTGGTCGCTTTCTCTTTTTTCCTTGCATTGCGTCGATATATTCCTCTCTGGTGATTCCGGCGATGTCCAGATTATTCAGGATGTGGTCATAATCCAGCTCCTTATAATTCGGAATCACCAACGGACGGGCAATGCCTTTTTTAGTCATGATGATGTGACTGCCGCTTTAACGGTCTTTGTCAAAACCTCTTGCCAAGAAAAATTTGACAAACTTTTTTGCGCTGATCAGTGGAAGTCGTGCCACATCAATACACCATCACCGGCAACTCAGCCGGGATGTTGATTTCCCATTGGTTGCCGGTCAAGCGCGGAGCAGGTTTGGGTTTCTTTTTCTTTGCAGCCCGATTCATGGCAGGCTGATTGACGTTGTGGAAGCCGCACTCGATCAATGCTTGATTCAGGGTGTTCCGTTCAAGGCAGGATTCGATGAAAAGCCTTGCCGCCTCAATGATGTTTTTTTCCGCCTCTTCCCGAGTTTCCCCCTGGCTGTAGAGGCCGAGCGCAGAACAATGCGAAACATGCAGGTTCGGCTTTTTTTGAACGATGGTGGCGCTGAGCGATGCTTTGATCGAGATGGTATTTTTGCCGCCACCAGCGGGATGTTGAGTGAGGGTAATTTCGTTCATAACAAAGTCTCTTTTGGGTGGTGGAAAGGCACTGGAACTGGAAAAATAACATATTTTCCAGTTTTCCGGGTGGAACGGAGATTATACCCGCACCTGTGGTCGTGTTCCCGTCCGCCGTCAACCCCGCGCCACCGCCAACCGCCGCCGCTGCGCCCACACCACCACGGCCAGCAGCGCGAGCGCGGGCAGGAACATCCATTGTTTTGCCGGGCGGTCGGCTTTGCGCTGGATGTCGGCGACTTCCCAGTCAAAGTCAATTTTTTGGCGCTCGGCCGGGCCGCCGAAGGCGATGTTGTCCACCAGGTATTTGCCGTCCTCCACGCGCAATTCCAAGCCGGCCGATTCGGACAGGCGCTCGGCGCCGCTGCCGACGCGGGGGCCGAGCGGCAGCATGACCACCTTGTCCACCGCGTCTCCTTCCAGCGTTTCGCCGATGACATGCACGCGCACCTGCGTGTTGCCCGGCATCGCTTCCACGACCTCGTAGATTTTGGAGGCGTCAATTTTTTCCAGTGGCGGATGCGCCATGTCCATCCAAAAACCCGGGCGGAACAAAGTGAACGCGATCAACAGCAGCGCGGCGCGCTCCCACCACAGCGCGCGCGTTACCAGCCAGCCCTGCGTCGCCGCGGCGAACAGCAGCATGGCCGTGGTCGCCGACGCGACCACCAGCAGCAGGTGGAACCAGTTTTCTATGCCGACCATCAGCAACTCGGTGTTGAAGATGAAAAGGAACGGCAGAATCGCGGTGCGGATGTCGTAGGCGAAGCCCTGAATGCCGGTGCGAATCGGGTCGCCGCCGGAGACGGCCGCGGCGGCGTAGGCGGCGAGGCCGACCGGCGGGGTGTCGTCGGCGAGGATGCCGAAATAGAACACGAACAAATGCACGGCGATGAGCGGCACTATCAGGCCATGCGCGGCGCCGACCGAGACGATGACCGGCGCCATCAGCGACGACACCACGATGTAGTTGGCGGTGGTCGGCAGGCCCATGCCGAGAATCAAACTGATGACCGCGGTGAACAGCAGCATCAGCATCAGGTTGCCGGCCGAGATGAATTCCACGAACTCGGCCATGACCAGGCCGATGCCGGTCAGCGTGACGGTGCCGAGGATGATGCCGGCGCATGCGGTCGCGACGCTGATGCCGATCATGTTGCGCGCGCCGGCGACCATGCCTTCCTTCAGGTCGCGCATGCCCTCGGAGATTTGCGCGCGCACATCCCGCTGTTTTCGCAGCAGCGCCTTCAGCGGTTTGTGCGTCAGCAAAATCACGAACATCAAAAGCGACGCGTAAAACGCCGACAGGCCCGGCGAGAGGCGCTCCACCGTCAGGCACCAAATCAGCGCGACCACCGGCAGCAGGTAATACAGGCCGGACTTGACCACCGGGCCCGGCACCGGCAGTTGGTCTATTTGGTCGCTGTGGCCGAGTTCCGGGAATTTGGTCGCGTAGGCGACCAGCCCGACATACACCGCGAGAATGACCGCGGCCGAGGCCCAGAAGGTGTACGCGCCGGCGAAGTTTTTCAGGCCGCTGAAAAAGTAATAGCAAATCCCGGAGAGGATGACGATGCCGAGCAGGTTCACGGTGAACACCAAAAGCGAGCGCATGCGCGTGCGCGCCACCGCGCGCGGCAGGCCGCGCAGGCCGGCCTTGCACGCCTCCAAATGCACGATGTACACCAGCGCGATGTAGGCGATGATCGCCGGCAGGAACGCGTGCTTGATCACTTCAATGTAAGAAATCCCGACGAATTCAATCATCAAAAACGCCGCGGCGCCCATGACCGGCGGGGTCAGTTGGCCGTTGGTGGACGAGGCGACTTCCACCGCGCCGGCTTTTTCCGCCGGAAAACCGACGCGCTTCATCAGCGGAATGGTGAAGGTGCCGGTGGTGACCACATTGGCGATGGACGAGCCGGACACCAGCCCGGTCATCGCGCTGGAAACCACCGCGGCTTTCGCCGGGCCGCCGCGCATGTGCCCGAGCAGCGAGAACGCGACCCAGATGAAATAGTTACCGGCGCCGGCGCGCTCCAGCAGCGAGCCGAACAGCACGAACAAAAACACCATGGAAGTGGACACGCCGAGCGCGACTCCGAACACGCCCTCCTGCGTGATCCACATGTGCGACATCGCCTTTCCGTAACTCGCGCCCTTCCATGCGATCACCTCGGGCGCCATGTGCCCGAAAAAAACATACAGCAAAAAGATGCCGGCGATGATGGCGAGCGGCATGCCGAGCGCGCGCCGCGCGCCCTCAAGCACCAGCGCGAGTCCCGCGGTGGCCACGGCGAGGTCGGCGAAAGTCGGCAGCCCCGGCCGCTCGGCGATGCTTTCCGCGAACACCGACAAATACATCGCCGCGCAAACACCGAGCGCGGCCAGCGCCCAGTCCTGCGCGGGTATGCGGTCGCGCGGCGAAGACTTGCGCATTGGGTAGGCAAGATACGCGAGCAGCAAACCGAAGGCGAGGTGAATGGAGCGCGTGTCGGTGTTGTTCGGCACCGGAATAAAATCGGCGGCCATATACGGCAGCGGAGACGCGATCCAAATTTGAAACGCCGACCAGGCGAACGCGCTCCACGCAAGAAACGCCCCGACCGCCCCGCGCGGATCGCGCGCCCCGGTGTCGGTCGCGGCGACCAGTTCTTTGGCGGATGCGGTGTCGGGTGAGGTGTTGCCAGATGTGGTGTTGGTGCTGGGTTGCGTCATGATTGTTTCCTCCGTTTGGCGAGTATAGCGCGCAAAATGATTGTGCGGTTATGCCCGCCCGGTGATTTTCCGCAACCTTGCGTTTTGAAACGGCAATTCCGCGAGGTCGGCGGTGACCGGGCCCGGCGCGGCGACTATTAAAATTGCGGCCGCGATTTCCTCAAAGTCATTGCGAAAATGCACGCTGCTTTTAAGCGCGACAATTTTCATCGCGGCCGGATCGGCGCCGGCATGCAAAAACATGGAGCGGTCCATCGCCTGCGCCGGTTTTGACGAGACCGCCGCGCGCACGCCGCCGGTTTCCAGCAGCGCCATCGGCCCGAGGTCAATGTCGGCGCCGGCGAGCATCGGGCCGGTCGCCGGAAAACTCCCCTCGGAAAGATGCAGCACGCGAAAGCGCGCGGCGAACGGCTCGCTTCCGGGGAAGCCGGACTTGCCGCCGAGCGCGATGTCAATATGCGCGCCGACTCCGGCCGCGTGCGCGCGCTCCGCGGCCTGCGGATCGCTGATCAAACCGGCCAGCGCGTCCGGCGCGCGCCGCGCGACCAGCGCCCGCAGGATTTCGGTGGTGTCGCACGGCCCGCCGCCGCCGGGGTTGTCCTGGGTGTCGGCGAGCAGCACCGGCCCCTTTTTGCGCGCGCTTTTCAGCAGCCGCAGCGCTTCGTCTATGCCGTCTTCAATGCCATGCACCGCGCCGCGAAATTCGGCCTTGCGGCGGCGCACTTCATTAATGACGCCGTCCGCGGCCGCCTCCACCGCCTTGCGTTCAAAACCATGCGCGCACACCGCCGGCGGCGCGTCGGCGACATCCGAATGCGGAAACCCGCATGCCATGGAAAGCCCGGACACCGAGCCGGCCTGCGCGCCGAGAAATTCGTAAATGGATTTTGCCGGGTCCGACAGCGTGCATCCCCAATTCAGCGGAATTAAAAAATCCGCGCGGCGCAGCGCCGACGCCGGAAAGCGCGCCAGTCCGTTTCGCATCAGCGCGTCCAAATGCCCGGCCGCGCGCGCGCCGGTGTCCGCCATGTCAATGTGCGGATAGGTGCGGTAGATGTCCAGCGCGCTCGCCTGCTCGGCCATCAAATCGCTGACATTCGCATGCAGGTCCAAACTCGCGACCACCGGCACATCGTTGCCGACCATCTCGCGCACGCGCCGCAGCAATTCGCCGTCGCCGTCCGGCAAATGCTCGCACACCATCGCGCCGTGCAGATCCAGCAGCACTCCGCCGACCGGCAATGCGTTCTGCAGTTCGCGCAGCAGCATCGCCGCGATGCGCTCAAACGCGTCTTCGCGCACATGCGCGCACGGCATCGCCGAACACCATAACAGCGGCGCGACTTCGTGCCCCAGTTCCTTCAGCCGCGCCACCGCGCCGCTGACCGGCAAATGCACGCCGAGCACATTGTCCAGCATGTTCGCGCCGACGCCGAGCGGCGGCCACTCGTCGCGCCGCGCAAACGCCGCGTAGTCGGCCTTGTGCGGGGCGAATACGTTGGTCTCGTGCTGGAAGCCTCCGACGGCGACTTTCATCGCGGCGTCCCTTTTACATGGAAAAAGCGGGGCACAGTCCCCCGTGCCCCGCTTGCGTCCTCACAGCCAACCGCGCTCCTTGTAGTATTTTTTCGCCCCGTCATGCAGCGGCGCGGACAGCGCGTCGCTGATCATTTCCTTCTCTTTCAGGTTGGCGAAAGCCGGATGCAGTTTTTTGAAGTCGTCAAAGTTGTCAAAAACCGCCTTGACGATTTCGTAGACCACCTTTTCGGAAACCGCGGTGGAGGTGACGAAGGTTGCGCCGACTCCGAAAGTCTTGATGTCCTTCGGGTTGCCGCGGTACATGCCGCCGGGGATGGTGGCATAGCGGTAGAAGGGATTTTCCTTCACCAGTTTGTCCACGGCGCGGCCGCTGACTTCCACGAATTTCGCGTCGCAGGTCGTGGTCGCTTCTTTGTTCAGCGCGGCCGGGTTGCCGACCAGCCAGAAGAACGCGTCAATCTTGTTGTCGCACAGCGCGGCCGGCGTTTCCGCCGATTTCATTTGCGCGGCGAGTTTCAAGTCGCGTTTGGTGTGGCCGAGCGCCTTCCACACCACATTCCAGGTCGCCTCGGTGCCGGAGCCCGGGTTGCCGATGTTGACGCGCTTGCCGACCAGGTCGTCGATGTGGCGGATGCCGGAGTCGGCGCGCGCGATGATGCTGATCGGCTCGGCATGCACCGAGAAGACCGCGCGCAGGTTCTTGAACGGGCCGGCGTCAATGAAAGACTTTTTGCCGCTGCCGTTGTAGGCGTGAAACTGCCAGTCGGACTGCGCGACTCCAAGGTCCAGTTCGCCGCCGCGGATGGTGTTGATGTTGTACACCGAGCCGCCGGTGGATTCCACCGAGCAGCGAATGCCGTGCTGCTTGCGGTTTTTGTTGACCAGCCGGCAAATCGCGCCGCCGGTCGGGTAATACACGCCGGTGACGCCGCCGGTGCCGATGGACACGAATTTTTGCTGCGCGCTTGCCGGCGGAATCGCGGCGGCGGCGAGCAGCGCGCCGGCGGCGAAAACGCAGGCGCGGGTGGTGCGAAGAGAAGTTTTCATGGTTTCCTCCGAAGCATGTTGTTGGAAAAATCGGCCGGCTAGCATAGCACGCGCGCGCCGGGGAGACGGGGTCGCGCTACATGCCTTTCAGCACGCCGACGCCGCCAATCGCGCGCATCTGCCGCAGAATGTGCCGCTGCCGCGCGCGCGATTCCTCGTCGTAGCGCAGCGGCGAGCGCGCCTTCGGGTTGGGCAGCACCGAGGCGAGGCGCGCCGACTCGTAGCGCGTCAGGCGCGAGGCCGGCTTGCCGAAATAATGGCGGCTCGCGTTTTCCGCGCCGTAGAGGCGCGGTCCGAACTGCACGATGTTCAAATACACCTCCAGCACGCGCCGCTTGCCCCAGACCATGTCAATGTAAAACGCGAGCGGCGCTTCAATGATTTTGCGCAGATAACTTCGCTCGCGCCACAGCAGCAAATTTTTCACGACCTGCTGCGAGATGGTGCTGGCGCCGCGCAGGCGGCCGGTGCGGCTGGACAGCGACTTTGACAACTCGGTGAAGTCCATTCCAAAGTGCTCAAAGAAACGCTGGTCTTCGGAGGCGATGACCGCGACCGCGAGGTGCCGGGAAATTTTCTCCAGGTCGCGCCAGCGCAAACTCGCCGGCGCGCCGCTGTTTTCTTCGGCGCGGTTTTCGCGCGCGATCACCGCCGAAGTGCGCGGGTCTATCCAGCGCATGGAAGCGAGCGCGAGCAGCGCGACCAGCGCGAGCGCGGCGAGTCCGCGCCACAACGCGCCGCGCGCCGCGCGCCACGGAAGTTTTGAAAGCGCGCGCGCCAGGGTTTTGATGCGCGCGCCGGCGCCATGCAGCGCGCGCCGCGCGCGCGGGTGCGGTTCGCTCTCAGCCATTGCGAAATTAATATCCGGCCGCCATGCCGTCCTTGCGGTGGTCGGAGCCGCCGACATAGCCGCCGTCGGTTTTGTAGATCAACTGCGCGCCGCCCATGCCGCCGAGCGGAAGCGCGGCGTGCAAATCGCCGGCATGCAGGCGGTGGCCGCGCCGCGTCAATTCGTCGCGCACATCGCGCGTGACGCCGGGTTCCAGCGCGACCGCGCCGTCTTCCATCACCTGCCACCGCGGCGCGTCGCTCGCGCTTTGCGGGTTTTGGCAATGATCGCAAACGCGAATGACCATCTGCGCGTGCCCCTGCGGCTGCATCGCGCCGCCCATCACGCCGAAACTCATCAGCGCGCGCCCGCGCCGCGTCAGCATGCCGGGGATGATGGTGTGGTAGGGGAGTTTGCCGCCGGCGAAACAATTGGGATGGCCGGGCTGCAGGCAAAACCCGGCGCCGCGGTTTTGCAGACTGATGCCGGCGCCGGGCACGACCACGCCGGAGCCGAAGCCCCAGAAGTTGCTCTGAATGAACGAGACCATCATGCCGTTTTGGTCGGCCGCGGTGAGATAGACGGTGCCGCTTTGCATGACGCGGCGGGCATGTTCCGCGTTCGGCGTGCCGGGCGGAGGCGCGCCGGCGCGGCGCATGTCTATCAGCGCGGCGCGGCTGTCCAGATACTCATCTTCCAGCAAAAGTTCCGGCGGAAATTCCAGGTGCGCCGGGTCGGCGATGTAGCGGCGCGCGTCGGCGAAGGCGAGTTTCATCGCTTCAATTTGCAGGTGAAAAAAATCCGGCGCGTCCAATTCGCAGTCGCCGATGCCGCGCCGCTCGGCGATGCCCAGCATTAGCAGCGCGGCCAGGCCCTGTCCGTTCGGCGGAAGTTCGTGCAATTCCACTTCGCTGTGCCCGCGCGAGCGGTATTTTTTCGCGAGCGGTGTTACCCATTCGCAACGGTGCGATGCCAAATCTTCAAAGGAAAGTTTCGCGCCGTCGGCGCGCGCGGCCGCGGCGATTTTTTTCGCCAACGCTCCGCGGTAAAAAGACTCGCCGCCGCTCGCGGCGATTTCTTCCAGAGTGTCGGCCTGCTCCGGAAAGGAAAATGTTTCGCCGGCGGCCGGCGCAACCCCGCCCGGCAAAAACGGCGCGAAAGATTTTACGCCGCGAAAAATCTCGGCCGCCTCCGCCCAGGCCGCGGCGGTGCGCGGCGCGACCGCAAAACCGTCGCGCGCATACGAAATTGCCGCGTCAAACAATTTCGCGAACGGCAACTTGCCGAATTTTTTTGACAATTCAACCCAGCCGCCGACGCAGCCCGGCACCGTGACCGCGCCCCAGCCGCGCAACGGCATCTCGGCGAGTCCGGCGTAATCATTAAGCGAGGCCGCGGCCGGACTGCGCCCCGAGGCGTTCAGCCCGTGCAATGTTTCGCCGTCCCACACCAGCGCGAACGCGTCGCCGCCGATGCCGTTGCTGGTCGGCTCCACCACGGTCAGCGCGATTGCCATGGCGAGCGCGGCGTCCGCGGCGTTGCCGCCGTCGCGCAACGCCGCCACGCCGGCCTGCGCCGCGAGCGGCTGCGAAGTCGCCACCAAGTTGCGCGCCAGCACCGGCATGCGCCCGCCGGCATAGGCGGGCGTGAAATCCAAACCGCTCACCGCCGCTTCGCGGCCGCCTGCCGCGCGCGGCGGCGCTCTTCCAGCGGCGCGACCAAAAGCGCCATCATCGGCGGCACGATGAGCAGCGTGATGATCGCCGACAGACTCAGCCCGCCGACCACCACCGAGCCGAGTCCGCGGTACAACTCCGAGCCGGCGCCCGGAAACAGCACCAGCGGCAGCATGCCGAACACGCTGGTCAGCGTGGACATGAAGATCGGGCGGATGCGGTTTTGCGTCGCCATGCGAATCGCGTCGTGCACGCCGAGATTCTCGCGGCGAATGTGGTGCAGGGTTTGGTGCACCAGCAATATCGAGTTGTTGACCACGATGCCTGTCAAGATTACGAAGCCGAGCATGGTCAGCATGTCCAGCGCCTGGTAGGTGTGCAGGTTGAGCGCGGCCAGGCCGATGACGCCGCCGGCCGCGGCGACCGGCACCGACAGCATAATGATCAGCGGGTAAACAAAACTTTCAAACAGCACCGCCATCACCAAGAACACGATGACCAGCGACAGCGCGAGGTTGACCGCCATGGCGCGGCTGGTTTCCACCAGTTTGTCGGCGGTGCCGGAGATGCGGAGTTTTACGCCGGGCGGCAGGCCGCCGGCCTCCAGCGGCGCGATCACCTGTTCGCGAATGGTGTCTATCGCCGCTTCCAGCGGCAGCGTCGCGGTCGGGCGGACTTCCAGCGTAATCGTGCGGAAGCGCTCGCGGTGGCGGATTTCCGTCGGACCCGCGGTCAGTTCAATGTCGGCGACCGAAGACGCGGGAATGACGCGCCCCTCGGTGGTGACCAGCGGCAGCCCGCCGATACCCTGCGTGCGGCTGACCGACTGCTCGCGCCCTTTGACGACGATGTCCATCAGCCGCCCGTCCACGGTGGATTGCGCGGCGCGCAGGCCGTCGTTGAACGCGTCAATGGTGCGCGCCAGTTCGCGCGCGGTGATGCCGCTGTCGTTGAGGCGCAGGCGGTGCGGAATCACGCGCACTTCCGGCGCGCCGAGTTCCAGCCCCGGTTGCGGCCGCCATTCGTGGCCCTCGCTGCGCGGAAACAACTGCACCACGGTTCCGAACGCGCGGTTGGCGGTGTAAAGCACCTCGTCCAAATCGGGCCCCGAAATGTCAATTTCAATTTTGCGCCCGCCGCCGATGCCGCGCCCGAAAATGGACGGCTGCGAGATGAAGCCGAAAGTGCCCGGCTCGCGAAACACCGGGTCGCGCAGAATCGGCTTCAATTCGGCGACGCGCGACGGCGTTACCGCGACCGCGCCGAGAAAAGTGCGCGCGCGCGTCGCCACATAAAAGAATCTTTCAATGCGCGGCGGCTCGCCCGGCGCGGCCACATCGTCCTTGTTTTTCGCCCACAGGGAGCGCGTCTCGTCCTCAATGCCGCGCGCGATTTGATTGGTGGTTTCCAGGTTGTAGCCGGGCGGCGGAATGATCACGCCGAACAGCAGGTTGCGGTTTCCCTCGGGCAGGTATTCCAGTTTCGGCAAAAGCGACCAGGCGCCGGCGGTCGCAGAGATGCTGACCGCGGCGACGATGCCGAACGCAAAAATTTTGCTGCGCACCACGCGCGCGGTGAACGCGGAGATGAGCGAGGCGAAAAAGCGCGCGGCGCGGTCTATGCCGGGCAATTCAAAGCGCTCGGATTTCTTTCCGGCCTGCTTTCCAATTTTTCCGCGGAGTTTTTTGCCGGCGATGCTCGCCGCGTGTTTCAGCAGAGATTTCGCCGCCATCGGCACAAACCGCGGCGGAATGCGCCGCGCGAGTTTTGCAATCCCGCCAACTTTAATGAGACTGCCGCCGTCGCCGAGCAGCCGCCGCGACAGCGCCGGTATCAGCGTAATGGAAACCAGCAGCGACAGCATCACCGAAACCGCGATCGCCACCGCGATATCGCGGAACAATTGCCCGGCCTCAAGTTCCATGATCAAAATCGGAATGAACACCATCACCGTGGTCAGCGACGACACCAGCACCGCGCCCCACACCTGCTGCGCGCCGAGGAACGCGGCTTTCGCGGTGGAATGCCCGGCCTCCTTGTGGCGGTAGATGTTTTCCAGCACCACTATCGCCGCGTCCACCACCATGCCGACCGCGAACGCCAGCCCGGCCAGCGACACCACGTTAATGGAGCGGCCGAGCGCGGCCATCGCCACGAACGCGCCGACCACCGACACCGGAATCGCCAGCGAGATGACGATGGTCGCGCGGAACGAGCGCAAAAACAAAATCAAAATCAGCGCGGCCAGCGTGCCGCCGACCCAGATGTTTTGCTGCACCAATTCAATCGCCGAATTGATGTAGACGGTTTCGTCATACACCTGCAGCAGCGTCAACTCGGCCTGCGGCACCGCCGACGCATTCAACTCGTCCACCGCCTGGTAAATGCCGCGCATGGTTTCTATGATGTTCGCGCCGCTTTGCCGCGACGCGTTAAATGCAATCGCCGCGCTGCCCATCATGCGAATCGCCGCGCCCGGCTCCTTGTAGCCGAAGCGCACCTCGGCGACATCACCGAGCGTGACCCGCCCGCCGCCGCCGCCGCCGCGCAGCAACACCTGGCGAATGACTTCAAGATCGGTCAGTTCGCCTTCGGTGCGCACCACATAGCGGCGCTTGCCCTCGTCAATGTCGCCGGCGCCGAGCGAAATGTTGGCGTCGGAGAGCGAGCGCAGCAATTGCTCCACGCTCAGTTGGTAGCGCGCCAGCGCATACGGATCCACCAGCACCTGAATTTCGCGCTCGCTGCCGCCGTACACATTGACGCGCCCGACCCCCGGCACGCGCTCTATGCGCTCTTTGATTACGTCGTTGACGTAATCGCCGAACTCGTGAATCGGGCGCGTGTTGCCCGGCGCGCGGCGAATGTTGAACCAGGCGATGTTGTCGTCGTTGCCGACGCTGAGCGACGGCTGGTCGGCCTCGTCCGGATAACGCGGCACGCGGTCCAGGCGGTTCGCCACCAGCAGCAGCGCGCGCCCCATGTCGGTGCCGATTTTGAATTCCAGCGTGATTTTCGCCTGCCCCGGAGACGCGCTTCCGGTGATGGACTCCAGCCCTTCCAGCCCGGCGAGTTCCTCCTCCTGGCGGTTTAAGATTTCGCGCTCCACTTCCGCCGGCGCCGCGCCGAACCAGTTTGTGGTGATGCTGACGACCGGCCGGTTCACATCCGGCACCAGTTGAATCGGAATGGTGCGCAGCGCGACCAGTCCGAACAGCACCACCAGCAATACCGCCGCGATTACCGCGATCGGCCGCTCAATGGCGTTGCTGATCAGGTTCACCGCGCGCTCCTTTTAATGTGCATGCAAAACCGCGCCGCCCGCAAAATGCCGGGCGCGGCCGGGCGCGGTCATTCCGCTCCCGTTTTCTTCGCGGGTTTTTTCTCGGCCTTTGCCACCGCCTTCGCGTTCGCCAGCCGCACCTTCTGCCCCGGCTGCAGCCGCTCGTTGCCGCGCACCACCGCCAACTCGCCCGGCACCAGTCCGCGCAGCACTTCAATGCGCTCGCCGCTTTCCGCGCCGACGCGCACGCTGCGAATCGCCGCCGCGTCTTTTTCCACGACGAAAACCACATGGTCGCCGCCGCGGCGGACGATGGCGTCCTTATGCACCGAAACGATTTCGCGCGGCGCGCCGGCCGGAATAAACACCGTGGCGCTTTGCTCGGCGGCCAGCAGTCCGGCGCCGGCGCCGAAATCCACGCTGAAACGCACCCGCCGCGTGCGCGTGCGCGCGTCTTCTTCGGGCACGACCGCGCGCGCAATCGCGCGGTGGCGGCTGCCGTTGTCCAGCGCGATTTCCACTTTCGCGCCCGCGTCCAGCCCGCCGAGGCGCTCGGCCGGAACCGCCGCCTCCAATTCCAAATTGCTCGCCGCGACCAACTGCACCACCGCGTCGCCGCTTCGCAGATACCCGCCTGCGTCGGCGAAACGCTCGGTGACCGCGCCGGCGAACGGCGCTTTGATCTCGGCGTATTTGACATCCAGTTGCGCGAGTTTCACCTCGGCCTGCCGCGCGCGCAGCGCCGCGACCGCCTCGCTCGCTTTCGCCGTGGCGATCGCGTGCCGCTGCCGCGCGTCGTCAATCGCCGCCTTGCTCACCGCGGCCGAACTGGTCAGCCCGCTCAGCCGCGCGACTTCCTGCTCGGCCAGTTTCAATTCGGCCTGCGCGGTTTTCAATCCGGCCGAAGCCATCGCCGCGCGCGCGCGCACCAGCGCGAGTTGCAGTTCCAGCGCCTCGGTGTCAATGCTCGCCAGCACCTGCCCCTTCTCCACTTTCTCGCCGACGCGCACGCGCATGGAAGCCAGCGTGCCGCTGACGCGCGTGGTCGCCGCCCCCATCTGCGGCGCCACCAGCCGCCCGACCACCGGCAGCGTCTGCGCGAACGCCTGCGCATTGACCGCATCCACGGTAACCAGCGACGCCCGCTGCGCCGCCGCCGGCGCGCAGACGAGCAGGAACAGCAACCCGGCAACGCCGGCGCGGAGGAGGGGGCGGGAGTGGGAGTGTGAATTGTTCATGTGCGGATTATGGCGGAAATTGGGGGAGAAAGGGGAAATTGTGGATAACTCGCGAAACCGCCCGGGCGGGGTGGTTGGGGACTAATATGGCACCGGAAGGGCGGGAATTGGGGATTTTTGGGGGATTTACACGGAATTTACTTTGGGGGTTTGGCGCGCGGAGTGGTGTAGAATAGGGGAGTAGGACTAAATCAATGAAATTTTGGGGCAGGGAAAAGGCCGCGGTGATGCGGCGGAAGCGGCGCGTGGTGCGGCGGCGGCAACTGTGCATGTTGCCGCTGCAGATGCGGCTGGAGCAGCAAAAACGCAGGGGGGAGGAATTTGTGCGCTCGGCGGAGTTTTATGAGTATCTGCTGAAGCCGCGTCCGGCAAAGGCGCCGGGGAAAGCAAAAAATCCGACAGAGGCACGCAAAGTGTTTGCGCCGCTGGCGGTGCTGGGTCACGAGTGCGAGGATTTACTGCGCGCCATCGGCACGAAAAAAAGGGTGTTGCGGCTGACCGACCGGGGCGCGGACAAGATGTGGCGGAAGCACGGGCCGGGTATGCGCTACCGGCAGGTGCGCGATCTGCGGCGGCGGCATGTGCCGCCGGAATGGTATGCGGACATTCCGCGGATCTTGCGGGAAGCGAAGCCATTCAAAAACAAAAGCGGACACTGGCAACTAAACCATGCCGGCCTGGAAAGGGTGTTGGTGATCGACTTGGACAACGGTCGCAATCCGGTGCTGATTTCCTATCACGGCAAGAAAAGCCGGAAATGATGTGCGCTCCGCCGGCAGCGAACCGCCGGGGTAATCAGGCGCACCAATGGGGGAAATGCGGACTATTACCAAGCCACTCACGCCCATCCGATCACGCCGCGCTTTCGCGAGGCGTAAATGTCCGCTCTGCCGACTGCTCGCACTGCCGGGGCAATCAGGCGGACCAATGGGGGAAATGGAGCCATTGCCAAGCCGCACACGCCCATCTGGTCACACCGCGCTTTCACGCGGCGTCTGAAATCTTGTGCGCTCCGCCGGCAAAATCGCCGGGGCAATCGGGCGCACCAATGGCGGTATGGGAGACATTGCCAGCCTGCAAACCACGCGTACCCGCAGTATCCCCCCCTCCCCCCTCCCTGTCAAGCACTTTACAAATTTTTTCCATTTCCCCCCGCCCCGGCGGAAAATCCCCCCACCCCACACAAAACCGCCCACTCCCCCACTTATCAAAATTTCCCCGAAATTACCCAATTTTTCCAAGATTTTCCCAACATTTTCCCAGAAGTTTCCCGCAAATTCCTCGTATTTTCCTGCCATTTTCGCCAGAGATTTCGCCGAAAATCCCGTAAAAATCGCCCCAAATCCGCCAATTTCCGCAAAAAGCGCTTTACGGCGCTTGGGTAGGCGGTGTCAGATGCGGGTTTTGCTATACTCTGGATTATGGAAACCGCCACGCTCGAAGACCGCTTTGTTTGCGCTGTCCGCGAATCCTATGGCGAATACAACACGCACGGCGCGCGCAGCTCCAAAAAGTTGCGTCCGCTGCATCAGTGGGTGGCGGAGGAAATCGAGCGCGAATTGGGCGCGGAATATAAAACGGAAAGCCTCCGGAAAGACAGCGGACGCGAGGAAACCATCGCTGGAAAGTATTACGACAAGGTCGTGGATGTCTCCATCTCCAAAAAGGGCGGGGCGCCCCTGGCGATCATCAGCATCAAGTTCATCACCTCCAACTTCAAGCAAAACGCCAACAATTATTTTGAGCACTTGATGGGCGAGACCGCCAACATTCGTCGCGCCGGCGTCGGCTTCGGGCATTTGATGGTGCTGCCGGAGAAAATCCCCTACCTGAAAAGGGGCGGTCAGAAAGATCATACTGAAGAAATCGGCGACGCCCACTTGCAAAAATATGTGGAGTTAAGCAATGATACCGACCACCCGCACCGCCCGGATGTAATCGGTATCGGCATCGTGTCCCTGCACAAAAGTCCCGACAAAATTGAACTGGCGGATGTTCGTAAAATGAAACTGCGCGCGGAGATACAATCCGCTTTGGCGAACGAGTTGTCCGTGCCGAATTTCTTTCAGAAAATGAAACTTTTGACGCAGACAAAAGCATGACCGGCAAGCGCAAAGAATACGGCGTGGTTTACACGCCCGAAT
>JALCBG010000047.1 GCA_028066695.1 Gammaproteobacteria bacterium | reverse complement strand
GGCGTGGTGTCCAAGGTGATCGCCTGAGAATGCATCCGATGCAAAACAACGCAACCGCGCCGGCCGGCCGGCCGGCATTTAGGCCAGTAGCTCAATTGGCAGAGCAGCGGTCTCCAAAACCGCAGGTTGGGGGTTCGAGTCCCTCCTGGCCTGCCAGCGCGGGGGCGCTGCGGTCATAGACAACCTCAAACTCCTTCTCTCCGGGCTGGTCATCGCCGCCGCCGTGGGCGCCTACTACCAGTTTGGCGACTGGCTGCAGGTTGCGCGCGTCGGCGTGGTGCTCGGCGGCGTGGTGGTCGCCGCGCTGATCGCGCTGACCACCGAAGCCGGCCGCTCGGCGGTGCTGTTCGCCAAGGGCGCCAACATAGAGCGCCAAAAAATGGTGTGGCCGAGCCGCCGCGAGGCGATGCAGGTCACCGGCGTGGTGGTGCTGATGGTCATCGCGTTCGGGCTGTATCTGTGGCTGCTCGACTCGCTGTCGTTTTTCGGCATCTACGACCTGATCCTCGGTGTGAGTTGAACATCATGATGAGCATGACCGAATCCGCCGCGCAGGCCGCCGCGCCCGCGCCCGAAAAAACGCCGATGCGCTGGTATGTGGTGCAGGCCTATTCGGGCTTTGAAAAAATCGTCAAGCAGTCGCTCGGCGAGATCATCCAGCGCAAAAACATGCAGGATGATTTCGGCGAGATTCTGGTGCCGACCGAAGAAGTGGTCGAGTTGAAAGGCGGCCAGCGGCGCACCAGCGAGCGCAAATTTTTTCCGGGCTATGTGCTGGTGCACATGCGCATGACCGACGAGACCTGGCATCTGGTCAAAGGCGTGCCGAAAGTGTCCGGCTTCATCGGCGGCAGCGGCACGCGCCCGATGCCCATCAGCGACCGCGAGGCCGAGGAAATCATCCAGCAAATCTCCGACAGCGCCGACAAGCCGAAACTGAAATTCACCTTCGCCCCCGGCGAATTGGTGCGCATCGTCGACGGCCCGTTCGCCGAGTTCAACGGCACCGTGGAAGAGGCGAATTTTGAGAAAGCGAAACTGCGCGTCTCGGTCACCATCTTCGGCCGTTCCACGCCGGTGGAACTGGATTTCACCCAGGTGGCGAAAGCCTGAGAAAACATCATGGCAAAGAAAATTGAATCCTACATCCGCCTGCAGATTCCGGCCGGCGAAGCGCAGCCGAGTCCGCCGGTCGGGCCCGCGCTCGGCCAGCACGGCCTGAACATCATGGATTTTTGCAAGGCGTTCAACGCCGAGACCGCCGGCATGGAAAAGGGCGTGCCGGTGCCGGTGGTGATCACGGTGTATGCCGACAAAAGTTTCACCTTCATCAAAAAAACGCCGCCGGCTTCGGTGCTGCTGAAAAAAGCGCTCGGCATTGACAAAGGCAGCGCCACGCCGAACCGCGATAAAAAGGGCGTGGTAACGCGCGCGCAACTGGAGGAGATCGCGCGCGCCAAGCAGCCCGACCTGAACGCGTATGAAATCGAGCGCGCGATGCGCATCATCGCCGGCAGCGCGCGCAGCATGGGCATTGATGTGGAGCAGCCGGGCCAAAGCGGCGGCGGCGGCGGTGAAAGCGGAGCGGCGGCATGAGCGGAAAACGCATGCGCGCGGCCGCGGAAAAATTGGACCGCGAAAAAACCTACCCGCTTGAGCAGGCGGTCGCGCTGGTCAAAGAAATGGCCTCGGTCAAATTTGACGAGTCGGTGGATGCGGCCGTCAACCTCGGCGTCAACGCCAAGCGCTCCGACCAAAATGTGCGCGGCGCCGCGTTGCTGCCGCGCGGCACCGGCCGCACCGTGCGCGTCGCGGTGTTCGCCGACGGCGAAGCGGCCGAGGCCGCGCGCGCCGCCGGCGCCGACTTGGTCGGGCTGGAAGACCTCGCCGAGAATGTCAAGAAGGGGCAGATTGACTTTGACCTTTGCATCGCTGCGCCGTCGGCGATGCGCGTGGTCGGGCAACTCGGGCAGATTCTCGGCCCGCGCGGACTGATGCCGAACCCGCGTGTCGGCAGCGTTACCGACGATGTCGGCAAGGCGGTCAAAGACGCGAAGTCCGGGCAGGTGCGGTTTCGCATTGACAAAGCCGGCCTGATTCACTGCCCGATCGGCAAGGCATCTTTCGAGCCCGGGGCGCTCGCCGAAAATTTGAACGCGCTGGTGACCGCGCTGGTCAAATCAAAACCGGCCGCGTCCAAAGGGCAGTATATTCGCCGCGTCTCGCTGTCCAGCACAATGGGGCCCGGCGTCAAAGTCGACCGAGCCAGCATTGAAGCGATTCGCTGATTCGGAGCGCGCAAATGAGCCTGAGTTTTGAACAGAAAAAAACCCTGGTCGGCGAGGCCGAGGCCGCGCTCGCGCGCTCGCGCGCCGGCGTGCTCGCCGAATATCGCGGGCTGACCGTGGAGCAAATGACCGAACTTCGCACGCAGGCGCGCGAGCGCGGCGTGTGGATCAAGGTGCTCAAAAACAGCCTTGCAAAACGCGTGGTGGACGGCTCCGATTTCGCCTGCCTGAAAGAGAGTTTCGCCGGCCCGGTGATTTTTTCGGCGTCGGAAGACCCGGTCGCGGTCGCCAAAGTCATGGCGGATTTCGCGGCCGAGCACGACCACCTGAAAATCACCGCCGGAGCGATGGACGGCGCGCTGATCGACCGGCGCACCATCGGCGCGCTGGCGAAACTGCCGGGCCGCGAAGAATTGCTGGCGAAACTCGCCGGGGCGATGCGCGCGCCGGCGCAGCAGTTTGCGTCTACGCTCGCGGAAATTCCGGCGCGTTTTGTGCGCGTGCTCGCCGCGGTCGCCGATTCAAAATCCAAAAGCGGCGCGAAAAGCGGCGCAGACGCCGCCGCGTAATTTGCGCGGCACTTTTCCAACCAACCCAATTTCAATTCAATTTGTTGATTAGGAGACCATCATGGCTTTAAGCAAACAAGAGATCCTCGACGGCATCGCCGAGATGTCGGTGCTCGACCTGTCCGAACTGATTAAGGACATGGAAGAGAAATTCGGCGTATCGGCGGCCGCGCCGGTCGCCGTTGCGGCCGCGCCGGCCGCGGCCGGCGGCGCCGCCGAGGCCGAAGAGCAAACCGAATTCACGCTGGTGCTGACCGGTTTCGGCGACAAAAAAGTCGGCGTGATCAAAGAAGTGCGCGCGATCACCGGGCTCGGCCTGAAAGAGGCGAAAGACCTGGTGGAATCCGCGCCGAAACCGCTGAAAGAAGGCGTCAACAAAGAAGACGCCGAGAAATTCAAGAAGCAGATTGAAGCCGCCGGCGGGTCGGCCGAGGTGAAATAGCGGGCGCGCGCGGGCGGTTTCCGGCGCGTCCGGACCGCCCCGGCCCGCGGTTGCGCGCGGGCGTTTTGCCGCCGAACCCGACCACCCGACACGACCACCGAAACCGACATGGGCAACGACTACTCCTTTACCGAACGAAAACGCATTCGCAAAAGTTTCAGCAAGCGCGCCGGCGATTTTCCGGTGCCGAATTTGCTGCGGACGCAGACCGAGTCGTATAAGAACTATCTGCAGGCGAACGTGCGGCCCGAGCAGCGCATCGACCGCGGCATTCAGGCCGCGTTCAAGTCGGTGTTCCCGATCGAGAGCCACAACGGCACGGTCGTGCTGGAGTTCGTCAGTTACAAACTCGGCACGCCGCACTTTGACATTGACGAGTGCAAGCAGCGCGGGCGCAACTACGAGTGCCCGATGCATGTGGTGATGCGCCTGAAAATCTTCAACAAAAGCGGCGGCGGAAAAGCGGTCAAGGAAGTGCGCGAGAACGAGGTCTATCTCGGCGACATGCCGCTGATGACCGAGAACGGCACTTTCGTCATCAACGGCACCGAGCGCGTGGTGGTCTCGCAACTGCACCGCTCGCCCGGCGTCATCTTTGACCACGACGGCGGCAAGACCCACGCCTCGCGCAAACTGCTCTTCTCGGCGCGCGTCATCCCCTACCGCGGCTCGTGGCTGGACCTGGAATTTGACCCGAAGGACCTGCTGTATGTGCGCATCGACCGCCGCCGCAAACTGCCGGCGACCATGCTGCTGCGTGCGCTCGGCTACAGCACCGGGGAAATTCTCGCGATGTTTTTTGAGAACGACCGCATCGCCATCGGCGAAGAGCGCTTCATGATGCAGTTGGTGCCGGAGCGGCTGCGCGGGCAGCAACTGGAATTTGACCTGCGCGACGCCAAGGGCAAGACGCTGATTGAAGCCGGGCGGCGCATCACCGCGCGCAACATCCGCCAACTGGAGGAACTGGGCATTGAGCGCGTGGAAGTGCCGCATGATTTCGTCGCCGGGCGCACGCTGGCGCGCGACATCATCGCCGCCGACGGCGGCGAAGTGGTCGCCGAAGCCAACACCGAGATCACCGAAAAGGTGCTGGAAAACCTGCGCCGCTTTGATGTCGCCGAAATTGAGACCATCGCCACCAACGACATTGACTGCGGGCCGTTCATCTCGGACACCCTGCGCATAGATTCCACGCGCAGCACCGAGGGCGCGCAAATCGAGATCTACCGCATGATGCGCCCCGGCGAGCCGCCGACGCCGGAGTCGTCCAAGACCCTGTTTGAAAACCTGTTTTTCAAACCCGACCGCTACGACCTGTCCGCGGTCGGGCGCATGAAACTCAACCGCCGCCTCGGGCGCGAAAGCGACGAGGGCCCCGGCATTCTCAGCAAGCACGACATCGTGGATGTGATCAAGCACATCGTCGCGCTGAAAAACGGCAAGGGCGAGCCCGACGACATCGACAGCCTCGGCAACCGCCGGGTGCGCTCGGTCGGCGAACTGGTGGAAAACCAGTTCCGCATCGGGCTGGTGCGCGTCGAGCGCGCGGTCAAGGAGCGGCTCGGCCTGGTGGAGAGCGAAAACCTGACGCCGCAGGACCTGATCAACGCCAAGCCGGTGTCGGCCGTGGTTCGCGAGTTTTTCGGCTCCAGCCAGTTGTCGCAGTTCATGGACCAGACCAACCCGCTTTCCGAGGTCACGCACAAGCGCCGCGTCTCGGCGCTCGGCCCCGGCGGGCTGACGCGCGAGCGCGCCGGTTTTGAGGTGCGCGACGTGCACCCGACGCATTACGGCCGCGTCTGCCCGGTGGAGACGCCGGAGGGGCCGAACATCGGGCTGATCAACTCGCTCGCATGTTTTGCGCGCACCAATGAATACGGCTTTTTGGAGACGCCCTACCGCAAGGTGGAGAACCAAAAAGTCACCGACAAAGTGGAATACCTGTCGGCCATCGAGGAGCGCAAGCACATCATCGCCCAGGCGAACGCCGCGATTGATTCGCGCGGGCGCTTCACCGACGAACTGGTGTCGTGCCGGCACAAAAACGAATTCACGCTGTCGTCGCCCGAGCAGATCGACTACATCGACGTCGCCCCGCAGCAAATCGTTTCGGTGGCCGCCTCGCTGGTGCCGTTTCTGGAGCACGACGACGCCAACCGCGCGCTGATGGGCGCCAACATGCAGCGCCAGGCGGTGCCGGTGATTCGCAGCGAAAAACCGCTGGTCGGCACCGGCATGGAGCGCATCGTGGCGCGCGACTCCGGCGTCACCGTAATCGCAAAACGCGGCGGCACGGTTGATTCGGTGGACGCCGCGCGCATCGTGGTGCGCGTCAACGACGACGAAAGCCGCGACGACGAGTCGGGCGCGGACATCTACCCGCTGATCAAATACCGCCGCTCCAACCAGAGCACCACCATCAACCAGCGGCCGCTGGTGCGGGTCGGCGACGACGTCTCGCGCGGCGACGTGCTCGCCGACGGCCCCTCCACCGACATGGGCGAACTCGCGCTCGGGCGCAATGTGCTGATCGCGTTCATGCCGTGGAACGGCTACAACTTTGAAGACTCCATTTTGATCTCGGAGCGGCTGGTCAAAGACGACGTGTACACCTCCATCCACATTGAGGAGTTGAAATGCACGGCGCGCGAGACCAACAAATTCGGCGCGGAGGAAATCAGCCGCGACATCCCCAATGTCGGCGAAGGCGCGCTGTCCAAACTGGACGAGTCCGGCATCGTCTACATCGGCGCGAAAGTGCAGCCCGGCGACGTGCTGGTCGGCAAGGTCACGCCCAAGGGCGAGACGCAACTGACGCCCGAGGAAAAACTGCTGCGCGCGATCTTCGGCGAGAAAGCCTCCGATGTGAAGGACACCTCGCTGCGCCTGCCGTCCGGCATGAAAGGCACGGTCATTGATGTGCAGGTGTTCACGCGCGAAGACCTTGAAAAAGACGCGCGCGCCAAGGCGAACGACGAGGAGGACATGCAGATGGTTCGCAAGGACTTTGAGGACCGCCAGCGCATCTTTGAGGCGGATTCCTTCGCGCGCATTGAAAAACTGCTGCGCGGCCATGTCGCCGACGGCGGCCCCGCCAAACTCAAAGCCGGCGAAAAAGTCACCCGCGACTATCTCGCGAAACTAACGCGCGCGCAGTGGTTTGAAATCCGCCTGCGCAACGAGCAGGCCAACCGCATGATCGAAAAGATCCGCGACCAAATGAAACTGCAGCGCGACGAACTGGAGCGCTTGTGCAAGGAGAAATGCGAAAAGATCGCGAAAGGCGACAGCCTGCCGCCGGGCGTGCTCAAGGAGGTCAAGGTGTTCGTCGCGGTCAAGCGGCAACTGCAGCCCGGCGACAAGATGGCCGGCCGCCACGGCAACAAGGGCGTGGTTTCCAAGATCGTGCCGGTGGAAGACATGCCCTACATGGCCGACGGCACCACCGTTGATGTCTGCCTGAACCCGCTCGGCGTTCCGTCGCGCATGAATGTCGGGCAGGTGCTGGAGACGCACCTCGGCTGGGCGGCGCGCTCCATCGGCCGGCAAATCGGCGAATTGCTCGACAAGAAAAAGTCGGCGGCGCAGTTGCGCGCGTATCTGAAAAAGGCGTATAACGCCAGCGGCAAAAAAGAGTCGCTGGACGCGCTCGGGGACGAAGACCTGGCCGCGCTGTGCGAAAACCTGCGCGGCGGCGTGCCGATGGCGACGCCGGTGTTTGACGGCGCGCTGGAGAGCGAGGTGGTCAACATGCTGGAACTCGCCGGCCTGCCGTCCAGCGGCCAGACCAAACTTTTCGACGGGCGCACCGGCGAGGCCTTTGACCGCCCGGTCACCTGCGGCTACATGTACATCCTCAAACTCAACCACCTGGTCGACGACAAGATGCACGCGCGCTCCACCGGCCCCTACAGCCTCATCACGCAGCAGCCGCTCGGCGGCAAGGCGCAGTTCGGCGGGCAGCGCTTCGGCGAGATGGAGGTGTGGGCGCTGGAGGCCTACGGCGCCGCCTACATCCTGCAGGAGATGCTCACCGTAAAATCCGACGATGTCGCCGGGCGCGCAAAGATCTACGAAAACATCATCCGCGGCGAGCACGGCATGAACGCCGGCATGCCCGAGTCCTTTAATGTGCTGGTCAAGGAGATCCGCGCGCTCGGGCTCAACATCGAGCTCAAGCAGGACCAGCCGTCGGCGCCGGTATCGTCCGCGCCGGCATTATCCGCCGCCGGGGGGCGCGTCTGATGAAAGACATCTTCAATCTGTTCAAGCAGAACGAGACGGTCGAGGATTTTGACGCGCTGCGCGTCAACATCGCCTCGCCGGAAAAAATCCGCTCGTGGTCATACGGCGAAGTTCGCAAGCCCGAGACCATCAATTACCGCACCTTCCGCCCGGAGCGCGACGGGTTGTTCTGCGCGAAACTGTTCGGCCCGGTCAGCGACTACGAGTGCCTGTGCGGGAAATACAAGCGGCTCAAGCACCGCGGCGTGGTCTGCGAAAAATGCGGCGTTGAAGTCACGCTGTCCAAGGTGCGGCGCGAGCGCATGGGGCACATCGACCTGGCCGCGCCGTGCGCGCACATCTGGTTTTTGAAATCGCTGCCGTCGCGGCTCGGCCTGCTGCTCGACATGACCGTGCGCGAGATGGAGCGGGTACTGTATTTTGAGGCGTATCTGATCATCGACCCGGGCCTGACCGACTTTTCGCGCGGCGCGCTTCTGAGCGAGGAGGCCTACCTCGAGGCGATTGAGACCTACGGCGACGAGTTTGAGGCGCGCATGGGCGCCGAGGCGATCGGCGCGCTGATGCGCAAGATCGACCTGAAGGAGGAGGAGGCGAGTTTGCGCGAGCAAATGAGCGCGACCAAATCCGAAGCCAAGATCAAAAAACTCACCAGCCGCCTGCGCGTGGTGGAGTCGTTCATCAAGTCCGGCGCCAAGCCGCAGTGGATGGTGCTGGAAGTGCTGCCGGTGCTGCCGCCGGATTTGCGCCCGCTGGTGCCGCTGGAAGGCGGGCGCTTCGCCACCTCGGATTTGAACGACCTCTACCGGCGCGTGATCAACCGCAACAACCGCCTGAAGCGCCTGCTCGACCTGAACGCGCCCGACCTGATCGTGCGCAACGAAAAACGCATGCTGCAGGAATCGGTGGACGCGCTGCTCGACAACGGCCGCCGCGGCAAGGCGATCACCGGCGCCAACAAGCGCCAGTTGAAATCCATCTCCGACATGATCAAGGGCAAGCAGGGGCGCTTCCGCCAGAACCTGCTCGGCAAGCGCGTTGACTATTCGGGGCGCTCGGTCATCGTGGTCGGCCCGACGCTGCGGCTGCACCAGTGCGGCCTGCCCAAGCGCATGGCGCTGGAACTGTTCAAGCCGTTCATCTACAGCAAACTGGAACTGCGCGGCCTCGCCGGCACCATCCGCCAGGCAAAGCGCATGGTGGAGATGGAAATTCCGGAAGTCTGGGACATTCTGGAAGAGGTGATTCGCGAGCACCCGGTCATGCTGAACCGCGCGCCGACGCTGCACCGCCTCGGCATTCAGGCGTTTGAGCCGGTGCTGATCGAGGGCAAGGCGATCCAACTGCATCCGCTGGTGTGCACGCCGTATAACGCCGACTTTGACGGCGACCAGATGGCGGTGCATGTGCCGATGTCCATCGAGGCGCAACTGGAGGCGCGCTCGCTGATGATGTCCTCCAACAACATTTTGTCGCCGGCAAACGGCGAGCCGATCATCGTGCCGTCGCAGGACATCGTGCTGGGCCTGTATTACATGACGCGCGAAGCCGCCGGCGCGAAAGGGGCCGGCCTGCATTTCGCCGATGTCGACGAAGCGCGGCGCGCCTGGGAAAACGGCATGGCGCACCTGCATGCGAATGTGAAGGTGCGCATGCCGCTGCGCGGCGCCGACGGCGCGCCGAACGGCGGCGCGCGCCTGGTCGAGACCACCGTCGGGCGCGCGATTTTGTCGGAGATTCTGCCGCCGCGCCTGAATTTTGAACTGATCGACCGGCCGCTGAAAAAGAAGACCATCTCCGAACTGATCAACACCTGCTACCGCCGCGTCGGCCTGAAGGAGACCGTGATCTTCGCCGACCAGCTGATGTACACCGGGTTTCGCATGGCCGCGCTTTCCGGCATCTCCATCGGCGTGGAAGACATGGTCGTTCCCGGCGAAAAGGCGAAACTGCTGGAGGGGGCGCAGCGCGAAGTGGTGGAAATTCAAAAGCAGTACACCGACGGCCTGCTCACCGACGGCGAGCGCTACAACAAAGTCGTGGACATCTGGTCGCGCACCAGCGAGCAGGTCGCCGAATCCATGATGCGGAACCTCGCCACCGAGAGCGCGGTCAACCGCAAGGGCGAGACGGTCGAGCAGGAGTCGTTCAACTCCATTTACATGATGGCCGATTCCGGCGCGCGCGGCTCCATCGCGCAGATGCGCCAACTCGCCGGCATGCGCGGCCTGATGGCGAAGCCCGACGGCACGATCATGGAAGCGCCGATCACCGCCAACTTCCGCGAGGGGCTGAATGTGCTGCAGTATTTCATCTCCACCCACGGCGCGCGCAAGGGGCTGACCGACACCGCGCTGAAAACCGCGTCGGCCGGCTACATGACGCGCCGCCTGGTGGATGTGTGCCAGGACCTGGTGGTCACCGAGGAGGACTGCGGCACCGAAAAAGGCCTGATGCGCGCCGCGCAGGTGCAGGGCGGCGAGGTGGTGGTGCCGCTCAAAGACCGGCTGCTCGGGCGGTTTTGCGCCGAGCCCGCGGTGGACGCGTCCACGCGGGAAGTGGTGGCGACCCGCGAGCAAATGTTGGACGAGGAACTGGTCGAAAAAATCGAGCAGGCAAACATCAACGAAGTCAAGGTGCGCTCGGCGGTCACCTGCGAAACCCGCTTCGGCGTCTGCGCCAAGTGCTACGGGCGCGACCTCGGGCGCGGGCATGTGATCAACATCGGCGAGGCGGTCGGCGTCATCGCCGCGCAGTCCATCGGCGAGCCGGGCACGCAATTGACCATGCGCACCTTCCACATCGGCGGCTCGGCCTCGGAGACGCGCATCGGCCAGGTGGAAATCAAAAACGCCGGCACCGTGCAGTTGAAAAATGTGCGCACCGAGAAAAACAGCGAGGGCAAGGAAGTCGTGCTGAGCCGCTCGGGCGAATTGATCGTGCGCGACGAAAGCGGCCGCGAGCGCGACCAGCACAAACTCCCCTACGGCGCCGCGCTTTTCGCCGCCGACGGCGCCGCCGTCGCGGTCGGCGACATCGCCGCCGCGTGGAATCCGTACACCCGCCCGCGCATGCCGGATGTGGACGGCACGGTGTCTTTCATTGATTTCGTGGAAGGCGTTTCGGTGGAGAAAAAAACCGACGAGGTCGGCGTCGGCGACGCCTATGTGGTGCTCGACCCGGCATCCTCGCGCAACCTGCGCCCGCGCCTGCGCGTGGAAAATCCGCAAAAGCACCACAGCAAGGCGATCACGGCCGACCGCGACGGCATCGTGCGCGTGGTCACGCGCAGCAAGGTCATCCGCAGTTCCATCGCCGCCGAATTCGCCGGCAACGCGCGCATCTTTGAAGTCGTGCACAACGCGACCAAGAGTTTGGAAATCGTGATCACGCCGAAAAACACCGAGCGCGCGCCGCAGAAAATCAATGTCGCGCGCGGGCGCAAGCGCGACCTGCAGATCCACGACAAAGACGAGGTGTTTGAAGGGCAGGAAATCCTGCTCGGCCAGTCGGAGACGCAGACCGACATTTTCATCGAGGCGATCGGCGAGGTCAAAGGGCGCGGCAAGCGCGCCAAGGTGAAGGTGGTCACGGTGCCGCGCGAGCGCGAGCAGGACATCGTGGTCAAAGACGGCGAGCGCGTCTCCGACGGCCAGGAAATCATCGCGCCGCTGCCCTACAGCTACGAGCCGTCGCCCGGCTCCATGATCATGGTCACCGACGGCCAGCAGGTCAATCTCGCCGACATCCTGTTTGAAACGCCGGAGGAAATCAAAACGCGCGACATCACCGGCGGTCTGCCGCGCGTCGCCGAACTGTTTGAGGCGCGCAAACCGAAAGAGCCGGAAATCCTCGCGCAGGCCGGCGGCCGGGTGTCGTTCGGCGTCGAGACCAAGAGCAAGCACCGCCTGGTGCTGACCGACGAAAACGGCGAGACGCACAGCGTGCTGATTCCGAAGACGCGCAAACTCATCATTGAGAGCGGGCAGGTGATCGAGCGCGGCGACGTGGTCGCCGAAGGCTCGCCGCTCGCCAGCGACATCTTGGAATACCGCGGCGTCGAGGAACTGGTTGACTACATGGTCAACGAAGTGCAGAGCGTCTACCAACTGCAGGGCGTGAAGATCAACGACAAGCACATTGAAGTGATCGTCCGCCAGATGCTGCGCAAGGTCAAAGTCACCGAGGCCGGCGACAGCACCTACCTGCCGGGCGAGCAGGTGGAGAAAGCCGCGCTGCTGGAGCAAAACGACCGCCTCAAGGAGGAAGGCAAGGCCGAGGCGCAGTGCGAGCCGGTGCTGCTCGGCATCACCAAGGCTTCGCTGACCACCGAGTCGTTCATCTCGGCCGCGTCGTTCCAGGAGACCACGCGCGTTCTGACCGAGGCCTCGGTCAACGGCAAGGTGGATTCGCTGCGCGGGCTGAAGGAGAATGTCATCGTCGGCCGCCTGATTCCGGCCGGCACCGGGCTGATGTTCCACCAGGAGCGCAAACGCAAGCGCCTTGAAAGCGCGCGCAAAGAGCGCGAACTGGAAGGGTTGCTCAGCCCGGATGACGGCGACGGCAATGGCGACGACGACGGCGGAATGCCGCCGGGCGAGCCGCCGTCGGCGGAGCCGTCCGAGGACGCGCTTGTGGCAAAACCGGCGCCGGACGGCGGAAAAACGCCCTGATTTTTCGGAATTTCCGCCGAAATTTCCCGAAATCTCCCTGAAATTCCCCGGGTTCCCCGATTTTCCGCAGGTTTTGGCGGATTTCGGGGTTTTCCGGGGAATTTTTTGCATTTCCCCGGGCCGTGTTTCTCCGGCTATTTTCTGCGGATATTTTCGCTTTTTTTCCGCGTCGCGCTTGACGGACGCGCCGATTTCGCATAAAATACGCGCCCCCGCAAAAAGTGGCGCGGCGGGTATTTCCCGCCCGCCGCCGCTTGCCGCAACCGAACCGAACCCGAACATGCCGACCCTGAACCAACTGGTCCGAAATTCGCGCAAAAAGCAGGTGAAGAAATCCAACGTCCCTGCGCTGCAGTCCTGCCCGCAAAAGCGCGGCGTGTGCACGCGCGTCTATACGACCACCCCGAAAAAGCCCAACTCGGCGCTGCGCAAGGTCGCGCGCGTGCGCCTGACCAACGGCTTTGAGGTGACCACCTACATCGGCGGCGAAGGGCACAACCTGCAGGAGCACTCGGTGGTGCTGTTGCGCGGCGGCCGCGTCAAAGATTTGCCCGGCGTGCGCTACCACGCGGTGCGCGGCGCGCTTGACACCTCCGGCGTCGCCGACCGCCGCCAGGGGCGCTCCAAATACGGCGCGAAGCGCCCGAAATCCTGACCCGGGACTCAAAAAAATGCCACGACGACGCGAAGTGCCGAAGCGGGACATTCTTCCCGACCCGAAGTATCACGACCGCACCGTGGCGAAATTCATCAACATCATGATGCACAACGGCAAAAAATCCATCGCTGAAAAGATCCTCTATGACGCGCTCGACATCATCAAGGAGCGCGGCAAGAACGAGCCGCTCGGCGTGTTCAACGACGCGCTCGAGAAAGTCAGCCCCGGCGTGGAAGTGAAAAGCCGCCGCGTCGGCGGCGCCACCTACCAGGTGCCGGTGGAAGTCCGGCCGAACCGGCAACTCGCGCTGGCCATGCGCTGGCTGGTGGAAGCCGCGCGCAAACGCGGCGAAAAATCCATGACCGCGCGCCTCGCCGGCGAATTGATAGACGCCTCCGAAGAGCGCGGCAGCGCGTTCAAACGCCGCGAAGACGTGCACAAGATGGCGGAAGCCAACCGCGCGTTTTCGCATTACCGCTTCTAGGCGCGGTTTGACCATCTCCTTTCAGTGAGCAATTAAAGTGCCGCGAAAAACCCCTCTCGACCGCTACCGCAACATCGGCATCATGGCGCACATTGACGCCGGCAAGACCACGACCACCGAGCGCGTGCTGTTCTACACCGGCCTGTCGCACAAGATCGGCGAGGTGCACGACGGCAACGCGGTCATGGACTGGATGGAGCAGGAGCAGGAGCGCGGCATCACCATCACCTCGGCCGCGACCACCTGTTTTTGGACGGGCATGAGCGGGCAGTATCCGCAGCACCGCATCAACATCATAGACACCCCCGGGCATGTCGATTTCACCATTGAAGTGGAGCGCTCGCTGCGCGTGCTGGACGGCGCGGTCGCGGTGTTCTGCGCGGTCGGCGGCTGCGAGCCGCAGTCGGAGACGGTGTGGCGGCAGGCGAACAAATACCAGGTGCCGCGCATGGCGTTCGTCAACAAAATGGACCGCACCGGCGCGGACTTTTTCCGCGTGGTCGGGCAGATCAAAACGCGCCTCGGCGCGAACCCGCTGCCGATGCAGATTCCGATCGGCGCCGAGGAAAATTTTGAAGGCGTGGTCGACCTGGTCGGCATGCAGGCGCTTTACTGGGACGACTCGTCCAAGGGCGCGAAAGTCGAGCGCCGCGACATTCCGGAAGACCTGCGCGCGCTGTGCGAATCGCACCGCGAAAAACTTCTGGAAGCCGCGGCCGAAGCCGACGACGCGCTGATGGAAAAATACTTCGCCGACGGCGCGATGAGCGAAGAAGACATCCGCAAGGGCGTCCGCATTCGCACGCTGAACAACGAGGTCATTCCGGTGTTCTGCGGCTCGGCTTTCAAGAACAAGGGCGTGCAGTCCATGCTGGACGCGGTCATTGATTACATGCCGAGCCCGGTGGATGTGCCGCCGATCAACGGCATCGGCGGCGCCGACGGCGAGACCGAAGTGGTGCGCCGCGCCGACGACGGCGAGCCGTTCGCCGCGCTCGGCTTCAAGATCATGACCGACTCCTTCTTCGGGCAGTTGGTGTTCTTCCGCGTTTATTCCGGCACGCTCTCCTCCGGCGACACCGTGTACAACCCGATCAAGGGAAAAAAGGAGCGCATCGGCCGGATTTTGCAGATGCATTCCAACAACCGCGAAGACATCAAGGAAGTCCGCGCCGGCGACATCGCGGCCGCGGTCGGCCTCAAATATGTGACCACCGGCGACACGCTGTGCGACGCAAGCGCCGAAGTGGTGCTGGAGCGCATGGAGTTTCCCGATCCGGTGATTTCGCAGGCGGTGGAGCCGAAAACCAAAGGCGACCAGGAAAAACTCGGCGTCGCCCTCGGCAAACTCGCCAAGGAAGACCCGTCGTTCCGCGTCCGCGCCGACGAGGAATCCGGGCAGACCATCATCTCCGGCATGGGCGAACTGCATTTGGAAATCATCATTGACCGCCTGCGCCGCGAATTTAAAGTGGACGCCAACATCGGCCGCCCGCAGGTCGCCTACCGCGAGACCATCACCGAAAAAGTCGAGCAGGAACACAAGCACGCCAAGCAAACCGGCGGGCGCGGCCAATACGGCCATGTCTTCCTGCGCATTGAGCCGCGCGAACTCGGCGCCGGCTACGAATTCGTGGACGAAATCAAAGGCGGCGTGGTGCCGAAGGAATACATTCCGTCGGTGGACAAGGGCGTGCGCGAGGCGATGCAGTCCGGCGTCATCGCCGGCTACCCGGTCATTGACGTCAAAGTGTCGCTGTATTACGGCTCCTACCACGAAGTGGATTCCTCCGAGCACGCCTTCAAGGCGGCCGGCATTCAGGCGTTCAAAGAGGGCGTGCGCCGCGCAAAGCCGCGCCTGCTCGAGCCGCTGATGTCGGTGGAAGTGGTCACGCCGGAGGAATACATGGGCACCGTCAACGGCGACCTGAGTTCGCGCCGCGGCATGATTCAGGAGATGGAAGACTCCCCCGGCGGCAAGGTGGTCAAGGCGGAAGTCCCGCTGGCCGAGATGTTCGGTTACGCCACCGCGCTGCGCTCGGCCACGCAGGGGCGCGCGACGCACACCATGGAATTCAAGAAGTACGCGCCGGTTCCGGCGAGCGTGGCGGAAGCGATCAAGGCCGCCTGAACCCGATTCATTCATCGTCCCGGAGACACTCATGTCCAAAGAAAAATTTGAGCGCACCAAGCCGCACATTAATGTCGGCACGAT
>JALCBG010000004.1:16013-67731 GCA_028066695.1 Gammaproteobacteria bacterium | reverse complement strand
ATTCGCCTGCCGTCCGACCTGACCGCGGTGGTGGGACCGAACGGCTGCGGCAAGTCCAACATCATTGACGCGGTGCGCTGGGTCATGGGCGAGGCCTCGGCGCGCACGCTGCGCGGCGACAGCATGTCCGATGTGATTTTCAACGGCTCCAGCGCGCGCCGCCCGGTCGGCAAGGCCGCGGTGGAATTGCTGTTTGACAACAGCGACAACTCGGCCGGCGGAAGTTTTGAAAAGTTCGCCGAGATCTCGGTGAAGCGGACGCTGAGCCGCGACGGGCAGTCCGGGTATTTCATCAACAACATCAAAACGCGCCGCCGCGATGTGCTGGATTTGTTCCGCGGCACCGGCCTCGGTCCGCGCTCCTATTCCATCATTGAGCAGGGCATGGTCAGCCGCATCGTGGAGGCGCGCCCCGAGGATTTGCGGCTGTTCGTGGAGGAGGCAGCCGGCACTTCCAAATACAAGGACCGCCGCCGCGAAACCGAAACGCGCATCGCCCACACCCGCGAGAATTTGTCGCGGGTCGCCGACATCCGCGACGAACTGGACAAGCAACTGCGCCGCCTGAAACGCCAGGTGAGTTCGGCGAAACGCTACCGCGAATTGCGCGACGAACACCGCGTGGTCAAGGCGCAGTTGATGATGCTGCAATTGCGCGACATGGAGGCTGATTTGGAATCTCGCGGCCGCGAGCAGGAAAAATATCAAAACGCATTGCAGGAGGCGACCGACGCGGCGCGCGCCGCCGAAAACGAGGCGGAACAATTGCGCCGGCAGCAAAGCGAGGCGCGCGAAGCGCACCACGGCGCCGAGCGCGACTTGCTGGCGCTGGACGCGAACATCAAAAACCTTGAACAGCGCGTCGCGCATCTCGGCGCGGAAAGCGCGCGGTTGCGCGAGCGCAGCGAGGCGCGCGAACAGCAACTGGAAAGCACGCGCGGGCGGCTGCGCGAATTGCGCAATGAGGAATCGCAGTTCGCGCCGCGAACCGAACAACTCGCGCAGGCGCGCCGCGCCGCCGCCGAACAAATGGAAACCGCCGAAAGCGACATGGAAACCTGGCGCGCCGACTGGGAGCAGTTCACGATGCAGTCGCAGCAGCCGGAGCGCGAGCGCGAAGTGCAGGAGGCGCGCATAGAGCAGGTTGAGCAGCGCCTCGCGCGCGGCGCCGCCGATTTGGAGCGGCGCGAAAAAGAACTCGCCGCGTTGCGCGAGGCGCAGGCCGCGGCCGGAATGGACGAGTTGCGCGAAGAAGCGCGCGCCCACGACGAAACCTGCGAACGCGCCGAACGCGAACTCGCGCAGGGCGAGGAGGCGCGGCATGCATTGCGCGAGCGCGCGCGGCAATTGCGTGAGTTGGGCGAGGCGGCGCGCGCGCGCCTGCACCAGACCGAATCGCGGCTCGCCTCGCTGCGCGAAATTCAGGAGGCCGCGCTGGACTCCGGGGACGCCGCTCTGCGCGACTGGCTGAATGCGCGCGGTTTTGCCGACGCGCCGAAACTCGCCGAGCGCATTGATGTCGCCGACGGCTGGGAGCGCGCCGCCGACCGCTTGCTCGGCAATTTTCTCGGCGCGCTGTGCGTGAATAAACTGCCGCGCGACGCGCTCGCCGAGCGTCCCGACCGCGCGTTCATGTTGATGGAGGCGTCGGCGGCAAAAACTTCGGAGTCATCGCGTCCGCGCTTGCTGGATAAAATCCAAGTTGACGGCGCCGATTTGTCCGCATTGCTGGACGGCGTTTATGCGGTCGACTCGCTGGAGGCCGCGCTGGAAATGCAGCCGCAATTGTCCGGGCGCGAATGCGCGGTCACGCGCGACGGCGCATTGGTCGGCGCGAACTGGGTCAGTTTCGCCAGCAGCAGCCAACTCGCCACCGGCGTTTTGGTGCGCGAAGAGGAGATGCAGCAATTGCAGCGCGCGGTGGAAGAGGCGCAATCCGCGGTGGAAAGCGGCGCGCGCGAGACCGCCGAAGTGGAAACGCAGCATCAGGCGCAGCGCGACGCGGTGCAAAAACAGCGCGAAACGCGGGAAAAATTGCGCCGCGAAAACGCCGAATTACGCGGCAAACTGGCGCGCGCCGAAGAACGCCACGCGGAAAGCGAGGCGCGCATCGCCGCGCTCGGCGCCGAACTGGAGGAACTCGCCGCGCATGTGAAATCCGACCGCGACGACCTCGCGCGCGCGCGCGAACTGTTGGAACGCGCCGCCGGCGCGCGCGGCGAACTGGAAACCCGCCGCGCCGAGATGGAGCGCCGCCGCGCCGAACTGCAGGACGCGGTGGCAAAACGCCGCGCCGAATTGCAGCGCGCCAACGAAGAGCGGCACGCGCACGCGCTGCAGCAACAGCGCGTGGAAAACGAAATCACCACGGCCGTGGACGACATCGCCCGGCTGGAGCGCGAATCGTCCGATGCGCAGGCGCGGCTCGCCGGCCTGCATTCCGGCGGCGGCGGTGAATCCGAAGCGGAATTGCAAAAGATGCAAAGCGAGCGCGCCCGCGCCGAAGCGGCGGTCTCGGCCGCGGCCGAAAACCTGGCCGGATTTGACGCGCGCATTCAAGAAGCCGGCGCGCGCCGCGACGCATGCAATGAGGCGCTGGAAAATGCGCGCGAGGCGCTGTCGCAGCACCAACTCGCGCACCGCGAGGCGAAAACGCGCCACGATGTGCAGGCCGATGTGTTCGCGCGCGAAGACCACACGCGCGAGGAACTCGCCGCGTCGCTGCCGCCGGAAGCCGACGCGGCCGCTCTGGAAGCGCGCGACGCGTCGCTGCAGCAAAAACTGGACCGCATCGGCGCGGTCAACTTGGTCGCCATTGACGAATTTGATGAACAGAACGAGCGCAAGGAATACCTGGACCGGCAGCACGCCGACCTGAGCGAATCGCTGGACACGCTGCGCAGCGCGATTCGCAAAATTGACCGCGAAACCCGCGAGCGTTTCAAGGAGACTTACGACCGCCTAAACGCCGGTTTCAACGAGTTTTTCCCGAAATTATTCGGCGGCGGCAGCGCCGAGTTGCGGCTGACCGAGGACGATTTTCTGACCGCCGGCATCGTGGTCATGGCGCGCCCGCCGGGCAAGCGCAACTCGCACATTCATTTGCTGTCGGGCGGCGAAAAGGCGCTGACCGCGGTCGCGCTGCTGTTCGCGCTGTTCCGGCTGAACCCGGCGCCGTTTTGCATGCTGGACGAGGTGGACGCGCCGCTGGACGACGCCAATGTCCAGCGCTATTGCAGCACGCTGAAATCGCTGGTAAAAGTCAGCCAAATGATCGTCATCACCCACAACAAAATCACCATGGAATCCGCCGACGTGCTGCTCGGCGTGACCATGGGCGAGCCCGGCGTGTCGCGGCTGGTGTCGGTGGATGTGGAGCAGGCGGTGGAGATGGCGGCGCAATAGCGGCATGAGTTTCAATTTCACCCTGCAGTCCGCGTTGATCCTGCTCGGCGCCGTGGTGGTGCTGGCGATCTATTTGCTGTCGCGGCGCAAGTATCCGCGCGAGGACGCGGCCGCGCGGGTGGACCGCGCGCTGCGCGCCAACCCGCCCTTCATCCGCTCCGGCGACGACGACGAGGACGCGGAACCGGCCGAGGCCGAGTTGCTGGAAACGCCCGACTTTGCCGCCATGGATGCGGCCGGCGATGGAAATGACGGCGGCGCGCCCGGCGAATTCAGCGCGCAAATGATTGAGGGTTTTGAGCGCGTCGCGCAGGTGGATTACTGGGTCAAAATCATCGGCGCGCGCGATGTCGGGCGCGAGGGCGCGCTCGCCATCTTCCACGAAAACGCCGGCCAATTCACCAAGCGGCGCGGCATTCACGGCCTGAAAATGCCGGACAACGCGTGGCGCAACTTGGAGGACGAGGCCGAAGGCGCGCGCTTCGGCGATTTGGTGGTGACCATTCAACTCGCCGACCGGCGCGGCGCGGTCAGCGCGGAAGAGATGGCCGCGTTTTCGCAACTGGTGTCGCGGCTGTCGGAAGTGACCGACCGCGAGTTTTTTTTCATGGCGCCGGTGGAGAATGCAATCGCGCAGGCGCGCGTCATCGCCGACTTCATCGCGCATTTTGATTCGGTCAGCATGCTGCGCATCCGCCCGCGCGGCGAGGGCGGCTTTCCCGGCGAGGATTTGCACCGCTGCGCGCTGGAACTCGGCATGGAATGCGACCGCAACAGTTACGCGCGGTTTAAAATGCTCGGCGCGCGCCGCGTCGCGCTTTACACGCTCGCCGACGGCGCGCGGCACGGCGGGTTTGATTTTGCAAACATGCGCGACTTCACCGCGCGCGAAGTGGTTTTTTACACCAAGCCGGCGCGCAACTACACGCCGGGCGCGGTCTTCGCCGAGATGGTCAGCACCGCCAAGGCCTTCGCCGCGCGCATGGAGGGCGCGCTGGAAGGCGGCGAGGCCGAATGGTCGCAGATCGCGGTGGATGAGCGCCGCGCCGCGATAGAGCAACTCGCGGCCGAGATGGCGCGCTTCGGCATTCCGGCCGGCAGCGAAGAAGCGCTGAAGATTTTTTGATGAATGCTACGAACAAAAAAATCGCCGCGCTTCGCGAGCAAATTGAGGCGCACAATTACCGCTACCATGTGCTGGACGATCCGGAAATTCCCGACGCGGAATACGACCGCCTGCTGCGGCAATTGGAGGAATTGGAAAAAGCACACCCGGAGTTTTTGACCAAGGATTCGCCGACGCAAAAAGTCGGCGGCGGTTTGCAAAAGACTTTTGAAGCGGTCGCGCATTCCACGCCGATGCGCTCGCTGGCGAACGCGTTTGACGCCGAGCAGGTGGAGGCGTTTGACAAACGCATGCGCGAAGCGCTGGACATGGAAGAGTCCAAGGAGGAAATTGAATATGTCGCCGAAGTGAAACTGGACGGACTCGCGGTCAGTCTGCGCTTTGAAAACGGCTGGCTGGCGCGCGCGGCGACGCGCGGAGACGGCAGCCGCGGCGAAAACATCACGCACAACATGCGCCGCGTCCTCGCCGGCGCGACTTTCCTGCGCGGAGACGCGCCGGCCGTGCTGGAAGTGCGCGGCGAGGTTTTTATGAGCCGGGAGAATTTCGCAAAACTCAACGAGTCGCAGCGCGAGCGCGACAAAAAAGTTTTCGTCAATCCGCGCAACGCCGCGGCCGGCAGTCTGCGCCAACTGGATCCGAACATAACCGCGGCGCGCCCGCTGGAATTGTGCTGCTACGCGCTCGGCGAAGTGGAAGCCGGAGACAGCGCAAAAAATCCGCCGCCGCCGACGCACTGGGAGACGCTGCGCTGGCTGGCCGCGTTCGGCCTGCCGGTCTCGGATTTCACGCGCAAGGTCGCCGGCGCGCGCGGCTGCCTCGCCTATTACGAGGAGATGCTGGCGAAGCGCGATGAGTTGCCGTTTGATATTGACGGCGTGGTCTACAAAGTGTCGCGGCTGGACTGGCAGCGCGAAACCGGGCACACCGCGAAAGCGCCGCGCTGGGCGCTCGCGCACAAACTCCCGGCGCAGGAAAAAATCACCAAAGTGGAAAGCATTGAAGTCCAGGTCGGGCGCACCGGCGCGATTACCCCGGTGGCGCGGCTGGAGAAGGTGTTCGTCGGCGGCGTCAATGTGTCCAATGTAACCCTGCACAACCGCGATGAAATTGCGCGCCTGGATGTGCGCGTCGGCGACAGCGTGGTGGTGCGCCGCGCAGGCGATGTCATTCCGCAAATCCTTTCCGTGGCGCTAAAAGACCGCAAAAAAGGCGCGCGCAAATTTGTCTTTCCGAAAAATTGCCCGGTCTGCGGGGCGAACATCGTGCAGGAAGAGGAGGGCGCCATCGCGCGCTGCAGCGGCGGCCTGTATTGCGACGCGCAGCGCAAGGAGCACATCAAACATTTCGCCGGGCGCGGCGCGATGGACATTGAAGGGCTCGGCGATAAATTGGTGGAGCAATTGGTGGACGGCGGCCTGATTCGCACCGTCGCCGACCTTTACGCGCTGACCAAAGAACAATTCGCCGGGCTGGAGCGCATGGCGGAAAAATCCGCGGCGAATTTGCTGGGCGCGCTGGAGAAAAGCAAGGACACCACGCTCGCGCGGTTTTTATACGCGCTCGGCATTCCGCTGGTCGGCGAAGCCACCGCCGAAAGCCTCGCCGCGGCGTTGCGCGATTTGGAAAAAGTCGCCGATGCCGACGAGGAGACGCTGCAGAAAATTCCGGACATCGGGCCGCTGGTCGCGCGCAGCATTATTTCGTTTTTTAATGAGGAGCACAACCGCGAGGTTATCGCGGCGTTGCGCGCGGCGGGGGTGCATTGGCCGCGGCCGGAAAAACAAGTTCAAGCGGCGGCGGCTGACTCGCCTTTTGCGGGGAAGAGCGTGGTGCTGACCGGCACGCTGTCCATGCCGCGCGCCGAAGCGAAGAAATTGCTGCAGTCGCTCGGGGCGCGGGTTTCCGCGGCGGTTTCCAAGGCGACCGACTATGTGATCGTCGGCGAGAACGCCGGCTCCAAAGCGACGCGCGCCGAGGAGTTGAAAATTGCGATGCTGGACGAAGGGGAGTTTTTGGAGATGGCGGGGCGCAAGCGGTAGGAGGGCGCTACGCATCCTCCATCAACTTGATCTTGGTCGGGGTGCGCCGCCGCGCGGCGATTTCCCCGGCGTAGCGAATCGCCGCGGCGCGGCTGCTCTTGATGTTGGCCGCGCCGATTTTGTCGGCGAATTTCAGGTCCTCCACATACCCGGCGGTGAGTTCGCTGACCGCGACCACGCATTCGGTTTCCTTTTCCACCGCGGTGGTGATGATTTCCTCCACCGCGAAAATGTTGCTGGTGTCCATGTGCGTGGTCTCGGTGAGGTCAAACACCAGCACGCGGCGCAGTTCAATTTCGGCGCTGACGATGGACACCATCTCGCGCGCCGATGCGTGCGAATAACTGCCGGTGAGCGAGACCACCGAAATCCGCCCGCGCCGCAGGAACTTCGCGTTGAGGTTGCTCACCTCTTCCTTCTCCATCCACTCGGCGGTGACGAAGGTGGCGATGACCACGCCGACCACCACCGCCGAGACCAGGTCCACGAACACGGTCAGAATCAGCGTGGTCAGCATGACGATTACCTGGCCGCGCGGCAGCGCGCGAATGTGCAGCACATAGCGCCAGTCAATGCCGTCCCAGCCGATTTTCAGCAGGATGCCGGCGAGCACCGCCAGCGGAATGCGCCCGGCCAATTCGCCGAAGCCGAGCACGATGCCGAGCAGCACCGTGGAATGAATCATGCCGGACAGGCGCGTGCTGCTGCCGGCGCGCGCGTTGACCACGGTGCGCGTGGTGGCGCCGGCGCCGGGCAGGCCGCCGATCAGTCCGGAGAACATGTTGCCGATGCCCTGGCCGCGCAACTCCTTGTCGGAATTGTGGCGCGTGCGCGTGACCGAATCGGCGACCAGCGCGGTCAGCAAACTCTCAATGGAGGAGAGCACCGCCAGCAGCACCGCCGGGCGCATCAGGTCAATGATTCGGCTCGGCGTCAGCACCCCGAGAATCTCCCCGAGATACAACTTCGGCAGTCCGGTCGGGACTTCGCCGATGGTCGGCGCGTTCATGAGCGCCGCGATTCCGCTGAACGAGCGAATCATGTCCAGCCATTTGTTGCCGGCGGCGTCCTGCAAAAAGATGACCACGCCGGTGCCGATGACCAGCCCGGCGAGCGGCGCCGGCAGCAGGCCGCGCAGCCACCTCGGCCAATACACGCTGATCGCCAGCGTCATGCCGGTCAGCAGCAGCACGCTGAAGGCGGCCGGCTCGTTCATTAGGTTGACCAGCGCGTCGGGAACTTTGCTCAGCGTTGCCATCGGGCCGCCGCCGGCCGGCGCGCCGATCGCCGGCAGGAACTGCACGATGAGAATGATCATGCCGATGCCCGAGATGAAACCGGAGACCACCGAATAGGGCATGTAGGCGATGTAGCGGCCGATGCCGGCCCAGCCGATCACCAGTTGGAACGCGCCGGCCAGCATGACGATGGCGAAGATGTTGGCGGCATTGCCGCCGTATTGGGTGAGGATCGCGGCCATGACGATCGCCATCGGACCGGTCGGCCCCGAAATTTGCACGCGCGAGCCGCCGCAAAGCGCGGCGAAAAAACCGACGCCGATGGAGCCGTAGAGGCCGGCGATCGGACCCAGCCCGGAAGTCACGCCGAAGGCGATGCAAAGCGGCAGCGCCACCACCGCGGCGGTGCAGCCGCCGAAGATGTCGCCGCGCAAGGTGAGCAGCGCGTTTCGCGCGCGGCGGAAGAATATGGTGCGCTGGCGTTTCTTGCGCTTGGCGATGGCCGCTTTGCTGCTCATGCCGCCCCCGGTTTCAGCGAGGAGTGATGGTGGATGATGCGCCAGCGGCCGCCGTCGTGCTCCCAGATGAAAGTGAAGCGCGCCGGCGTGCGCGAGCCGTCAATGTGGCAAAAGTCATAAAAGCCCGAATGCAGATAGGTGTCGTCGTCGAGCCACTGCACATTTTCCTCCACAATCTCGCAGCGGTTGTAGATTTTCAGGAGGTAATCAAAATATTCGTCGGTCTCGGCCCTGCCGCGCTTGCATTCCGCGGAAAGCGTCGGCAGAAAGGTCGCGGCCTCGTCGTAAAGCGCGGCCAGCGCCTCCGGCGCGCCGCTTTGCATCGCGCCAAACCATTTATCCAGATTTTCCCGCGGCGCATTTTCGCGGCGCGCGGCGGCATTTTTTGCGGCGGAAGCGGGCGGATTCATGCTTATTAACAATATGCGAAATTTGTGGCAAAATGGCAGATTGCGGCGCGCAGTATAGCACTTTCCGCGCGAAATATGGTATGTGCTACACTCCGCGAGCGGCGGCGGGGCGGTTCGCCCGCCGCGCGGCAGCCCGTTTTGCCGTTGAATTTCCCGCCAATTTCACCACCACAACCCCACAACCGAGGTCAACAACAATGTCCGCATCAGACGCCATGAAACTCATTCGCGAGAGCGAAGCCAAATTCGTCGATTTCCGCTTTACCGACACCGTCGGCAAGGAGCGGCACAATACCTTTCCGGTAGCGGCGATGGACGAGAAAGTTTTTAAGGAGGGCAAGCCGTTTGACGGTTCGTCCATCGCAGGTTGGAGGGGCATCAACGACTCCGACATGCTTTTGATTCCCGACGCCGCGTCCGCGGTGGTGGACCCGTTCTACCAGGAAAACACGGTCAACTTCCGCTGCGATGTGGTCCATCCGGACATGAAACCCTATGAGCGCGACCCGCGCTCGGTCGCCAAGAAGGCGGAGGAGTATCTTTCCTCCAGCGGCGTCGGCGACCAGGCCTACTTCGGCCCCGAAAGCGAGTTCTTCATCTTTGATTCGGTGCAGTGGGGCGGTGAGATGGGCAGCGCCTTCTACGAGATCGATTCCAAGGAGGCAGCCTGGAACAGCGCCAAGGACTACAAAGAAGAGGGTGAAGAGGGCAACTCCGGCCACCGCCCGCGCGTCAAGGGCGGCTACTTCCAGTCGCCGCCGACCGACAGCCAGGCGGATGTGCGCGGGGTGATGTGCCTGCTCCTCAACGACATGGGCGTCGTCACCGAGGCGCACAACCACGAAGTGGGCACCGCCGGGCAGGCCGAAATCGGCACCGGTTTCAATACCATGGTGAAAAAGGCCGACGAAGTGCAGATCCTGAAATATGTGGTGCACAATGTCGCCCACAACCACAATATGACGGCGACCTTCATGCCGAAGCCGATAGTCGGCGACAACGGCAACGGGCTGCATGTCAACCAGTCCATCTTCAAGGGCGGCAAGAACATCTTTGACGGCAAGGAATACGGCAACCTGAGCCAGGAAGCGCTGTATTACATCGGCGGCATCTTCCGCCACGCGCGCGCGCTCAACGCCTTCACCAACGCCAGCACCAACAGTTACAAGCGTCTGGTGCCGGGCTTTGAGGCGCCGATTCAACTCGCCTATTCGGCGCGCAACCGCTCGGTGTCCTGCCGCATTCCGCATTCGGCGAACCCGAAAGGGCGGCGCATTGAGGCGCGCTTCCCGGACTCGTCGGCGAACCCGTATTTCGCGTTCGCCGCGCTGCTGATGGCCGGCTTGGACGGCATCCAGAACAAGATTGATCCGGGCAAGCCGAGCGACCACGACCTGTACACGCTGCCGGAAGAGCAACTGAAGAAGATTCCGACGGTTGCGCCGGGCCTGGATGTCGCGCTGGAAGCGCTTGACAAAGACCGCGAGTTCCTGAAAGCGGGCGGGGTGATGAGCGACGACATGATCGACGGCTACATCGCGATGAAGATGGCCGAGGTCACCCGCCTGCGCATGGAAACGCACCCGTGCGAGTTTGACATGTATTACGGGGTCTGATCCGCGCGCCCGCGGCGACCGGCAATTACGGCCGGTTCTCGCGGGCGCATTCCCCGTTCTCCCGCAAATCAGTGCGCGCGCCGGCGCAGTCGCCGCCGGTCGCGCGCATGCGCGCTTGCCCGCGGCATTTCAAAACGCGCGCTGTGTTATGATTTCGCCCCCTCCCAACATCCACCCGGATTCCTTCATGCCCTGGAAACAACCCGATTCGAGCGGCCCCAATGGTGGGCCCGGCGGCCCCGACGACCGCGATCCGTGGTCGCGCCGGCAACGCCGCAACGCGCCGCCCGACCTGGACGAAATTTTCCGCGAACTGAAAAACCGCGTTGAGGCGCTGTTGGGCGGGCGTCGCGGCGGCGGCGGGCGCGATGGAGACGGCGGACGCGGCTTCGGTTTGCCCGGCGGCGGCATGCTCGGCCTGATCGCGCTGGCGGTCATCGGTTTCTGGCTGTTCAGCGGCGTCTACACCGTGGATCAGGGCGAGCAGGCGATTGAATTGCGCTTCGGCAAATACCAGGAGACCAAGGACGCCGGGCTGCACTGGCACATTCCGGCGCCGATTGAAGAGGTGGAGATCATCAACACGCAGACCGTCAACACGGTGGAGGTCGGCTACCGCAAGGGCGCGAGCACGCTGACCTCGGTGCCGCGCGAGGCGCTGATGCTGACCCAGGACGAAAACATCATTGATGTGCAGTTCGCGGTGCAATACGACATCAAGGACCCGACCGACCTGCTTTTCAATGTGAGCGAATTCACCCAGCGCAGCATGGCCGAGACCACGGTGCGCCAGGCGACCGAAAGCGCGGTGCGCGAAATCGTCGGGCGCAGCACCATGGATTTCGCCATCACCGAAGGGCGCGCGCAACTCGCCGCCGAGACCAAGTCGCTGGTGCAGCGCATTTTGGACCGCTACAAGACCGGCATCAATGTGCGCACCGTGGAGATGCAAAACGCGCAGCCGCCGCAGCAGGTGAAGAACGCGTTTGACGACGTGGTGCGCGCGCGCGAGGACGAGGAGCGCATCAAAAACCTGGCGCAGGCATACGCCAACGACATCATCCCGAAGGCGCGCGGTTTTGCCGCGCGAATTCTGCAGGAGGCCGAGGCCTACCGCGAAGCCACCGTGGCGCAGGCCGAGGGCGAGGCCGCGCGTTTTGAGCAGGTGCTGGCCGAATACGCGAAAGCGCCGGCGGTAACCCGCGACCGCCTGTATTTGGAGGCGATGGAGCAGGTGCTGGGGAATTCCAGCAAGATGATGATCGACCAAAAGAGCGGCAACAGCGTGATGTATTTGCCGCTGGACCAGTTGCTGCGCAACCGCGCCGAAGCGGTGGCGCGCGGATTGCCGCCGGAAAGTGGCGCGGGCGCGGTCCCGCCCTCCGCCATTGACGGGTTCAATACGACCGGCCGCGCCTCGGACCGCAACAGCACGCGCAACAGCCGCAGCGGGAGCAATTAAATGAAAACCAAGAGCATTCTTTTTCTGGCGCTGGCCGCGATCGGCGGCGCGCTGCTGTGGTCCTCGGTGTTCTTCGTGGACGAGCGCGAAAAAGCCATCGTCTTCAAGTTCGGCGAGATCGTCAAATCCGACATTGCGCCGGGCCTGCACTTCAAGATTCCGTTCATCAACAACGTGCAGTATTTTGATAGCCGCGTGCAGACCATGGACGCCGACCCGGAACTCTACCTGACCGGCGAAAAGAAAAACCTGGTGGTGGATTCCTTCGTCAAGTGGCGCATCCGCGACGTGCACCAGTATTACACGCGGCTGCAGGGGCGCCAGGCAAACGCGCGCTCGCGCCTGTCGCAGCGCGTCAATGACAGTTTGCGCAAGGAATTCGGGCAGCGCAGCGTGCAGGAAGTGATCTCCGGCGACCGCACCGAGATCATGGACCTGGTGCGCCTGGCGATGGACGAGGACGCGGCCAGCCTCGGCATTGAAATCATTGATGTCCGCCTGAAGCGGGTGGATCTGGACCCGGCGATCAGCGAGCGCGTGTATGACCGCATGAACGCCGAGCGCGAGCGCGTCGCCAAGGAATTGCGCGCGCAGGGCGAGGAGGAAGCCGAAAAAATCCGCGCCGAAGCCGACCGCCGCCGGCAGATCATGCTGGCAAACGCCGAGCGCGACGGGCAGCGCCTGCGCGGCGAAGGCGACGCGTCGGCCACCGAAATCTACGCGCGCGCCTACCGCCGCGACCGCGAGTTCTACAACCTCTACCGCAGTTTGAACGCCTACAAACAGGCGTTTAACAGCCCGGACAACCTGATGGTCATTGATCCGACCTCGGATTTCTTCCGCTATTTCAAGCAGTCGCAGGCCGGATCGGGCAACTGAGCGGGGCGCCCGGCGCGCCGTGCCCGCGCTGTTTTTTCTGACGCGCTGACGGAGGCAAAACATGCCGAATGTGGTGATTCTCGGCGCGCAATGGGGCGACGAGGGCAAGGGCAAAATCGTCGACCTTCTGACCGAGCGCGCCGACGCGGTGGCGCGCTTTCAGGGCGGCCACAACGCCGGGCATACGCTGGTCGTGGGTGGGCAAAAAACCGTGCTGCATTTGCTGCCGTCGGGCGCGTTGCGCGATGGCGTGGAATGCCTGATAGGAAACGGCGTGGTCGTGCATATCGGGCAGTTGCTGAAGGAAATCGGCAAATTGGAAGAGCGGGGCGCGGACCTGCGCGCGCGGCTGCTGGTCAGCCCGGCCTGCCCGCTGATACTGCCGCATCACGCCGCGCTGGACGCCGCGCGCGAGCGCGGACCCTCGGCAATCGGCACCACCGGGCGCGGCATCGGGCCGGCCTACGAGGACAAAGCCGCGCGCCGCGCGCTGCGCGCCGGCGATTTGCTGCGCCCGAAACATTTCACCGCGCGCCTGAAGGAACTCTGCGACTACCACAACCGCGCATTGCAGGATTTTTACGAGGCCGAGCCGGTCGCCTATGAAGACGCGCTGGAGCAAACGCTCGGGCAGGCCAAGCATGTCGCCGAATTGATCGGCGATGTCTCGGCGAAATTGTGCGAGTTGCGCGCGCAAAACAAATCGGTGCTGTTTGAAGGCGCGCAGGGCATGCTGCTGGACATTGACCACGGCACCTATCCGTTCGTCACCTCGTCCAACACCACCGCGGCCGCGGCCGCGGCCGGCGCCGGCATCGGGCCGCTGGATTTGGACTATGTGCTCGGCGTCTCCAAGGCCTACGCGACCCGCGTCGGCGCGGGACCGATGCCGACCGAATTGCACGACCAAACCGGCGAATTGCTCGGCGAGCGCGGCGCGGAATTCGGCGCGACCACCGGCCGCCCCCGCCGCTGCGGCTGGTTTGACGCGGTCGCGCTGCGCCGCTGCCGGCAGGTCTGCGGGCTGAGCGCGCTCGGCGTGACCAAACTGGATGTGTTGGACGGGCTGGACACGATCAAAATCTGCACCGCCTACCGCCACCGCGGCGCAAACTTGGAATTGCCGCCCTACGGCGCCGAGGCGCTCGCCGAATGCGAGCCGGTCTATGAGGAATTGGACGGCTGGGCGCAGCCGAGCGGCGGCATTCGTGAATTGGAAAAACTGCCGGAAAACGCCCGGCGCTATCTGGAGCGCGTCTCGGAACTCTGCGATTTGCCGGTGGATATCGTTTCCACCGGCGCCGAGCGCAGTGATACCATCACGGTCAAGCATCCGTTTGCACCCGCATAATCCCACCTAATCCCGGCTAATCCCGCCTAATCCCGCATGAACGACATTCGCCCGCCCGCCGCCGCGCTTGACGCCGGCGCGTTTCGCAACCCGGCGCTGCTGCGCGCGCAGGGCTACATCGGCGGCGAGTGGCGCGACGCCGACGGCGGCGCGACCATGGATGTGGTCAATCCGGCCGACGGCGCGCATTTGGCGCGTGTGCCGCACATGGGCGCGGCTGAGACGCGCCGCGCGATTGAAGCCGCGCATGCAGCGCAGATTGGCTGGCGCGCGTTGCTGGCGAAAGAGCGCGCCGCGACTTTGCGCCGCTGGCACGACCTGATGCTGGAAAATCAGGAGGATCTGGCGCTGCTGATGACGCTGGAGCAGGGCAAACCGCTGGCGGAATCGCGCGGCGAAATCACCTATGCGGCCTCGTTTTTGGAGTGGTTCGCCGAGGAGGCCAAGCGCGTCTACGGCGAGACCATTCCGCAGCACCAGGCCGACAAGCGGCTGCTGGTGCTGAAGCAGCCGGTCGGCGTGTGCGTGGCGATCACGCCGTGGAATTTCCCGTCGGCGATGATCACGCGCAAGGCCGGGCCGGCGATGGCCGCCGGTTGCGCGGTGGTGGTCAAGCCGGCGCCGCAGACGCCGCTGTCGGCGCTGGCGCTGTGCGAATTGGCGCGGCAGGCCGGCGTGCCCGACGGGGTGTTCAATGTGGTCACCGGCGACGAGCGCGAAATCGGCGCGGAAATGACCTCCAACCCGCTGGTGCGCCACCTGAGTTTCACCGGCTCCACCGAAATCGGCCGCCTGCTGATGCGCCAATGCGCCGACTCCATCATCAAAGTCTCGCTGGAACTCGGCGGCAACGCGCCCTTCATCGTGTTTGACGACGCCGATATTGACGCCGCGGTCGCCGGCGCGATTCTCTCCAAATACCGCAACGGCGGGCAGACCTGCGTGTGCAGCAACCGCATCTATGTGCAAAGCGGCGTCTATGACGCCTTCGCCGAAAAAATGACCGAGGCCGTGGCAAATATGCGCGTCGGAGACGGGCGCGAAGACGGCGTCGCGCAGGGCCCGCTGATAGACCAGGCCGCGGTGGCGAAAGTGGAGGAACACATCGCCGACGCGCTGCGGCACGGCGCGCAGGTCGCGCTCGGCGGCGGCCGGCACGAACTCGGCGGCGGATATTTCCAGCCGACCATCCTGACCGGCGCGACCGCGCAGATGAAAGTCGCGCGCGAGGAGACTTTCGGGCCGCTCGCGCCGCTGTTTCGCTTTGACGACGAGGCCGCGGTGATAGAAATGGCGAACGCCACCGAATTCGGCCTCGCCTCGTATTTTTACAGCCGCGATTTGGCGCGCGCCTGGCGCGTCGCCGAGGCGCTGGATTACGGCATGGTCGGCATCAACACCGGCATCCTCTCCACCGCCGAGGCGCCTTTCGGCGGAGTCAAGCAGTCCGGCATCGGGCGCGAGGGCTCGCGCCACGGCATCGCCGAATATTTGGAGATGAAATATTTGTGCGTCGGCGGGCTGGACTGAGGCCGAAATTGCGCAAAATCAAGCAAAAATCCCCGTAATTTCAAGGATTTTCGCGCGTTTGCGGGGAAATCGGCGCGCGTCGGCGGCGGAAAATTTTCTGCAAAATTCCCTTGACAATCACTTGACAACGGCTTGCATTGCGTCTGATTTCGGTGTATAGTCCGCAATGGGTTCCAAGCCAAAACCCAAGAAACGCCCAATTTTCACTACAACCGGAGTACTAGCAGAATGATGAAAATCACCGATATTTGGAAGTTGCCGTCGCTGAAACTCTCCGCGGTGCTGTTTGCCGCGGCGTTTGCCAGCGGCTGCGTCACCGACCAGTTTGCGACGGGCACCAGTGGCAGCACGTCCGAGCCGGTCGCCGGCACCACCGAAGTGATCACCGACGAAGGGGAATACACCCCGGCCGTGCCCAGCAAATGGGTCGTGCTGAGCGGCGATCACCTGTGGGGAATTGCCGGGGTTGAGAATGTGTACAACAACCCCGAGTACTGGCCGCTCCTCTACAAAGCCAATCTCGCCGAGATTTCCGACGCCGACCTGATTTTCCCGGGCCAGGTGCTGCAAATCGAGCGTGATTTGTCGGTCGAGCAGATCGACGCGGCGATCCAGCATGCCCGCACCCGCGGCGCCTGGACGGTGGGCGAATCCGAGGCAGCCGACTCGACCTACGTGTCGAACTCGCCCTAAGCCGGGCAAGGCCGGCAACTCGCCGGCCGCGGTTTTGGCTTAGGCGGGCGGACGCGGTTCGCATTGCGAATCGCGTCCGCTTTGTCTCAGGCCTTGCCGCTTTTCCTCAGTTCTTCCTCAGTTCTTCCTCAGTTTCACAACACAGCGGCGGGCGGCCGTTCAGGCCGCCATCGTCCGCAACGCAAACTCCAAAATCCCCTCCGCGCCGGCGGCTTTCAGCACCGGCAGCAAGTCGCGCACCGCGCGCCGGTCCACCACCGTCTCCACCGCCAGCCAGGCGCCGTTGCCGTGCAGTTTGCTGATGGTCGGCGCGTGCAGACTCGGCAGGCCCTTCACCACCTCGCCCAGGCGCGCCTCCGGCACATTCATCTTCAGCAGCACCTTGTCGCGCGCGGCCAGCGCGCTTTCCAGCATCAGCGCGATGTTCTCAATCTTGCGCTTCTTCCAGGGGTCCTTCAGCGCGTCTTGATTGGCGACCAGCAGCGTGTGGGTGTGCAGCAAGTCGCAGACGATGCGCAGGCCATGCGCGCGGATGGTGCCGCCGGTCTCGGTGATTTCCACCGCCGCGTCGGCGAGCCCGGCGACCACTTTCGCCTCGGTCGCGCCCCAGGAAAAATCCACCTGCGCGTCCACGCCGTGCTCGCGCAAAAAGCGCCGGGTGAAGCCGACCAGTTCGGTGGCGATGCGCTTGCCCTGCAAATCCTCTATCTTGTTCACCGGTGAATCCTGTGCGACCACCAGCACCCAGCGGCACGGCCGGTCGGAGGCCTTGGAATAGACCAACTCGCTGACCACGGCGACATCGGCGCCGCTTTCCTCAATCCAGTCGCGCCCGCTCAGCCCGGCGTCAATCGCGCCGCCGCCGATGTGCATGCCCATCTCCTGCGCGCGCACCAGCGCGCAGGAAATTTCGTCGTCGTCAATGGACGGAAAATAATTGCGCGAATGCGGGGTGATGTTCCAGCCGGCCTGCGCGAACAGTTCCCGCGTGGCCGCCTCCAGGCTGCCCTTGGGGATGCCGAGTTTTAAGCAGGGTTTTGCCGCTCCTTTTTTGGGCTTCGCGTCGCGCATGGGCGGCGAAGTATAACTTAATGCGGGCGCATTATCGCCGGCTGCCGCCGCTTGACATGGCGGCGCAATTTGCATATCGTCAATGTACTTCCCCCGTCAACAACCGCGAGAGGCATCATGTTTAACTTTCCCCTGCAAAACCTCATCCCGCGTTTTCTCTCCGCCGCCGTCGCCGCGCTCATCGCCCCCATTTTCATGTCGCCCGCCGCCGCCGATGAATTGGTGCAGGCGCGCCTCATTGACCGTCTGGACCGCCCGCATGACGGCTACTGTTTTGACATCCTGGGCGTCGGCACGGACTTGGTGTTGGATGTGCCGCTTTTCGCGCATAACTGCAAGCCCGGGCTGACCGCCGACAGCGCGTTGATCTACACCGCCAAGGGCGAACTCTTTTTCCCGCAGCCAAAAGTCTGCGTCACCGCGTTCGGCGTGAAGACCGTGCTGCCGGGGTCGGCGGTGATGGTGGAGCCATGCGGCCGCCGCGCGCCGTTTTACCGCACATCCGGCCTGCAAAAGTTTGACCATCTGGAAAACGGCCAATTGCGGTTGCGCGGACGCGATGTCTGCATCGCGGTCGGCGCCGAATCCGACGGCACCTATTCCACCTCCGACTTGTGGCGGGTGCTGTCCATGGAGCCATGCGCAAGCGTGCCGCTCAATCTTTCCGCCTGGGAATTCAGCGTGCCGGACTGATTCCCCCCGGTCACCACCTCAGCCGTCTACGGCGCGCAGCACCTCTTCAATGGCATCGCGCGCGTCTCCGAACAGCATGCGCGTGTTGCCGCGGAAGAACAGCGGATTTTCCACGCCCGCATAGCCGCTCGCCATGCTGCGCTTCAGCACGATGACATCGCGCGCGCGCCACACTTCCAGCACCGGCATTCCCGCAATCGGGCTGTCCTCGCTGTCCAGCGCCGACGGATTGACGATGTCGTTGGCGCCGATGACCAGCACCGCGTCGGTGCGCGGCAGGTCGGGGTTAATCGCGTCCATTTCCAGCACGATGTCATAGGGAATTTTCGCCTCGGCCAGCAGCACATTCATGTGCCCCGGCATGCGTCCGGCGACCGGATGAATGCCGAAGCGCACATTGACGCCGAGTTCGCGCAGCCGACGGGTCAATTCCGACAGCGGGTGCTGCGCCTGCGCGACCGCCATGCCGTAGCCGGGCACGATGACCAGCGAGGAGGCGCGCCCGAGCAGCGCGGCGGTTTCGGCGGCGGTTATCGTTTCGGCGTGTTTTTCATCGCCATTCTTTGCACCGCCCGACGCGCCGCCGGCGGTTGCGCCGAATCCGCCGAGAATTACCGACACAAACCGCCGGTTCATCGCTCGGCACATGATGTAACTCAAAATCGCGCCGCTGGAACCGACCAATGCGCCGGTGATGATCAGCAAGTCGTTGGCCAGCATGAAGCCGGTCGCGGCCGCGGCCCATCCGGAATAACTGTTCAGCATGGAAATCACCACCGGCATGTCGGCGCCGCCGATCGCCAGCACCATGTGAATGCCGAGCAACAGCGCCAGCGCGCACACCCACAACAGCGCCGGCAATTTTTCCTCCGGCGCGCCGCCGACAAACACCGCGCCGAAATAAATGCAGGCGAGCAGCATGCACAGGTTGAGAAAGTGGCGCGCCGGCAGCAGCAGCGGCGCGCTGCTGAGCAATGCCTGCAGTTTGCCGAAGGCGGCGAGCGAGCCGCTGAAAGTCAGCGCGCCGATCAGCACACCGAGGCAGATCTCAATCTCAAAAATGGTTTGCTCGGCCGCGCTGCGCGCGTCGCCGGCGTTGAGAAAGGTCGCGAAACCGACCAGCGCCGCGGCCAGCCCGACAAAACTGTGCAGCATCGCCACCAATTGCGGCATCGCGGTCATGCGCACGCGCGCCGCGGCGAGCGCGCCGAGCAGCCCGCCGGCGAGCATCACCGCCGCAAGAACCGCGCCGGGGCCGGTGTCATGGCCGAGCAGGGTGGCGGCGAGCGCGAGCGCCATGCCGGCGATGCCGCACAGGTTGCCGCGCGCCGCGCTCTCGCGGCGGCTCAGCCCGCCGAGGCTCAGAATGAAAAGCACCGCGGCCGCCAGGTAGGCCGCATTGACCGCGCCGGCCGGGATCACTTTTGGAACATGCGCAGCATGCGCTGCGTGACCAGAAAACCGCCGGCGATGTTGACGGAGGCGAGCAGCAGCGCGCCCAGCGCCAGCCAGCGCCAGTCGGCCGACCCGGCTTGCAGCAGCGCGCCGATGACGATGATGCTGCTGATCGCGTTGGTCACGCTCATCAGCGGCGTGTGCAGCGCCGGCGTGACATTCCAGACGACCTGCCAGCCGACAAAGCAGGCGAGCACGAATACGATGAAGTGGCGCATGAAGGAGGGCGGGGCGACCGCGCCCATCGCCAGCACCGCGGCGACGCCGACCGCGAGGCCGGCAAAAACCGCAAATCCGCGCGCGCGCGACGATTTCTTTGCAGGCGCGGGAGGTTCGGGTTCTTCGGCCGGGGCGGGAGCGGGCGCGGCCGCTTTGGGCGGCTCCGGTTCGGGTGGCGGCCAGGTGACCGCGCCACGATGCGCAACCGTGGTCGCGCGAATCACCCGGTCATTCATGTCGGCCACCAGCACGCCGTCGCGCGCCGGCGTCAATTCGGCTATCAGATGCCGAATATTCGCCGCATACAACTCGCTGGATTGCGCGGCCATTCGCGACGGAAAATCGGTGTAGCCGACGATGTGAATGCCGTGCCGCACGACCGCCTTGCCCGGCTCGGTCAATTCGCAGTTGCCGCCCTGTTCGGCGGCCAGATCAACCAGCACGCCGCCGCCCGGCATGGATTGCACCATCGCCTCGGTGATCAGTTTCGGCGCCGGTTTGCCCGGCACCAGCGCGGTGGTGATGATGATGTCCGACTCGCGCGCCTGCGCGGCGAACAACTCCATCTCGGCTTTGATGTATTCCTCGCTCATCACGCGCGCGTAGCCGCCGCCACCGCCGCTTTCTTCGCGCACATTGATTTCCAGAAATTCGGCGTTCATGCTCTGCACCTGCTCGCGCACTTCGGGGCGGGTGTCAAAGGCGCGCACCACCGCGCCGAGTCCGGCCGCGGCGCCGACCGCCGACAGCCCGGCGACGCCGGCGCCGATGACCAGCACGCGCGCCGGCGGAATTTTTCCGGCGGCGGTGATTTGTCCGGTGAAAAACCGGCCGTAATACTGTCCGGCCTCAAGCGCCGCGCGGTAGCCGGCGACATGCGCCATGGACGACAGCGCGTCCAGTTTTTGCGCGCGCGAAATGCGCGGCACCGCGTCCATCGCCAGCACATGCGCGCCCTGCGCGGCGAGTTGCGCCAGCAACTTGGGGTTTTGCGCCGGCCAGAAAAAACTGATCAGGGTTTTCCCGTCGCCGAGCCACTCGGCCTCTTCCGGCGACGGCGGGTGGACCTTGCAAATCAATTCGGCTTGCCGCCACACCTCGCGCGCATCGGCGGCCTGCGCGGCGCCGGCCTGTTCGTAGTCGGCCTCGGAAAAACCGGCGGCATCGCCGGCGTCGCGCTCAACCAGCACGCGGTGCCCCAGTTCGCGCAGCGCGCCAACTTCGCCGGGCGTGCAAGCCACGCGCCGTTCGCCGGGACGGGTCTCCTTGGGGATGCCGATATTCATGGTTGGTGGTATGATGCGCGGCCTCCCGCCCTCCGCTTCCCGCGCGTCTTTCGGGGCGGCGCGCGCCGATAAAAGTATAACCGAATCCCCGCACTCCAAAGGCCGCGCGATGCGCTCCCCGAAGCATTCCCCCGACGCGCCGCTGCAGGCGCAACTGCTGAAATTTTTGCGCGCGCAAAAAGGCCCGGCCGCAATGCCGCAATTGCGCGCGCATTTCGGGGACGACAAGTCGCTTGCAAAATGCCTGAAAAAAATGTGCGCCGACGGCGAGTTGCTGCGCGACCGCAGCGGGCGCTATGCGCTGCCGGCCAGCATGGACATAGTCGCCGGGCGCGTCAGCGGCCACGCCGACGGCTACGGTTTTTTCGTTCCCGACGACGGTTCGGGCGATTTGTTCCTGCATAACCGCCAGATGCGCAAGGTGCTGCACGGCGACCGAGTGCTGGCGCGGCTGAAAAACATAGACGCGCGCGGGCGCAGGGAGGGCGGCATCGTGGAAGTGCTGGTCGCGCCCGGGCGCGAAATCGTCGGGCGTTACCATTTTGAAAGCGGCGTCGGTTTTGTCGTGCCCGACGACCCGCGCTTTGCGCGCGACATCAGCATTCCGCCGGGCGGCGCCGGCCGTGCGAAAGAGGGGGACATCGTGGTCGCCAAAATCACCCAACACCCGGCCGAGCATTACCACGCGGTCGGCGAAATCACCGAAGTCATCGGCGCCGCATTACAGCCGGGTATGGAAACCAAGATCGCGATTCGCAAGCACGGCATTCCCGACGCCTGGCCGCGCGAAGTGGAGGCGCTGGCAAAACCGGACGCGCGCGTCGTCCCGGACGGCGCGCGGCGCGATTTGCGCGAACTGCATTTTGTCACCATTGACGGCGAAGACGCGCGCGACTTTGACGACGCGGCGCATTGCGCGCCGGACGGGCGCGGCTGGCGGCTGCGCGTCGCCATCGCCGATGTCAGCCACTATGTGCGCGCCGGCTCGCCGCTGGACCGCGAGGCGCGGCGGCGCGGCAATTCGGTGTATTTTCCAAATCGCGTGGTGCCGATGCTGCCGCCGCATTTGTCCGACGGAATTTGCTCGCTGCGTCCCGATGAAGACCGCTACTGCATGGTCTGCGACATGCAATTCAACGCGCGCGGCAAACTCGGCGACTATGCGTTTTATCCGGGGTTGATGCGCTCGCATGCGCGGCTGACTTACACCGAGGCCGGCGGCCTGCTGGAGCGCGACGATGCGGCGTTGCGCGCGCGCTGGAAGGACACGCTGCCGCACCTGCAAAACCTGCATGCGCTCTATGAATTGCTGCTGGCCGAGCGGCTGCGTCGCGGCGCGATTGACTTCGCGTTTCCGGAAGCGCAAATTGAATTTGACGACAAGCAAAAAATCCGCCGCATCACCGCGCGCGAGCGCAATGCAGCGCACCGCCTGATAGAGGAATGCATGCTCGCCGCCAATTTGTGCGCCGCGCGATTTTTGCAGGAGCGCCTCGGCGCGCGCGGGCTCTATCGAAACCACCACGGCCCGGACGGGGAGTCGCTCGCCGATTTGCGCCGGCTACTCGGCGGTTTCGGCGCGCAACTCGGCGGCGGCGCGAAGCCGGCCGCGGCCGATTACGCGAAAGTCGCGGCCGGCGCCTCTGAGGAGACCGCGCCGCTGGTGCAGATGGCGTTGCTGCGCAGTTTGAGCCAAGCGGTGTATGGCGGCGAGCAGGCCGGGCATTTCGCGCTGGCCTATCCGATTTACACGCACTTCACCTCGCCGATTCGCCGCTACCCGGACTTAATCGTGCACCGGCAAATTCGCGCGCTGCTGGAAAACCGCGAAAGCGCGCCGGACGCGGAGGAGATTCAAAATATCGGCGAGCACTGCTCCTTCACCGAACGGCGCGCCGATGACGCGGTGCGCGACGCAATCGCCTGGCTCAAAGCCGAATATATGCAGGACAAAGTCGGTGAAGAATTTGACGGCGTGATTTCGGCGGTCGCGGCCTTTGGCGTGTTCGTGCAACTGGACGGCATGTTCATAGACGGCCTGGTGCATGTGACCGCGCTCGGCGATGACTACTTTCATTTTGATCCGCTGCACTTTCAACTGCTCGGTGAGCGCGGCGGGCGGCGTTTTCGCCTTGGGCAGCGGCTGCGCGTGCAAGTCGCGCGCGTCAACATGGAAGACGCAAAAATAGATTTCACCTTGTGCGCGGAGGATGCTGACAAAAAACCGCGCGCGCGAAAAAAACGCGGCAAAAAGGAGCGCAAAAAGCCCCGCAAAAACATCCGCAAAAAGGGCCGCGCCTGACGCAAACCGCGCCTGCTATACTCGCATTTCCCATGTCGCGACAAAAAAGAAACAAACGGAACAAGCCGTCCGCGCCGCACACGCATCACGGCCAGCCGGCCCGGCCGAAAGCGCCGCGCGCGGACGCCGGCGCGCGCGGCCCGGAATACATCGCGGCCGCGGCAATCGGCCTGCTGTCGTGGATGCACATGTCGTCGGTGGTCAGCGAATTCCAAATCACCGCCGGATTGCACCGCTGGATGATGACCTACGCGCAGGGATTTCACCGGCGCGGGCTGGTCGGCACACTGTTTCAATTTTTCTTCGGCGATCTGCCGCGCGCGCAGCAAATCGCAATCGCCTCCAACATCTCCGCATTCGCCACCTTTTTGTGGCTGCTGGCGTCGCTCGCGCTGCTTTTTTACGCGGTCTTTCGGCTGCGCGACCGGACACTGCGGCTTGCCGCGCTGGCTTTCGCCGCGCTCGCGCTGATCAACCCAATGTGGACGACGCGCGCCTTTGACAACGGCTACACCGACTGGCTGGCCGGCCTCGCAGTGGTCGGTGCGCTTGCCGCGTTTTTGGCGAAGCGGCCGCTGCTGTCCGGCGCGGCCGCGGCCTTCGGCATCATCGGCTACTGGGGCACGATATTTGTCTGGCTGCCGCTTGGCTGGCTGATCGCGCTGTTGATGGCGCGCGACGCGCTCGCGCATGACGCGCCGAACCGGCTGCGCGGCCTTCTCGCCGCGGCCATGCGGCGTGAGGCGTTTGCGCTGTATCTGCCGCTGGCCGCGGCCGCGCTGAGCGCGCTCGCCAACGACAACGCCGCGGCCATCGCCGAACTGGAGCGCATCGGCGGCCAGGAAAACATCATTGAACAAAGTTTCGGCGGCATCGGCGGCGCGATCGCCGGCAACCTGCGCAACCTGTTCGTGGTCGCGGGGAGCGTCTATTTCGCGCTGTGGCTGCTGTATGCGCTGCCGCCGCTGCTGGCCTCATGCCTCCTTGTCGCCGCGCTGCGCCGCCGCGGCCTGCGCCTGCTGCCGTCGCGCGCGGCCGACATCGCCGCGGCCGCGGTGGCGTCGCAATTGCCGCTGCTGTTTTTGGTGGTGGCGTTTGATTGGGCGCGCCTGACCATGTGGACCTATACCGGCTTTTTCATCGTTGCGGTCATATGGCTGACGCGCGCGCAACCGGCGGCGGAAACGGATGAAGGGGACAAGCCCGGCGCCGCGCGCGGCCGGCTCGGCGCGCTGTCGGCGCCGCCGCTGGCATTCGCGCTTTTTTCGCTGACCACGCCGACGCTGTACGCGTGGTATGACATGAACTTTCAAGTTCCGTGCAAGCGTTTTTGCTTCAAGGAGCGCACGCCGCAGGCCGGGTTGCTGGACGCGTACCGCCGCAATTTCATTTCCTCGCCGATTGATTACTACCATTCGCCCGGCGCGCTGACGCCGGCGCCGCGCGAAATGCAGAGCGAAAACGGCGCGCGCATCGTGCGCGAAGGGCGCGACCCGGCCGGCGCGGTAATGGCGCTCGCCGTCGTCCTGAACGACACCACCGAAGGCGTGACGGTGCGCGCGCCGCGCCAGACGCAGCGCGCCTTCCTCGGGCGCGGACGCTACCGCCTGCGCATCGCCTACCGCAGCGAAGGCGTCGCCGAAGCCAACGCCGCCACGCAGTTCCACTTGCGCTCCCGCTCGGGGCGGCGCGTGCTGTTACGCGCCGCGCTGCCGCCTTTTCAGCGCGAATATTCCACCATCATCGCCGCGCCGCCGGGCCTGGCCGGCAACCTGTTTGGATGGACGGTGAATTATTCCGGCAAGGGCGTGTTTGAACTGCACGAAGTGTCGCTGCAGCGCATCGGGGAATAGCGTGGCCTCCGCAAGGGGAGGGCGCGAAGACGAACACATCGTCTGCGGTTTTCACGCGGTGCGCGCGACGCTCGCCGCAAAGGAGCGCGTGCTGGAAGTTTGGCTCGCCGATTCGCGCTACGACAAGCGAAGCGAAACCCTGCGGCGCGAATTGGAGCGCGCCGGCGTGACCGCGCGCGCGGCCGCGCGCGAGCAACTTGACCAGCTCGCCGGCGGCGTCCGCCACCAAGGCGTGGTTGCGCGCGTGCGCGCCCGCGCGCCGCTGGACTTGCGCGGGTTGGAGGAATTGCTGGAAGGGTTAACCCGCCCGGCGCTGCTGCTGATTCTCGACCGGGTGCAGGACCCGCACAACCTCGGCGCATGCATGCGCAGCGCGGCCTGCGCCGGCGCGGACGCGGTGCTGCTGCCGCAGGACCGCGCCTGCCGGCTGACGCCGGCCGCGGCGCGCGTCTCGGCCGGCGCGAGCGCGCATTTGCCGCTGTGCTACCTGCCCAATCTGGCGCGCGCGATGGAGATGCTGCGGCGGCGCGGGGTGTGGCTGGTCGGCGGCGACGCCGATGCGGACGGCGCGACCGACTGGAACCGCGTGGATTTCACCGCGCCCACCGCTATTGTGCTCGGCGCCGAGGGGCGCGGGTTGCGCCGCCTGACGCGCGAGCGCTGCGATTTGTTGGCGCGCATCTCGATGGCCGGGGACGCGGCCGTGCCGAGTTTGAATGTGTCGGTCGCGGCCGGCGTGTTTTTGTTTGAAGCGCGGCGGCAGCGCGCTCAGTCAAACAAATGACGGTATTCGCCGTAGCCGGACTGCTCCAGTTGCGCCGCGGCGATGAAGCGCAATGATGCCGAGTTGATGCAGTAGCGCAGCCCGGTCGGCGCCGGCCCGTCCTTGAACACATGGCCGAGATGCGAGTCGCCGTATTTGCTGCGCACTTCGGTGCGCGGGTAGATCAGTTTGTAGTCGGTTTTTTGCACCAGAAAACGCGGTTCTATCGGCTTGGTGAAACTCGGCCAGCCGGTGCCGGAGCGGTATTTGTCGGTGGAGGAAAACAGCGGCTCGCCGGAGACCACATCCACATAGATTCCGGCTTTCTTGTTGTCCCAGTATTCATTGCGGAACGGCGGCTCGGTCGCGTCCTGCTGGGTCACGCGGTATTGCAGCGCGTTCAGGCGGGATTTGATTTGCGCCTCTTCGGGCTTGGCGTAGCGCGCCGCTTCGGGGTCCTGCAGTTGCGCGCCGGCGTCGGCGGGCGCATCGTCGGTTTCTTCGCTGTAAGGCGCATGCAGTTCATCGCCCCACACGCGCGCGAGGAATTGGTCGCGCCCCGAACCGTGCCGGTAGATCTTGTAGCGGTAGGGATGCGTCTTGTAGTAGTCCTGATGGTATTCCTCGGCGCGGTAGAAGGTTTGCGCCGGTTCAATCTCCACCACGATCGGTTTGTCAAAACGCCCCGAGGCCTGCAGCGCGTCGCGCGAGGCCAGCGCCAGTTTTTTTTCATTTTCGTTGTGGTAGAAAATCGCCGGGCGGTACATGCTGCCGCGGTCGACGAATTGTCCGCGCCTGTCGGTCGGGTCGATCTCGCGCCAAAAGGCATGCAGCAATGCGCGGTAGGAGATCACCGCCGGGTCGTAGTGGATCTGCACCGCCTCGGTGTGTCCGGTGCCGCCGCCGCCGACTTGCGCGTAACTCGGATTTTTGGTGCGCCCGCCGGTGTAGCCGGAGATGACTTCGCCGACGCCGTCCAGTTTTTCAAAGACGGCTTCCGTGCACCAGAAGCAGCCGCCGGCGAGGATGGCGACCGCGCCCGAGGGTTTGCCGGCGGAGTTGCCGGTGTCGGCGCGCAATGCCGGCGAGTCGCCGCCGCGCAATGCGGTGAATGCGGCAACGGCGAGAACGGCGATGAGCGCGCCGGTCAATGCGAGGTTTTTCGCGGAACTTTTTCGCGGAGTCTCGGTTTTCATGGCTTCATTTCCCCCGGGAATGTGGTTAACTTAAGGGATGGAGTGTTGCGCGTGCAAGTAGTCCTATTTTACCCTTTCCGGCGGCCCGGGTGAGCGCGCTCCCCGGCAAAATCCTGCTCGGCGTCAATGTCGATCATGTCGCCACCATCCGCCAGGCGCGCGGCACCGACTACCCGGACCCGGTGGAAATGGCGCTGCAGGCCGAAGACGCCGGCGCCGACGGCATCACCATGCACCTGCGCGAGGACCGCCGGCATGTGGTGGAATCCGACATTGAGCGCATGGCGCGCGCCACGCGCACCAAACTGAACATGGAAATGGCCGCAACCGATGAAATGCGCGACATCGCGCTGCGCGTGGCGCCGGCCGATGTGTGCGTGGTGCCGGAGCGGCGCGCCGAACTGACCACCGAAGGCGGGCTGGACGCAGTTGCACAGCGCGGCCGGCTGGCCGAATTGATCGCCGCGCTCGGCGGCGCGGGAATTCGCGTCGCGCTGTTCATAGACCCGCAGCCGGCGCAGATAGAAGCGAGCGCGCGCGCCGGCGCGCCGGCGGTGGAACTGCACACCGGCGGTTATGCCGGCGCGCGCGGCGGAGCGCAGCGCGCCGAGTTGGAAGCGGTGGCCGATGGCGCGCGGCGCGCGCACGAATGCGGGCTTTTGGTCAACGCCGGCCACGGACTGCACTATGAAAACACCGCGGCAATCGCCGCGCTGCCGCAAATCAACGAACTGAACATCGGCCACGCCATAGTCGCGCGCGCCATCGCGGTCGGCTTTCCGCGCGCGGTCGGCGAGATGAAAAAACTGATGGCCGCCGCGCGCGCTACGCGATGAGCGCCGCGGCCGCATTGCGCCCGTCGCCGGCGAGGATGTTGTAGGTGCGGCAGGCCGCCGGCGTGTCCATCACCTCCAGCCCGATGCGCGCGCGCATCAGCGGCACGGTCAGCGCGGCATGCGGAAACACCGCGCGCGGCCCGGCGCCGAGCAGCAGCACTTCCGGCGCGAGCGCGGCGAGGCGCTCAAAATCGGCGAGGCGCAACTCGCGCGCGTCGCCGACTTCCCACATCTCCACGCCGCGCGGGGTTATAATCAAACTTCGTTCATGCCACTCGCCGTCGATGCGGATGCGGTGGCGCGCGCCGGCGCGCGGCTCGCAGGACTGAATCAACAACAGGCCGGCGCGGTTTTCAAGGTGCAGTTTCACGGCGCATTAACTTTTGATCGGAACTTTTGCGGGAACTTTCTGTGGAAACTTTTTTCATGGCGCTGCGGCATGATTTTACACGAGCGCATTTTCCGGCCGCCGCCAAGTGAAGGCGGTTAATGTAGGCCTGCTCGGCCTCGGCACCGTCGGCAGCGGCACGCTGGACGTGCTGCGCCGCAACGCATGCGAGATTCGCCGCCGCGCCGGGCGCGAAATTCGCGTGGCCGCGGCCGCGGTGCGCGACCCGTCGCGCAAGCGCGGCTGCGACACCGGCGGCATCGCGCTCGGCGATTCGCCGCTGGACATCGCCAACGACCCGAATATCGACATCGTGGTGGAGTTGATCGGCGGAGACGAAATCGCGCGCGAGGCGGTGCTGCGCGCGGTGGACAACGGCAAGCATGTGGTCACGGCGAACAAGGCGCTGATCGCGCTGCACGGAAACGCGATTTTTGAAAACGCGCAGCGGCGCGGCGTGATGGTCGCGTTTGAAGCCGCGGTCGCGGGCGGCATTCCGGTCATCAAGTCGGTGCGCGAAGGGCTCGCCGGCAACCGCATTGAATGGCTCGCCGGCATTATCAACGGCACCTGCAATTACATCCTGTCGGCGATGGACGAGAGCGGCATGGATTTTGACGCGGCGCTTCGCGACGCGCAGCAACTCGGCTACGCCGAAGCGCAGCCGGAATTTGACATTGACGGCATAGACGCCGCGCACAAACTCACCATCCTCGCCTCCATCGCCTTCGGCATTCCGCTGCAGTTTGCGCGCGTGCATGTGGAGGGCATCCGCGGCATCGCCGCCGAGGACATCGCCTATGCGCGCGAACTCGGCCACCGCATCAAGCACCTCGCGCTGGCGCGCCGCGCGCCGGACGGCATTGAATTGCGCGCGCACCCGGCGCTGGTTGCGGAGCGCCAACTGCTGTCCGGCGTCGGCGGCGTGATGAACGCGATTTTGGTGCATGCCGACGCGGTCGGGCCGACGCTGTATTACGGCGCCGGCGCCGGCGGCGAGCCGACCGCCTCGGCGGTGGTCGCCGACTTGGTGGATGTGGTGCGCGCGATCACCACCGACCCGCAAAACCGCGTGCCGCATCTGGCGTTTCAGCCGGGCTCGCTGGCCGCGCTGCCGATCCTGCCCATCGGCGAAATAGAAACCGCGTATTACCTGCGCATGCGCGCGGCCAACCGCCCCGGCGTTCTCGCCGAAATCGCGCGCATCTTCGGCGACAGCGGCATCAGCATTGACACGCTGCTGCAAAAGGGGCGCGGGCGCGCCGACGAAAGCGTCACCATCATCATGCTCACGCAGCGCACGCGCGAGCGCAGCATGGATGCGGCGCTGGCCAAACTCGCCGCGCTGGACAGCGTCGCCGGCGAAATCGTCCGCATTCGGATGGAAAAACTCGCGTAGATGGAGCCGCGCGCGCAACCCGCGATTCGCCGCCGCGCCGGGCGGCCGCAATGATTAGAAAAATCGCGCGGCGGCGGCCGATGAGCAGTTTGGACGGTGGCGGGCTGCCGCCGCTGCTTCAGCGGATTTACGAGAACCGCAATGTGCGCGCGCGCAGCGAGTTGGACTATTCGCTGAAACGGTTGCAGCCGCCGGAGCAACTGAAAGGCTGCGATGCGGCCGCCGCGCTGCTGCAAAAAGCGCTGGAAAGCAACTGGAAGATTCTGGTCATCGGCGACTACGACGCCGATGGCGCCACCGGCACCGCGCTCGCGCTGCTCGCGCTGCGCGCATTTGGCGCAGAACATGTCGCATACCAAGTGCCGAACCGTTTTGAAGACGGCTACGGCCTGTCGCCGAAAATCGCCGAGGCCGTGCTGGCGCGCGCGCCGAACCTGGTCATCACCGTGGACAACGGCATCTCCAGCATGGACGGCGTCGCCCGGCTGCGCGCGGCCGGAGTCGCGGTCATCGTCACCGACCACCATCTCGCCGGCGCGCGCCTGCCGGAGGCCGACGCGATCGTCAACCCGAACCAGCCCGGCTGCGAATTTCCGTCCAAGGCGCTTTCCGGCGCCGGCGTGATCTTCTATTTGCTGCTGGCGCTGCGCGCGCGCCTGCGCACCGAAAATTGGTTTGCGCGCGCCGGGCGCGATGCGCCGAACCTCGCCGAATACCTGGACCTGGTCGCGGTCGGCACGGTCGCCGACTTGGTGCCGCTGGACGCCAACAACCGGATCTTGGTCGCGCAGGGGATTTCGCGCATTCGCGCCGGGCGCTGCCGCCCCGGCATTCGCGCGCTGCTGGAAATCGCCGGGCGCAACTGCGCGCAGGCCGATTCGCGCGCGCTCGGTTTTTTGGTCGCGCCGCGCATCAACGCGGCCGGCCGGCTGGACGACATTTCCACCGGGATTGAATGCCTGCTCGCCGAAGACGCGGCCGGCGCGCATGAATACGCGCGCGCGCTGCACGCGATGAACCGCGAACGGCGCGGCATAGAACAAACGATGCAGCGCCAGGCGATGAAAACCATCGCGGAACTGGAGCGCGGCGGCGAAAGCCGCGACGGTTTCTGCCTGTTTGAGCGCGGCTGGCACCAGGGTGTGGTCGGGCTGGTCGCGTCGCGCGTGCGCGAGAGGTTTGAGCGGCCGGCGGTGGCGTTCGCGCCGGGCGAAGACGGAAAACTGCGCGGCTCGGCGCGCTCGGTGGACGGGCTGCACATCCGCGACTTGCTGGAAGCCATCTCGGCGCGCGCGCCGGGGCTGGTGGAAAAATTCGGCGGGCACGCGATGGCCGCCGGGCTGACCATCGCGCCGGAAAATTTTGACGCGTTCGCGCGGCATTTCCACGAACTTGCGGCCGCGCATTTCGCCGAGCACGCGCCCTGCGATGAGATCCTGACCGACGGGCCCCTCGCCGAGGAAGATTTCACGCTGGACAACGCCGAATTGATGCGCTCGGCCTCGCCGTGGGGGCAGCACTTTCCGCCGCCGCTGTTTGACGGGCATTTCCGCGTTACCGCGCAGCGCGTGGTCGGCGAGCATCACTTGAAAATGCAATTGACGCTGCCGGACGGCGCGCGCGCGCTGGAGGCGATCGCTTTCGGCCAGGCCGAGCCGGGGCGGGAGGCGGCGAAGCAGGGCACGGTGCAGGCCGCGTATGAACTGCAGGTCAACGAATACCGCGGCGCGCGCACGCTGCAGTTGCTGGTGAAACACATGCAGCCGGCCGATGCGCGCGCCGGCGGTTAAACGCCGCACTCCCGCGGCGAAATCCGTCAGTCAAACACCTCCAAGCCGCCGCTCATTCCGCCGGCCGCGCCCATCGCGTCCAGCACCATGCATAAAAACGCGTGCGCGCTGATGCGCCCGAGTCCGCCGTCAATGCAGTCGATCTCGTTGTAATAGCGCACCCGGTCGCGCCGCCCGCCGACATGGCGCAGCAGCACCGGCACCGCGTCGGCGTTGTGCTCGCCGCGCCGCGAATCGGTGGAATGGTCGGCGCAGACCGCGACCACGGTGTCGTCCAGTTGCACGCGGGAGAGTTCGCGGTCAAAGCGGCTGATGCAGGCCGCCTTTAGCAATGGATTTTTGTCGTGCGCGGCGATGTCGGTGCCTTTGATATGCACGAACACCAAATCGTGGCGCGCCAGCGCGTCCAGCGCTGCGCGCAATTTTCCGGCGATGTTGGTGTCGGGCAGCGAAGTGAAACTCTCGTCGGTGATGCAGGTGAAGCCGAACAGGTTGCCGAGGCCGAGCACGGTTTTTTCCCCGGCGACCACCGCGACTTTCAGGCGCAGGCGCGCGAGCATGTTGCGCGGCGGGTGGTGCGCGCCGGCGCCGCGCAGCAGCACGCCGTTCGCCGGGCACTGCCCGCGCGAAGCGCGCGCGGTGTTGACCGGATGCCCGGACAGCAACTGATGCGCGCGCGCGGTAAAGCGGTTGACCGCGTCGGCGGTGGCGCGCGCGGCCGCGTCTTCCACCAGCGGCGCGGCGCGCTGCACGCCGCGCGCGGCGCCGGGTCCGCCGGGGTCGGTGTCGCTGACCTGCGCCGACAGGTTTTCGCCGCGCAACTGCAGCACCGCGCGGTGCTGCGTGGCCGCGTGCAAACTCGCGCCGATGCCGGGCGCGAGCGGGTCGTCGCGCAGCGCGCTGTTCAGCGCCGCGCACAGCGATTCGGTTTCGCCGCCGCGAATCCGCCCGGCGCGGCGGTCCAGAATGCGGTAGCCGCCATTCGCGCCCGCGCCGGCCTCTATGCGCGCAAAGTTCGCGCGCCACAGCACATCGCCGGCCCGCATGTCCAGGCCGATGCCGGCCGCCTCCACCGGCCCGCGGCGCAAACTGAGCGCCTCGCGAGGCGGCAGCCCGAGCAAAATGCCGGCGCCGACATGCGTGTCCACGCAGCGCCCGGGGGCGAGCGGGTCCATCATCCCGCACTGGTGCAGCCGCGCCATGCGGTCGAGCGCGCGCGTCTTCGCCGCTTCCAGCGGCGTGCGCCCGCGCAGTTGCCGGCACGGGCGGTCGCCGAGTCCGTCCAAGATGAATACCAATCCGCGGTGGTTCATAGGCGGGGAAGGTCTTATTGAAATTGCCGGCGCAGCGCGGCGAGGCGCTTCGCGTCGTAGGTTGCGGCGATGGTCTGCGTGATCGTCTTGATGATTTGGTGCACGCTTTCCTCGCTGTCGCGGTTGTTGATGATTTGAATGTCGGCGCCGTCGGCCTCCGACAGCAGCGCCGACTGCAGTTGCCAGATGTCGTCAAATTTTTCCAAATAGCGCGCCGCGCGCCGCTGCTGCGTGCGCACGCGCCGGCCTTTGATGCGGCTGATCAGCGCCTCGCGGTCCAGAACGCACAGCGCGAACGGCACCACCACCGCGTCTCCGGTATCCACATGATGCAGCAGGGTCGGGCGGATGTGCACGCCCTCAATGATCATGGACACGCGCTCGTTCAGCGCGCGCTGCAGCACCGCCTGGCACGCCACCTCCACCAACTCGCTCTGCCGCTGAAAACCGTAGAGCAAATTGTCGTCGTTTTTCAGCGCATGCAGTTCGGCGCTGTCCACCGCGCCGCCAGCCTTGAACGACGAGGTGTGCAGCAGCGGCGACAGCCGCTCCGGAATCAGCATGCGCATCACCTCGCGCAGCATGTCGGTTGATTGCGTGCGCACCACGCCGAGGCTGTTTGCCAGCCCGGTGGCGACCGTGCTCTTGCCGGTGCCGGGCATGCCGCCGAGCAGCACCAGCAGCGGCTGGTCGTTGTCGATGAAGTCGTTCCAAATCAGGTAATGGTCGGCGCGTTCCCGGCCGAGTTCCTTGGCGATGGTGCGGTAGGTCACCGCCGTCAGGTCGGGGGTGGAAATTTGCCGCTGTTTTTCGCGGATCAGTTTTCCGTGAATCATGCGCGCGATCGCGTTGCAGGTTTTGCGCGGCAGCGAACAACTCGCCATGCGCTGCGCGTGAATGCCGCGCGAGAACGGCGCGGTGTGGCCGTCGCTGTAGACCACCTGCAGGTTTTCGCGGTAGATGTCGGCCGCGCGGTAGCGGCCGAGCGCGTTCGGATGCCCCTCGCCGAGCGCCTCGGTCACGCGCTCGCGCAATTCCATCGTGGTGATCTCTTCGGCGTCGTCCAGGTCGTCGCGAATCTCGGTCGCCAGTTGGTAGGCGGCGCCGAAATCCAGTCCGGCGTCCTGCAGCGAGCGCGTCAGCATGCCGCGCAGAAACGGCACCTTGGATTCTTTTTGTCGGTCGATTACCAGCAGTTTTGCCATTGCATTATGCGTCCGGTTGGCGCGCGGCAATCATACCAAAGCGCGCCGCGTCAGCGCGCCGCATACGCGCGCCGCGCTTCCTCACCGATGGCGGCGATGCCGCGCTCCAGTTGCGCGGCCTCGGCGGCGAAGGTGACGCGGATGCATTCTTCGCGGTGCCGCCAGGCGCCTTTCAGCCCCGGAAAAAAGTGCTCGCCGGCGACCACCAGCACGCCGCGCCGCTTGAGCCGCCGGTAGAGCGCGTCGCCGCTGATTGGCATGCCCGGAAACCACAGCCACAAAAAGATCGCGCCCTCGGAGGCATGCACGCGCAGCGGCACGCCATGCGCGGCCTCGCGCAGCAATTCTCCGGCGCGGCGCGAGCGCTCGCGGTAATACGGCGTGATGTGTTGCGCGCATAGCGCCGTCAGTTTTTCACCTCCGTTGGCCAGCAGCCGCGCGGCCAGTGACGGCCCGAAACGCCCGGGCGCGAGCGTGAAAATCGCGTTGGATTCGGTGATGTGCGCGATGATCTCCGGGCGGGCGACCACGATCCCGGTGCGCGCGCCGGGCATGCCGAGTTTTGACAGACTCAGGCACAGGATCATGTTTTCATCCCAGCACGGCGTGGCGCGCGTGAACACGATGCCGGGGAAGGGCGGCCCGTAGGCGCCGTCGACGATCAGCGGCACGCCGGCCTCGCGCGCCATGCGCCGCAGGCGGGCGAGTTCGTCGTCGGTGATCACATTGCCGCTCGGGTTGGTCGGGCGCGAAATGCACACCGCGCCGATGTCATCGCCGATGCGCAGGCGTTCAAAATCCAGCCGGTATTTAAAGCGCCAGTCGTCCAGTTCCTCAATGCGCGGGCGCGCCGCGGTGAACCCATGGCGAACGCCGGGCAGTAGGTCGGCATAACCGATGTATTCCGGTGTCATCGGCAGCAGGATTTTTTTCACCTTGCCGCCGCGCGCGCGCCCGGCGAACATGTTGAACAGCGCGCCGAAGGCGGCCTGGCTGCCGTTGGTGACGGCGATGTTGTCGCGCGTCAACGGCTGCCCGAGCGCGCCCGACAGCAATTCAGCGAGCGCTTCAATGAAGGCGTCGTTGCCCTGCGGCGAATCGTAGTTGCCGACCATGCGCTCAAAGGCGCGCCCGTCGGCGAGCATCGCCTCCATCTCGGCGCGGAACACTTTTTCCACTGCGGGAATCGCGGCCGGATTTCCGCCGCCGAGCATCTGCACGCCGGCGTCGCGGTTGATCGCGCCGCCGAGGTCGTCCATCAGCCGCAAAATGCCGCTGTCGCGCGCCGCGCGCCCGAATTCGGAGTCATGCATCGCGCGCGCCACTGACAAAAAGCAGCCGGAAGCGAATCCGGCGGATTATTCGCCGGCTTGCGCGCCGTCGCGTCCGACGCTGGCGAGGCGACCGCCGAGCGCGTGCAGGTAGTCGCTCAGAATGCGGCCGCTCTCGCGCAAAAACGCGTCCGGCTCGGAGGCCAGGCGGTCGTTTTCGGCGGCGCGGTCCTGCGCTTCGTTTTCCTCGGTCAGCGCTTTGTGCGAGGCCGCGGTCTTCTTGCCGAGCGCGCGGCGCATGCGGTTTTCCAATTCCAGTTCGCGCGCCTCGCGCGCTTCGCGCTCGCGTTTGCGTTTCTTTTCATGCAGCGCGACCGACTTGATGTCGCGGCGCTCTTCGTCCATTTTCGCCGCGTCGCGCCAGTAGCGGAATTCCGGACTCTCTTCCACGCGCGCCTCGTGCAGCGCGCGCACATGCGCGAGCGCGTCCGGCGCCGGCGATTCGGCGTGGCGGGCGAATGCGGCCGGCGCGATGCGCCGCCAGGCGATGGCGGTTTCATAGGCGCGTTCGCCGGATTCGGCGTCGTCGCCCGCGGTCGGCCAGATGAAGTCAGGAATGACGCCGCGGTGCTGCGTGCTGTCGCCGTTGACGCGGAAGAATTGCGCGATGGTCACTTTCAACTGTCCGAGCGAGGCGCCGCTTTTGGCGAAGCGGTCGAGGCTGACCAGGTGCTGCACGGTGCCCTTGCCGAAAGTCGGCTCGCCGATGACCAGCCCGCGGCCGTAATCCTGAATCGCGCCGGCGAAAATCTCCGAGGCCGAGGCGCTGCCCGAATCCACCAGCACCGCGAGCGGGCCGCGGTAAACGATTCCCGGGTCGGGGTCGCGGTCCACATGGGTGCGCCCGCCGGCGTTGTGCACCTGCACCACCGGGCCGCGGTCTATGAACAGCCCGGTCAGCGCGACCGCTTCGCTGAGCGCGCCGCCGCCGTTGCCGCGCAGGTCAATGATCAGGCCGTCTATGCCTTCCTCTTCAAACTCGGCGAGCAACTTGCGCACATCGCGCGTGGTGCTGCGGTAGTTCGGGAGTTTTTGGTGCTGGCCGGCGAAATCTATGTAGAACGACGGCAGGTCGATGACGCCGATGTCGGCCTTGCCCTGCGGCAGGTCAATTTCCAGTGTGCGTTTTTTTGCGGCCTGCTCGTCCAGACTGATTTTGTCGCGGCGCACCGACAGCACCCGCGTCGGGCTGTCCGGCGCGCCTTCCCCCGGCAGCACTTCCAGGCGGACGAGCGAGCCTTTCGGGCCGCGAATCAGCGCGACCACGTCGTCCATGCGCCAGCCGATGACATCCACCATCTCGCCGTCTTCCTGGGCGACGCCGACGATGCGGTCTTCGGCCTGCAGTTCGCCGGCGATGTCGGCCGGCCCGCCGGGGATGATGCGCCGCACCTGCGTGTACTCGTTGTCGCTTTGCAGCACCGCGCCGATGCCTTCCAGCGACAGGCGCATGTGAATCTGAAAGTTCTCGCTGGCGCGCGGCGAGAAATAGGTGGTGTGCGGATCTATGCGGCGCAAATAGGCGTTCACAAAAGTCTGGAACACGTCTTCGGATTTGAAATGCCGCGTGCGCCGCGCCAGGTGGGTGTAGCGGCGCGCCAGCGTCTCGCGAATCGCGTCCTCCTCCTTGCCGGACTGGCGCAGGTTGAGAATGTCGTTCTTGATGCGCCGCCGCCAAATCGCGTCCAACTCGGCGGCGTCGCGCGCCCAGCCGGCGTCGCTGCGGTCAAACAAAAATTCCTCGTCGCGCGCAAAGTCAAACGGCTGCTCCAGCCGCGCGAGCGCGTATTCCACGCGCTGATCTATGCGGATGCGCAGGATGTCAAACATGCCGAACACCGGGCCGAGCCGGCCGTCGCGGATGTAGTCGTCAAACTGGTGGCGCAGGTTTTCAAAGCCGTCAATGTCAGACTGCAGGAAGACATTTTTGCCGGGATCCAGCGCCTCCAGATAGGCCTGCAAAACGCCCTCGGAAAAACCGTCATCCAGCGGGCGCGTGCGGTAATGCGATTTGTTGATCAGGTAGGAGATCAACTTGATCGCGTCGGCCTGCTCGGGCTTCATCACCGGCTGCTCGGCCGGGGCGAGGCCGGCCAGGCCGGGCGCGGCGTCGGAATCTTGGCCGGAATTCTGCGCCGCCGCGGAGAGGCAGAATAGCAGGGGGAGGGTAAATGAGAGTGCGCGAATAAACATGGCGGAGGCGGGTGGGGGTTGGCAGGCAATCATACAACACATCGCGCGGCGGCGCGCATGCATGCGCGGGCGCTCACAACTCGGCGATCACCCCGGCCAATTCGTCCGGCGCGCCTTGGTGCGCCAGTTTGTTTTTCTCAATGATCAGCACCCGCGCAAAGCGCGCCAGGCAGGCCGGGTCGTTCAGCGCCCAGATCAAATTGCGCCCGCGCCGCGCCTCCATGACGCGCCCGAGAATGCGCGTGAAACTCCGGCCGTCCAAGTCGCCGAGCGCGTTGTTGATGATCAGCACATCCGGGTTTTTCAAAAGCGCTCGCGCCAGCGTGAGTTTTTGGCGGAGGGCGGCCGGCAATTTCATGCCGCCCGCGCCGGCCGGGCAGTCCAGTCCGGCGAGCACGATTTCGCGGTTTAAGTTTGCCTTTTTCAGGACGCCGCGGATGGTTTCGGTGACGCGCGGCTGCAGGTGCCCTTTGGAGTAGGCGATCATGCCGAACAGCAGGTTTTCCTGCACCGACATGCCGGGGTTGTAACTGTCGCGGTCAAAGAAGCGGATGCGCGCGCCGTCGCCGCCGAATTCGCGCATTAAAATTTTGCGCGCGGTCAGCGCTTTCTCTTGAATTTCCGGCGTGATCAACCCCAGGCGGTGGCGCGCCGGGCACAACTGCAAACTGAGCGCCACGAGTTTTTCGCGCATCGGCGGAGAAATTTCGTCGTCTCCGTCTTCGCCGGCGGCATCCACGCTCGCGAGCAACTCCCGGTATTCCGGCAAGTCGGCGGCCTTTATGAAACTGAACTGCTCAAACAATTCGCTGTCGTCCGGCACATCGGAAAACAATTCCACCATCAGCCGCGCGAGTTCCAAACCGATGCCGCCAAGGTCGCGCTGCAGGCCGCTGTCATGCAGGACTTTTTGCGCGAGCGAATTTTCCGCGAGAAATTCGGCGGCGCTGATGCCGCTCGCCGGCGCGCCGAACAGAAGGTTTTCCTCCACGGTTAAATTTTGAATGTATTGCGACGCGTCCAGCGGTTCAATGATGCCGCCCGAGCCGAGTTGGTTGACCTCGCCGACCACCTGCTCGCGCAACGCGGCGATTTGCGCGGCGAGGCGCGGCGGCAATTCAATGTCGGCCGAGCGCAATGCCAGTGTCAGCAATTCGTCATCCAATTCCACGCATTCAATCACCGCGTGTACGGCGTCTTCAAACGCGCCGGCGTCGGCCGCGCCGGCCAGGCCGATGTCCACCCAGTCGGCGTTTCGGTTTTGCGTGGAGTTGCCGGAGGCAAGCGATTCTTTAATGGTCCGGCGGTGCGCGTCGTCATCCCCGTCTTCATCCGCATCCGCATTTACCGGCCGCTGTTTCAGCCCGTAATACAAGTTGTCGCGAATGGACGCGTTGAACAGCCGCGAATCGGCGCCGCAATAGCCGATGCGCCGCCCGGTCACCGACTCGGGCAGGGTCTGCGAATCCACGCCGCCGAAATGCACCGCGCCGGCGTTCGGCGCGAGCAGCCGCGCCAGCAACTGCATCAATTCGTCCCCGCCGCCGCCGTCGCGGCCGAACACCGCGGTGTGCGCGTCTCCGCCGATTTCAAAATCCATGCCGTCCACGCGCGCCGCCGCGTCCTCGCTGTATCGCAGCCGGCTGGCGCGTACGCCGCCGTCCAGTTTGATTTGCGCCGCGTCGTCGTCCAGCGGCCGCTGCAGTTCCGGCGCGAGCATTCCCTGCGGCGCGAACTGCTCAATGATCTGCGCGTATTTGACGCGCACATCCTCGGTGATTTGGTAGAACTTCAGCAACTCCTTCCACGGCGGCGCGATGTCCTTGTAGGCGGCCAGCACCGCCACCAGCGCGCCGAGCGACAACTGGTTTTTCAGCACCAAATAGCCGCCGATGGAATAGAAAAAAAACGGCGTCAGTTGCGCCAGAAAGTTGTTCAGGAACTTGATGAAGAACTTTCGGCGGTAAATTTCGTTGCGGATTCCGAACACCACACCGAGCCGCCGGCTGATATCGGCGCGCTCGTAGTCGCCGGCGTCGTTGGCGTGAATGTCGGAAATGCCGGCGACCGATTCGCCGATGCGGTCGGAAAGTTTGCGGACATTTTGCACGCGCTCCTTGCTCAGTTGGTTGACCGCGTGCTGCAGGCGCGGTATCAGCCAAATCTGCGGCGGATACAGCGCGATGGAGGCGATGCCCAGCCAAAAGTCCTGCACAAAAATAAACGACAGGTAGGTCAGCAGCAGCCCGCCCTGCATCACCGGCAGCGCGATGGAATCGCCGATGAAACCGCCGAGCGGCTCGGTCTCGGCGGTGACCATCGGGATGATTTCGCCGGCGCTTACATTTTTAAAATGCGGCAGCGGAAAGCGCAGAATGCGCGCATACAGCGTGTAGCGAAAGCGCCGCAGCATGCGCTCGCCGAGCACGCCGCGGTACACATTGATCACATACTTCATGCCGCCGTTGATGATGACCATGGCCAAGAAGATGCCGCTGAGCAGCAGCAGATACTGGATCTGCGTCATGGAAATACCGAACGCCTGGTAGGCTGCCGCGCCGCCGCCGATCGCCTTGTTGATGATCAGTTTCGGAATTTCCAGCGAGTAATAGACCAGCGGCATGGAGGCCGCGGTCAGCAGCACCAGAAAAATCTGGTCGCGCTTGGTGTGGCGCAGGATGTAGCGGTAGATGGATTTGTCCATGACAATGCGGGGAGCGGGGCGGCGGCGCGCGGTCCGGCTCAGCGTTTTTCCAATTCGTCGAGGCGCGTCTGCAGGCCGGCGGCGTGGCGGGTGGTTGTGGAGAGTTTGGCGCTCAGCGTGCGCATCACTTGCAGCGCGACCTGCGGATTGCCGGTGACCAGTTCCAAAAAGCGCTCGTTCGGAATTTTCAGCGCCGACCCCGCGCCGCGCGCGCGGATGCTGGCGGTGCGCGCGTCTCCGCCGAGCACCGCCATCTCGCCAATAAGAGTGTTCGCGCCGGCGCTCGCCAGCAGCACCTCGTGTCCGCCATCGCCGCCGCCGAGAACTTCCACCTCGCCGTCCAGCACCACATAGACGCAGTCGGAGGCCTCGCCCTGGCGGAACAGAAATTCCCGGTCGGCGTAATCAAAAACCTCGCAGGTGAAGGCGAGCAACTTCAGTTGCTTCGGATCAAGGCTCGACAGCAATGGCACCTGCTTCAATTGCTGCGCTTCTTTGGAAACCGCCACGGCGCGCTCCGCTTGAAAGTGGTGTAGGGGTCCGCATTATGCCGGCCGCGTGTATAATGCGCAAATGGATGCGACGCTGGCGCTGACCTTTGACGATGTGCTGCTGCTGCCGGCGCGCTCGGCGTTCCTGCCGCGCGAAGCCGATTTGCGCACGCGCTTTACCCGCGAATTGTCGCTGAATCTGCCGCTGCTGTCGGCGGCGATGGACAGCGTCACCGGCGCCAACGCCGCGATATGCCTGGCGCAGGCCGGCGGAGTCGGTGTCATTCACCGCAACTGCACACCGCGCGCGCAGGCCGAGGAAGTGCGCCGCGTAAAAAAACACGAGAGCGGCGTCATCAGCGATCCGGTCACCGCCGGCAAACATGCGAGCGTGCGCGATGTGCTGGAGTTGATGCAAAAACACGCGATCTCCGGCGTGCCGGTGATGGACGGCGCGCGCGCGGTCGGCATCGTCACCAGCCGCGATTTGCGCTTTGAAAAATCCATGGACACCGCGGTCAGCAAAGTCATGACGCCGGCCGAGCGGCTGGTCACGGTGCGCGAAGGCGCGGGCGCCGAAGAAGTGGAGGCGCTTTTGCACCGCCACCGCATTGAAAAGGTGCTGGTGGTGGACGAGGGCGGCAATTTGCGCGGGTTGATCACGGTCAAGGACATCCAAAAATCCAGCGACCACCCGAACGCGTGCCGCGACGCGCAAGGCCGGCTGCTGGTCGCGGCCGCGGTCGGCGTCGGCGACGACGCGGACGAGCGCGTGGAGGAATTGCTGGGCGTCGGCGTGGACGCGATCGTCGTGGACACCGCGCATGGGCATTCTGCCTCGGTGCTCGCGCGCGTCTCCAAGATCAAAAAAGCGCACCCGCAGGCGCAGGTGATCGGCGGCAACATCGCCACGGCCGAGGCCGCGCGCGATTTGGCCGAGGCCGGCGCCGACGCGGTCAAAATCGGCATCGGCCCCGGCTCCATTTGCACCACGCGCATAGTCGCCGGCGTCGGCGTGCCGCAGATTCACGCGATAGAGCAGGCGCGACTCGGCCTGAAAAACTCCGATGTCGCGCTGATCGCCGACGGCGGCGTGCGCTCCTCCGGCGACATCGCCAAATGCATCGCGGCCGGCGCGCACGCGGTCATGGTCGGCGGACTGCTCGCCGGCACCGACGAATCCCCCGGCGAAATTGAGATGTATCAGGGGCGCTCGTATAAATCCTACCGAGGCATGGGCTCGCTCGGCGCGCTGCAGCAAGGCGCGAAAGACCGCTACTTCCAGCACGGCGCCGACAGCGCAGACGAACTGGTGCCCGAAGGGATTGAAGGGCGCGTCCCCTACAAGGGCCCGATGCGCAAAGTGATTCACCAATTGATGGGCGGGCTGCGCGCCAGCATGGGTTACACCGGCAACGCCACCATAGAAGAGATGCGAACGCGCGCGCGGTTTGTGCGCATCACCAATGCCGGCATGAAGGAAAGCCATGTGCACGATGTTTCCATCGTGAAAGAGGCGCCGAACTACCGCGGCGAATGAGCGCGCGCGAACGAATTTTCGCCGGCGCCGAGCGGCCGGCTCATTTTATTTTTATTCATGTCCGCCCCCGATAAAAACGCCGCGCCCGCCAACTCGCGCATTTTGATTCTGGATTTCGGCGCGCAATACACCCGGCTGATTGCGCGCGCGGTGCGCGAGTCCGGCGTGTATTGCGAGATTTTTCCGTGGAATGCGCCGTTTGCGCGGATCAAGTAGTTCGCGCCGCGCGGCGTGATTTTGTCGGGCGGCCCGGCCTCGGCCTTTGCCGAAGGCGCGCGCCGCGCGCCGCCGGAAATTTTTGACATGGGAAAACCGCTGCTCGGCATTTGCTACGGCATGCAGACCATGGTCGCGCAACTCGGCGGCGCGGTCGCGCAAGCCGCGCGCGGCGAATACGGCCGCGCGCGCATTGAATCTTGCGCGGACAGCGAATTGCTCGGCGCGCGTTCAGTAGCGCGTGAAGTTTGGATGAGTCACGCCGACCGCGTAACCGAATTGCCGCCCGGTTTTAAGGCGCTCGCCGCCAGCGACAACGCGCCTTTCGCCGCGGTCGCCGACGAAGCGCGCGGATTTTTCGGTCTGCAATTTCATCCCGAGGTAACGCAGACCGAAGGCGGCAGTGAAGTCCTCTCCAATTTTGTGCACGGCGTATGCGGCTGCGCGCGCGAGTGGACGCCGGCGAACATCGTTGCGCGCGCGCTGGACGAGATTCGCGAACAAACCCGCGGCGAGGGAGTGATTCTCGGCCTGTCCGGCGGAGTCGATTCCTCGGTCGCCGCGGCCTTGCTGCAAAGAGCAATCGGCGCGCAACTGACCTGCATTTTCGTCGACACCGGCCTACTGCGCATGAACGAAGGCGACCTGGTCATGCAAACTTTTGCCGAACACCTCGGCGTTCGCGTTCGCCGCGTGGACGCGGCAGATGAATTTTTCGCGCGCTTAAAAGGCGTGACCGAGCCGGAGCGCAAGCGCAAAATCATCGGCAATTTGTTCATTGAAATTTTTGAACGCGAAGCCGCGCGCGTGGAAGACGCAAAGTGGCTGGCGCAGGGGACGATCTACCCGGATGTCATAGAATCGGCCGGCGACTCCGGCGGCGGAAGCGGGCAGGCGACGCTGATCAAATCCCACCACAATGTCGGCGGCCTGCCGCAGCGCATGCGCCTCAAATTGCTTGAGCCGCTGCGCGATTTATTCAAGGACGAAGTGCGCGCGGTCGGGCGCGAACTCGGCCTGCCGGAATCGCTGATCGCCCGCCACCCGTTTCCGGGCCCCGGTCTGGCGGTGCGCATCCTCGGCGAAGTGCGCCGCGAATTCGCCGGTGTGCTGCGCCGCGCCGACGCGATTTTCATGGAGGAATTGCAAAACCATAAAATGCATTCGCATGTCAGCCAGGCCTTCGCGGTGTTTTTGCCGGTCAAATCGGTCGGCGTAACCGGCGACAAGCGCGCCTATGAACATGTCATCGCATTGCGCGCGGTGGAGACCACCGACTTTATGACCGCCGACTGGGCGCGCCTCCCGCATGCGCTGCTGGCCTCGGCCTCGGCGCGCATCTGCAACGAAGTGCCGGGCGTCAGCCGCGTGGTCTACGACATCTCGGCAAAACCGCCGGCGACCATAGAATGGGAATGAGCGAAGACCGTGAAATGATGGCGCATGCGCTGGAGTTGGCGGCGCGCGCGCGCGACGAAGGCGAAGTACCGGTCGGCGCGGTGGTCGCGCGCGACGGCGAAATTCTCGGGCGCGGCTACAACCGCAGCATCGCGCTGCGCGACCCGAGCGCGCACGCCGAAATCCTCGCGCTGCGCGATGCGGCTGCGCGCGCCGGCAACCACCGCCTGCCCGGCGCCGCGCTGTATGCGACTCTTGAGCCGTGCGTAATGTGCGCCGGCGCGCTGCTGCACGCGCGCATCGCGCATCTGATATTCGCCGCCCGCGACCCCAAATACGGCGCCGCCGGCGGCGCGCTGGACCTGACCGACGCGCCGTTTGTCAACCACCGCTGCAAAGTCACCGCCGGCGTGGAAGAAGCGCGCGCGCGCGAATTGCTGGCCGAGTTTTTTGCGGAGAGACGGGGGTAGTTACCACCCGCCCACCGCCGTATTCCGCCGGCGCGCTGCTTGCGACTCTCGCCACGCTGTGCTGGGGCGGCGCGCTGGTGATGTCGAAAAGTGTGCTCGCATCCTTTCCGCCGGTGTTCTTGCTGGTGGTGCAACTGGTTGCGAGCGTCGCATTGTTATGGGGATATTTGTTGTTGCGGCGCGCGCCGTTGCCGCGCCTGACAAGGCGCGACTTGCTCGCGGTCGCGGCGCTCGGCCTGCTGGAACCGGGTCTCGCGTATTTGCTGTCGCTGATCGGCTTGCTGTTCACCGAAGCCGGCAGCGCGGCGCTGATCTACGCGAGCGAAGCGGTTTTGATTTTGGCGCTGTCGGCGCTGCTGTTCGGCGAAAAGCCCGGCGCGCGACTGACGCTGCTGTCGTTGCTCGCGCTCGGCGGACTCGTGGTTGCGCTCGGCGCACTGCACCCCGGCGGAATCAGTGGCGGCCGGCTGCTCGGCAACGCGCTGGTTTTCGCCGGCACGCTGACTGCGGCGCTTTATGTGGTGCTGTCCGGGCGTTTTGCCCGGCGCATAGACGCCGTGCTCATCGTCGCCTGGCAGCAACTCGCCGCGCTCGGTTTTGCGCTTGCATTGCTGCCGCTGGAGCGGCTGTTCACGCCGAATGCGTCGCTCGACGCGCCGCCGTCCGCGTGGGCGCTGGCCGCCGCCTCCGGCGTGGTGCAATACGCGCTCGCGTTTTCGCTTTACATCGCCGCGCTGGCGCGCATCGGCGCAAATTACGCGGGCAGTTTTTTGAACTTGATTCCGGTGTTCGGCCTGGCCGGCGCGTTTGTGTTTCTCGGCGAGCGCATGTCCTGGCTGCAACTCTGCGGCGCCGCGGTCACGCTCGGCGCGGTCGCCATAATCAACCGCCGCGCGAGGGAATAGGGCAAATTCCGGCCGGTGGGCGCGTCGCCCACCCGCCCGAAATTCACCGCGGCCATTCCCGCCCGTTTCCGCCGGGCTGTGCTATAAATACCGAACGCCCCGCGCCGGGGACGCAGTTCCCGCGCGCGGAAATTTCAACCAACCGGAGGAACGAAAAATGAAATTCTCCCGCATTGCAGTTGCGCTGTTGCTCGCGGTTTTCACCGTCGCGGCGCACGCCCAGGGAAAAACCCTGCATGTCACCAACTGGGCGGAATACATCGCCGAGGACACCATCGCGAACTTCGAGAAAGAGTTCGGCATCAAAGTCGTCTACGACAACTACGACTCGATTGAGTCCATCGACGCAAAACTTCTCGCCGGCAACAGCGGCTACGACGTGGTCAGCCATTCCGGCTCACAGATCGGCCGCCTGATTCCGGCCGGCGGCATCCTGCAAAAGATCGACAAATCCAAACTGCCGAACCTCAAGCACATGCGCGAGGATATCATGAAACAGTTGGCAACCAACTGGGACCCGGGCAACCGATATGTTGTGCCGTACATGTGGGGTACGCACGGCGTTACCTACAACGAGCAAGCGGTGCGCAGTGTGCATCCGGATGCGCCGATCGGTTCGCTGGAAATGGTGTTCGATCCGAAGCACATGGAAAAACTCGCGCAGTGCGGGGTCGCCTTTCTGGATTCGCCGGAGGATGTGATTCCGATGGCGTTGGCCCATCTGGGGCTCGACCCGAGTTCGCGCAAAAAGGCTGATTACAAAAAAGCCGAAGAGATGCTGCTGAAAGTCCGCCCTTACATCAAGACTTTTGACAACTACGCCTACCAGCGCATGCCCGAGCGCGAGTTTTGCGTGGCGGTGACCTGGGGCCCCGACGGGTTGCTGGCAATGTCACAGGCGGCCGAAGCGAACACCGGCGTGGTGCTGGATTTCTTTTCACCGCCGGGTCCCGGCGCGGCGAATATCTGGGTGGACGGCTGGGTGATTCCGGCCGACGCAAAAAATGTCGAAGGCGCGCACCTGTTTATGAACTACATGATGCGCCCCGAAGTTGCGGCAAACGACAGCAATTTCACCTGGTATGCGACCGGCAACGCGACCGCGCACGACATGGTCGACGAAAATGTCACCTCCAGCATCGCGGCCTACCCGCCCGCGCGACTCGTCCGGGAAATGTACACGCTCGCGGTGGTTCCGCAGAAAGTCGAGCGGGTGCGCACGCGCACCTGGACCAAGTTCAAGTCGGGCAATTAGGAGGCGCGGCGATGCCTCCCGCAGCGGGCCCCGCAGGCGGAACCGGCGCGCAATACGCCGACCGCCCGTGGCTCGACCCGGATGCGGCGCCGTTCATCCGCATCCAGGGTGTCAGCAAGCGCTTTGGCGCGTTCACCGCGGTCGGCAGCGTCGACCTCGACATCTACCGCGGCGAACTGTTCTCGCTGCTCGGGGGTTCCGGCTGCGGCAAGACCACGCTGCTGCGCATGCTCGCCGGCTTCGAGATACCGAGCGGCGGTAGCATCACCATCGACGGCGCGGACATGACCGATGTGCCGGCCTACCGCCGGCCGGTCAACATGATGTTCCAGTCCTACGCGCTGTTCCCGCACATGAATGTCGAGTCGAATGTCGCCTACGGACTGAAGCGCGACGGCGTCGCCAAGGCTGAAATCGCGAAACGCGTCGGCGACATTCTCGAGATGGTCGAGTTGCGGCAGTTCGGCAAGCGCAAACCGCACCAGCTTTCCGGCGGGCAGCGCCAGCGCGTGGCGCTCGCGCGCGCGCTGGTCAAACAGCCGAAGGTGTTGCTGCTGGACGAGCCGCTGGGAGCGCTCGACAAGCGGCTGCGCGAGCAGACGCAGTTTGAATTGATGAAAATTCAGGACCAACTCGGCATTACTTTCATCGTGGTCACGCATGACCAGGAGGAGGCGATGACGCTGTCAACGCGGATTGCGGTGATGGACGCAGGCAACATCATTCAGGTGGGCGAGCCGAGCGAAGTGTATGAGCGTCCGAAGACGCGCAAGATTGCGAACTTCATCGGCACCATCAACACATTTGAAGGCAACATCGCCGCGGGCGGAAAGGGCGGCTGGCATCTCGCCTGTCCGCGGGTGCGCGAGCCTTTGCGCGCGCCGAAGGATGCCGACATCAAAGATGGGCAGAAGGCACTGCTGGCGATTCGCCCGGAAAAAATCACCATGAGCAAATCCAAGCCGGGAGACGACAAACTGCAGTCTCTGCGGGGCGAGGTGTTGGAACTCGCCTACATGGGCAACCTGTCGATTTACCGCGTGCGCGTGGACGGCGGACAAGTGGTGCAGGTAACCGCGCCGAATTTGCAGCGCATCGATCGCAACAAAATTGACTGGGAAGACCGCGTCTATCTGAGTTGGCGCCCGGAAAACAGCCTGATTTTGCGCGACTGATGAGCGCAGGGCGCAACGCGGATTCGCCGCAGCACCGCGCGTTGCTGCGCAACCTGCTGCCGGGGCTGATGCGCGGGTTGTTGCCGGGCGTCGCGCGCGATCTCACGCGCAAAATTGACAATTTTCTGCAGGCACATTGGCGCGGCCTGACCATCTCGGTCCCCTTCCTGTGGTTGCTGGTCTTTTTCCTGGTCCCCTTTTTCATCGTTCTGAAAATCAGCCTGGCCGAATCGCTAATCGCCAGTCCGCCGTTTTCGCCGCTGACGGAATGGGCCGAGGACGGCGCGCTGCGTGTGCGCCTGCTGTTCGATAACTTTGCCTACCTGTGGGAGGACAAGTTGTATGTGGAAACCTACCTTAATTCGCTGAAAATCTCGGGGATTTCCACGGCCTTCTGCCTCCTGATCGGCTACCCGATTGCCTACGGCATCGTGCGCGCCGCGTCCCCGGCAAAACACATTTTGCTGCTGCTGATCATCCTGCCGTTCTGGACTTCTTTTTTGCTGCGTGTGTATGCGTGGATGGGCATCCTCGCCGACCAGGGTACGATCAACAACATTTTAATTTGGGCGGGGCTCATCGAGCGGCCGGTGCGGCTGCTGTATTCCGAATTCGCCGTCTATGTCGGCATCGTCTATTCGTACCTGCCGTTCATGATTTTGCCGCTCTATGCCAGCATGGAAAAACTGGACATGACGCTGAACGAGGCGGCATCCGACCTTGGCGCGCATCCGGCTGTGACTTTTTTGACGGTAACGCTGCCGCTTACCGTGCCCGGCATCATCGCCGGCTCGCTGCTGGTGTTCATTCCGGCAACCGGCGAGTTTGTCATTCCCGATTTGCTCGGCGGCGGTAATGTGCTGATGATCGGAAAAGTGCTGTACGGCGAATTTAATGCCAACCGCGACTGGCCGGTGGCCGCCGCTGTTGCGATCGCGCTGCTTGTGGTGTTGGTCGCGCCGATGATGCTCTACCAGCACTTCCAGTCCGGCGAAAGTTCGCGCGGCGCGGGGAAAGGCGCATGAAAAAGCGCTCGACTTTTTTGTTTTCGGCGCTGTGTTTCGGCATGGCATTCCTGTACATCCCGATGGTGCTGCTGGTGGTGTATTCATTTAACCACTCGCGGCTGGTGCCGGTATGGGGCGGATTTTCACTGCGCTGGTACAAAAGTCTGTTCACCAGCGAGGAAATCTGGAACTCCCTGCTGCTGAGTTTGCAAATTGCGGTGGTCAACGCGACTTTTGCCACATTGCTCGGCACCTTCGCCGGGCTGACGATAGCGCGCTTCGGCCGTTTCCGCGGACGCACGCTTTTCACCGGCATGCTTTCGGCGCCGCTGGTCATGCCCGAAGTTATCACCGGCCTGTCGCTGCTGCTGCTGTTCATCACGCTGAACGAATTGCTCGGGTGGCCGTCCAGCCGAGGCATGACAACCATCACCATCGCCCACATCACCTTTTCGCTTGCTTATGTCGCGGTCATCGTGCAGTCGAGGCTGTCCGGGATGGCGCAGGATTTGGAGGAAGCCGCGCAGGATTTGGGCGGCAAACCGCTGCGCGTCATGTTTGACATCACGCTGCCGCTGCTCGCGCCCGGCATGCTGGCCGGCTGGTTGCTGGCGTTTACATTGTCGCTGGACGACCTGGTCATCGCCAGTTTCGTATCAGGGCCCGGCGCCAACACGCTGCCGATGCTGATCTATTCCCGCGTCCGCCTTGGCCTGCGCCCGGACATCAATGCGCTCGCCACCATCATCATCTTCACGGTCGCCGTCGGCGTCGCGCTCGCCGGCTGGCTGCTGCTGCGTCAGCGCAAACAGCGCGAACGCGACATGCGAATGGCTTCGGCATAATTCCGGATCCCTGAAACTCGCCGGGTTTCGTTTCCGCCGTCAAACCCGCCGCTGCTGCGTTCGCATCTCAAAATCCACCCGCGCCAACGTCCCGTCGGCCGGCGCTGCCGGCAGGCCGGCGACCGGCAATTCGCGCCGAATTTGCTCGTGCAGTTCAAACACGCCTTCCTCCAATGACGAAAGATGTGGCGTCGGACGCTCGCTCGAGTGCAGGCCCTGGTGCAGTCGCCGCACAAACGCCCGGTCTTCACGCTCGGTCATGCGGTTGATGCGCGCATTCAGGTAACGCGCGGCGCGCATTTCGCGGCGCGCATCAGGCAGTGCGTAAGACGCGCCGATCATGCGCGAACGCCCGGGCGCGAGCGGAATACTCATGTAGAACTCAATGCATTCAGGATACAGCGCCAGCACAGTGCTCGGATAGACGCCGATGTACAACCACGCGCGCCGCTGCGGCGTCGGCAGATGCGGGAACAATTCGTCATAAACCGGCAGCAGTTTTTGATAATGCCGCACACTCCACAGCGTGCCGCGCGCTTCGTTCAGTTGCGCGGTGGACACCGGCACGCCACCGCGCACCTCGTCGCGGTAGTTGCCGCCGTAAAGTTGCTGCAGCGCCGGGTGTCCCGCCGGCACATGGTAGCCCTCATTGTCGATATCGTGAACGGTTTTCCAATTGTAAGGAAGTTCCTGCGCGTAGCGCGTCCCGGCGAGCGGCGCCATCTCCGCGGTGCGGTAATGAGCGGTGGTTTCCTCAACCGGGCGCAATTCTTCAGACAGCGGTGCGCCGTTCCCGGCGAAGCGAATGAAGACAAAGCCCATCCAAATTTCCATCTCCAGCGGTGCCAGCGCGTGTTGCGTCAGATCCAGATCTGCGAAAGTGCCACTCGCCGGCACGCTTGCCAATGTGCCGTCGAGGCGGTAGGTCCAGCCGTGGAACGGGCAGCTCAGCATCGCCGGGCAATTTCCGCTGCCGTCGAGCAATTTCGCGCCGCGGTGGCGGCAAATGTTGTGAAACGCGCGCACCCGCCGGTCGTCGCCGCGCAACAGCAGCGCGCATTCGCCGAATGCGTCCAGCGTGAAATAATCGCGCGGCGCCGGCAAGTCGCTGACATGGCAGGCGAGCAGCCAGTGGCGCTTGAAGATGCGCTCTACTTCAAGGTTGAAGAGTTCCGGGTGCCGGTAGGTCCATGGCGCGAGTAATTCCATGTGGGCCGGAGATTCAGAGGCGGTGGAATACGATGACATGATGGAAGCCTGCGCGGCTATCTTAGCAGATGGGTGCGCCGCTCACGCATAAAACGGCGGCTCGCCCGGCGGGCGGGTTTTGAAGCGGCGGTGCGACCACAGGTATTGTTCCGGCATCAGCGCGATCAGTTCCTCAATCGCGCGGTTCATCGCCGCGGCGTCGCGCGCTTCGTCGCCGCTTGGGAAATTTTCCAGCGGCGGGGCGAAGATGATCTCGTAGCCGCGGCCGCGCGGCAGCAGGCGGGTCGCGCAGGGCACCACGCGCGCATCGCCGAGCCGCGCGAGGCGGCCGAGCGCGCCGAAAGTCGCGGCGGGAATGGAAAAGAACGGCGCAAACACCCCCTTGCCGTCGCCGGGGTCCTGATCGGGCAGGTAATAAAACTGCAGGCCGGCGCGCATCGCGCGAATCATGGATTTTGCCGGCGCGTTGCGCGCATACAAAACCACGCCAAAACGCGCGCGGCCGGCGGCGATGACCGCGTCCAAATGCGGGTTTTTATGGTGCTGGTACATGCTCAGAAGCGGCGCGTCCAGCGACAGGCGAATGCCGCCGTATTCCAGGCCGGCGAAATGCGGCGCCAGCAGAATGACATTGCCGGCGGCGCGCGCGCGCGCGTGGATGTCGCCGCCGCGAAAATGGGTCAGCCGCGCCAGCCGCGCCGGGCGCGCCCACCAGCCGACCCCGGTAGCGAGAGCCGCCGCCGCCAGCACGCGAAAATGGCGGCGCGCGAGTCGGCAAATTTCCGCCTCGGGCAGTTGCGGAAAACACGCCGAGAGGTTGCGCCGCGTGATTTTTTGCCGGCGGCGGTGCAGATGGTAGGCGAGTTCGCCGAGGGCCTGCCCGAGCGCATACAGCAGCGGCAGGGGCAGCCACGAGAGCGCGCGCAACAGCGCGACCAGC
>JALCBG010000004.1:0-15913 GCA_028066695.1 Gammaproteobacteria bacterium | reverse complement strand
CGCATACAGCAGCGGCAGGGGCAGCCACGAGAGCGCGCGCAACAGCGCGACCAGCAACCACAGCGGCCAATGGCCGGGCGCTTTGAAACGCCGCAGCGCGGCGCGCATGGTCATCGGCGGCGGCGCGCCGAACGCGCCCGGCGCATTGGGGTCGGGGCGCATTACGCTAGGGGAGTATCGGAGGCGGGGGGCTTCTCATGCATGCCGATTGGTGCTACAATGCGCGTATGCGCGGCGGCATTGTAGCCGAGCGCAAGGCGCCCCGCATCGGGCTTCCTTAACCGCAATTCGGAGAAACGCGTGCCCGAGACCCTGTATCTGACCGCCGAAATGATCGGGGTACTGTGCATTCTCGCCGTCACGATTTACCTGTTTGCATTTGAGGTGGTGCGCGTGGATGTCGCCGCCATTTTGATCATGGTGCTGATCGGACTCAGCAGCATTCTTCCGGGGTATTCGGGCCTGGTCGACCCGCGCAATCTGTTCAACGGATATTCCAGCAACGCGGTGATTTCCATCATCGCCGTCATGATCATCGGCGCCGGCCTGGACCGCACCGGCGTGATGGGGCGGCTCGCGGGGAAAATCCTCAAATTCAGCGGCAACACCGAAGGGCGCGTGATCGCGATTATCACGCTGGTGGTCGGCGGTTTTTCCAGTTTCATGCAAAACATCGGCGCGGCCTCGCTGTTTTTGCCGGTGGTCAACCGCATCGCGCGCCAGGGAAATTTGGCGATTTCGCGGCTGCTGATGCCGATGGGATTCTGCGCGATTCTCGGCGGCACGGTGACGCTGATCGGCTCCAGCCCGCTGATTTTGCTGAATGACCTGATAGACAATTCCAACGCGGCATTGCCGTCCGATGTGCCGGCCATTGAAACCTTCAATTTGTTTTCGGTGACGCCGGTCGGGCTCGCGCTGCTTTGCATCGGCGTTTGCTATTTCGTGTTTCTCGGGCGGCTGGTGCTGCCGGTGATCAAGCACAAGCCGGGCGAGTCGGGCAGCATGCTCAAATATTTCAAGGAAGTCTACGGCATCGCCGGCGAAGTCTATGAATGCCGAATGACGCGCGCCAGCCCGCTCATCGGAAAAACGCTTTCCGACGTGGACGCGGCCGGGCGCGCCGGCTGGATCGTCGCCATGCGCACCAGCGAGGAATTGATCGTCGCGCCGCGCGGCGACATTGAATTCGCCGAGGGCGCCGAAATCGCGATCATGGGGCGGCGCGACGCGGTGGTGGAATTCGCCGAGCAATACGCGCTGCGCGTCAAAAACGAACTGGATGTGTTCGCCGACGTGCTCAGCACCGCGAGCGCCGGCATCGCCGAAATCGTCATCATGCCGGACTCGTCCATGATCGGCAAAACCATCAAGGACGCCGAGTTTCGCAAGCGTTACGGCGCCACGGTGCTGTCGGTGTTCCGCGCCGACGATGTCATTGACCAGGACCTGGCCGACATGGTCCTGCAGTCCGGCGACACGCTGGTGGTGCACATTCGCTGGGAGCAACTGATGCCGATCGCGGCCGACCGCCACGACTTCGCGGTGGTCACCGACTTTCCGCGCGTGGACAGCCGCCCGGAAAAATTAAAATACGCGGCCGGCATTTTCGCGGCGACGCTGTGCCTGGTGCTGTTCACCGACATGCGCCTGTCGCTGGCGCTGATGGTCGGCGCGGCCGGCATGATTCTTTCCGGCGTGCTGAAAATAGACGAGGCCTACCGCGCCATCGGCTGGCAGAGCGTGTTTTTGCTGGCGAGTTTGATTCCGCTCGGCATGGCCGTGGAAAATTCCGGCGTGGCCGCGTGGATCGCGCAGGAAACGCTGCGCCTGTTCGGCGGCGTGCCGAACTGGGTGCTGCAGGCCGCGCTGGCGGTGCTGGCCACTTTGTTCACGCTGCTGATGTCCAATGTCGGCGCGACCGTGCTGCTGGTGCCGCTGGCGATCAACATCGCCATCAGCATCGGCGCCAACCCGGCGGTGTTCGCGCTGACCGTGGCGCTGGCCACTTCCAATTCCTTTTTGATTCCGACGCACCAGGTCAACGCGCTGATCATCGGTCCCGGCGGCTACCGCGTCTCGGACTTCCTCAAGGCCGGCAGCATCATGACGCTGATGTTTTTGGTGGTGATGATTTTGATGCTGAACTGGTTTTACTGAGTTTTTTCGCGCCCGCGCAATGCGACGCGGCAGGCTTCCAGGCGTTTCATCGCGTCCGCGCGCGCCGCATCGCTGACCGCGCCGCCGGTCAAAATCTCGCGAATCAATTGGTCGGGGGTTTTCGCGCAGTCGCCGGCATTTCCACGGACATTTTGTTTTCCGTTGCTTTTTCCGGTTTTTCCCATTGCCAGGGACAAGCGCTCAATTTGCAGCGCCATTCGCTGTTTCGCGAATTCCGGCGGGGATTCCAGTTCGCAGTGGATTTCCAACTGCAGCAAGAGACCGTGCAGTCGCGCCAAATTTTCGTCCAGCGATTTCCGCAGGCTTTTTTGCGCGTCCTCGTTTTGCAGCGCGGCCGCGGCAAGTTCATAGCGCGCCGCGACCGCCGCTTCGCTTTCTTTCGGCAATTCATGCGGAGATTTCTGCAGAGATTTCCCCAAGGATTTCCATTCCTCATGCAATTTTTCCTCCTTGTCCGCGTCGCGTTCGCCGAGCGCCAGCGCCTCCAGTTGCGCGCAGATCTCGGCCTTTTTGCGCAGTTCCTCCTGCACCGCCTGTTGCGCGGCCTGCTCGCTTTGCGCCATCGCCCGCCGCGCGTTTTCCAACGCGCTTTTGTAACGCGAGCGGATCTTTTCCGCGTCGCTTTTCGGCGGGGAATGCGCCTCATTTAACTGCTCCCAGCGCGCCTGCCAGGCGTTTAATTTTCCGCGGATTGCGGCGCGCGCGTCTCCCTTGCAACTCGCCTCCATTTCGGCGCACAGCGCCTTGCGGGCGTCCAGATTTTCGCGCAGCGCGTTTTTCAAATCCTTGCGCCCGAGTTTGCGTTTTTCAAAAATGCGGTCGCCGGCGGCGCAGTAGCGTTTCCACAGCGCGCGCTCCAGTTTGCGCTCGGACGGCACGCTCAATACCCAGTCGCGCTTGATGCGGCGAAATTCGGCGAACGCCGCGGCTTCGTCTTCGCGCGCCGCCAGCGCCTCCGCTTCCGCGGTCAGTTTTTCGCGCATCTTGTAATTGCGCCGCCGCTCGCGCTCCAGCGGCGCTTCAAATTTTTCCATGACCTCGTCAAAGCGCCGCTGCAGCGCCTGGCGCGATTTGTTCGCCGGCGCGCCGGTTTTGCGCCAGTCAATGCGGCGCGCGTTGACCAAAGTGCGCAATGCTTTCCAGTCCGGGTTGCGCCAGTCGGTTGCGTCAAATTGCTTTTCCAATTCGGCGCAAATTTCCTCGCGGCGCCGCGTGTTTTCGCCGCGCTTTTTGCGCTGCTTTTTGAAATGCTCCCTGCAGAGTTGGTAGGCGTCGCTGCATGCGCGGTCAAATTGCGCGTAGAGTTTGTGGTTGCCGCCTTCGGCCAAATCCCACTGCCGCCATTTTTCGCGCGCTTCGCGGATGCGCCGCGCGATGTCCTGCAGTTTCGCGCCGGATTTGTGAATGTCGCGCATTTCGCCGATGGCTTTTTCGCGCGCTTCCATGGTGCCGCGCTTGCGCCATTCGGCCATCTCGCGCAGTTCCGGCTGCATCTCTTCCAGTTCGCCGGTGATTTTTTTGCGGCGCTGCTCGGAAAGTCCCGGGATTTTTTTCAGGTCGGCGCGCAACTCGCGCTCCAGTTGCTGCAACTTGCGGACATCGCCTTTCGCCAGTTGCTCTTTCAGTTCCCGCAGGTTTTTTTCCACTTCGGCGAATTGCCGGTCGCGCCGCTCAATTTGCGCGTGGGTGCGCTCGCGCAATTGCTCAAACAGCGCGCTCAGGTCCTCGCCGTTCGCGCCGCCGTTTTGGGCCGGATTTTCAGCCCCCGCCGCGGCCGGTTTTTCGGCCGGATTTTCGGACTCGGCCGCCTCCCCGGCGGCCCGCCCGTTGCCGTTCTTGCCGGCGCGCGCCTCCCATTGACGGCGCAAAACCTTGGCTTTTCCCTCATCTATGCCCTTTTTGTCGGCCAGAAGGGCGCGCACCGCCCGCCCGAGCGCGGCCTCATCCGCGGGCGGGGCGGGGCGGGGCGGGGGGTGGCGGCGCTGGCTCATGTTGCGGGACGGGTTGACACGGGGAAATGCGCACTTGCGGCGCGGGCAGTTTCAGGGTATACTCCGCCGAACTCGGCAAACCCTATTTTACGGCATTGAGCGCCCGCCGGCGAAAAAATCTGCGCATCACCGTATTGGCTGCGATTCTCGCGGTCGCGGCATCCGCCACCCCAAACGGCGCGCATGCCCACCATTTGCTGACCAAACACACGCTGGATTGCAGCCCGGATTTCCCGTGTCCGGCGGCGATTCGCTCGCGCATGAATTTTTGGATCTCGGTGTTCGGCACCTGGGGCAAAAACACCGCGATTCTGCATGACCCCGAGGAGCCGCACCGCGTGTATGCGGTGGTGGACACCCGCCACGGCTGCCGCAGTTCGCGCAAAAAGTTGCGGAAGGAGCGCACCAAGGTCAAGGAGACGCTGCGCGTGGTCGCCGACAAACTGCAGTCCGGTGAAACCATCACCGACGACTACGAACTGCACATCGCCGCGCTGTTTTATCCGCGGCAAAACCCGAAGGAAATTCGCGCCGCGGCCGAAAACATCCGCTGCCAGGGCGGGGTGCGCGACAGTTTTATCGCGGGACTTTCGCGCTACCACGGTTACAGCGCGATGGTCAACCAAGTGCTGGCGGAAAACCACCTGCCGCTGGACATCGGGTATTTGCCGTTCGTGGAATCGTCCTACAACCCGGCCGCGTATTCGCGCGCCGGCGCGGCCGGCATCTGGCAGATCATGCCGAAAACCGCGCGCGCGCTCGGATTGAAATTGGACGCGACTCTGGACGAGCGCCTGGACCCGGAAGCGGCGACGCGCGCCGCCGCGAAATACCTGACGCGCGCCGACCGCGTGCTCAGCGAAACCGCGCGCAAACTCCGCGAGACCGACCGCGCGCAAATCAACCCGTTCATCATCACCTCCTACAACTACGGCATCAACGGCATGCGCCAGGCGATTTTGACCGTGGCGCCGAATTACATGGAAGTGCTGGAGCGCTACAAATCGCCGAGTTTCCGCACCGCGGTGAAAAACTTTTACGCGAGTTTTCTCGCCGCGCGCCACCTCGCGATAGACGCAAAGCGCGACTGGAGCGGCAGCATCGTGCCGCGCGGCGGCGCCTACCAGACCGTGGTGCTGCAGCGCCCGGCCTCCATAGAGCGGATTAAATCGGTGTTCGGGTTAAGCGAGGAGGAATTGCGCCCGCTGAACCTCGCGCTGACGCGTTTCGTCTGGAACGGCTGGCGGACGGTGCCGGCCGGCTACCGCCTGCGCCTGCCGCCGAAGGAGGACCGCTGGCAAAAGGAGCGCGCGCAACTGGCGCGTTTCGGCTCGCAGCATGTGCTGTCCGGCGGCGAGCACTACACGGTCCGCCGCGGCGACACCGCCTGCGGCATCGCGCGCGCGGTCGCGGTCAATTGCAGCGAATTGCTCGCGGCGAACGGCATCGGCCGCAACGGGCTGATCTTGCCCGGGCAAAAACTCTTCATTCCGCGCAAGGCCGAGCGCAAAGCGTCGCGCGGCGCGCTGCCGGTGTTCAGCGGCGGGTATGTCGTCCGCCGCGGCGACACCGCCTGCAGCATCGCCCGGCGTTTCGGCGTGGACTGCAAGGAATTAATCCGCAAGAACAAACTGGGGCGCAACGCGCTGATCCATGTCGGGCAGAGTTTGTCGGTGCCGCGCGCCGCGACGGCCGGCGGGCAGCCGCCGGGGCTGAACGCCGACAACCTCTACATCACCCGGCGCGGCGATAGCGCCTGCGGGGTCGCCGCGCGGTTCGGCGTGAACTGCCGCGAATTGCTGCGCTTGAACGCCATCGGCGGCAGCGCCATCATCCACCCCGGGCAGAAACTGCGCATTCCCGGACTGGTGGTGCCGGAGACCAACCGCACCGCGCGCCAACTCGCCGAAGCGGCGGTGGATACGGTCGCGCCAGCGCCCGACAAAACGCAATTCATCGCCGCCAATACCGCGACCGCAGAAAATGGGGGCGAAAATGGCCGCGAAAACAGCCGCAATGACGGGAATGGCCGCAACGGCTACGCCGGCCCGCCGGGCGAGAAGGAGGAATTGGACGGCGCGGCCAGCGAGTTCTACGGCGAATTTGATTTTGACTTCACCGTCGCCGGCGGCGACCAGCCCGAAGTGGACAGCGTCACCCGCGCCGCGCTGCTCAACATTCTGGACACGCTGCCCGACCTCGGCATTCGCGTCAGCGACTCGGGCGGCGCGCCGCAATACGCGGTGCGCGTGGAAGCCGAGGAAACCCTCGGGCATTTCTCCGACTGGCTCGGCATCAACGGCAGCGGCGCGCTGCGGCGGCTGAACAAACTGCCGGGCGACCGCTCCATCGGCATCGGGCGGCGGCTGGTGCTGCCGATTCGCGACGCCGAGATGGCGCAGCGTTTTGAGCAGCGCCGCAGCGAATACCACCAGGTGCTGAGCGAGTCGCTGAAAGACCATTACGACCTGATCGGTGTGCGCGTCTATACCGTGCGCAGCGGCGATTCGCCGTGGCGGCTGGCGAAGCGCCACGGGTTTCCGCTGTGGCTTTTTTACCGGCTGAATCCGTCGCTGCGCAACGGCGAGTTGAAACTCGGCCAGGTGCTGACGCTGCCGAATTTGAAGGCGAAGATTTAAGTTTCGCCAGGATTTTCGACCGGCAACGACGGATCGTCGCTCCACTCGGCCCACGAGCCGGCATACCCGCGCACCTCGTTGAAACCGAGGTGGCGCAACATCACAAAACTGTGCGACGAGCGGTGGTGCGTCTGGCAATGCACGATGATTTCACGGTCGCGCGCCACGCCGCGTTCGGCCAGCATCGCGCGCAATTCTTCGTCCGGCTTAAAGCGCAGGTTGCGCGAGCGGTCAATGGTATCCAGCCAATTTAAATTGACCGCGCCGGGAATCCGCCCGCGGCGCGGCGACGCGGATTTTTCGCCGCGGTATTCCTGCGGCGACCTCGCGTCCAAAATCACGCGGCGCGGATCGCCGAGCGATGCCAGCACATAAGATTTATCGGCGAGCACTTGCGGCTGAAAATCCACGCGGAAATCGCCCGGCGCCGCGCGAACTTCGCCGCGCTCCATCGCGTGCCCCTCGTTTTGCCAGGCGGCGAGTCCACCATTTAACAATGACATATGCGCATGCCCGGCCGCCGCCAGGGTCCACAACAAACGCGCGGCGCGGCCGTTTCCCTGGTCGTCATACGCGACCACATGCGTTTTGCGCGACAGGCCGAGTCGCCGCAGATTTTCCTGCAAGTTTTCCAGCGGCGGCAGCAGCCCCGGCGCCGGCGGCCGGCCCGAGACCAATGCGCCGTAATTCAAATGTACGGCGCCGGGAACATGTCCGCGCAAATAATTGTCGCGGTTGCCGACATCCACCGGCAGCAGGTTTTCGCCGGGCAGCATGCGCTCCAATTCGCGCGGCTCAATTAAATAGGGCGGGGCGGCGTGCATGGTGATAGAATTATACGCCCGCGCGCGAAACCACTTGATGAGCGATTTCATCACAAGTTTAAAAACCCGGTGGCGCGACCGCCGCTCGCTGCTGTGCATCGGCCTTGACCCCGACGCCGAATTGCTGCCCACTTCGCTGCGCAAGCACCGCATGCCGCTGTTCGCGTTCAACCGCGAAATCGTGGACGCCACCGCGCGCTGGGCATGCGCGTTCAAGCCGCAAATCGCGCACTACGCCGCGCTCGGCGCCGAGGAGCAACTCGCGCAAACCATCGCGCACATCAAAAAACGCCATCCCGGCATTCCGGTGATTTTGGACGCGAAACGCGGCGACATCGGCGCGACCGCGGCCATGTATGCGCGCGAAATTTTTGAGCGCTACGGCGCGGATGCGGCGACGCTTAACCCTTATCTCGGCTTTGAGGCGCTCGCGCCGTTTTTTGAATACGCGGACAAAGGCGCGTTCGTGCTGTGCCGCACCAGCAACCCCGGCAGCGGCGAGTTTCAGGCACTGCAAAGCGGCGGCGTTCCGCTCGCCCACCATGTCGCGATGCGCGCCGCCGAAATGCACAGCGCGCACCCGAACATCGGTTTGGTGGTCGGCGCGACCTGGCCCGGCGAAATCGCCGCGGTGCGAAAATTGGCCGGGGAAATGCCGCTGCTGATACCGGGAGTCGGCGCGCAGGGCGGCGATTTGCAGCGCGCGCTCGCCGCAGGCCTAAACGCGGACGGGGAGGGCGCGCTGATCAATGTTTCGCGGGCGATTTTGTATGCGGGCGGCGACGGCGATTTCGCCGAAGCGGCGGCGCGCGCCGCCGAGAATTTTTACCGCGAAATCAACAGCCACCGCCGCATTCCACCGGCGGGTTCTCAAAATTCCGCGTCGGGCCGCTCAGTCGGCTAGCCAACTCCGGTCCATTTTTTCAAAGGCGCCGCAGCCGAGTTGGCGCAGCGCGCGCTCCATTTCGTCGCGGAAAATCCCGGCAACCTGCGCCGCGCCGCGCGCGCCGAGCGCGCCGACTCCCCAGAAAAACGCGCGCCCGGAAAACGCGGCCTGCGCGCCGAGCGCCTTGGCGCGAATCACATCCAGTCCGCTGCGAATGCCGCCGTCCGCCATCAGCGTCAGCCGTTCGCGAATTTCGTCCGGCACCGCGCGCAAACTTTCGGCCGAGGCCGGCGCCGCGTCCAATTGCCGGCCGCCGTGGTTGGAGATGATCACGCCGTCAACGCCGATTTCCGCGGCGGCGCGCAAGTCCTCCGTATGCTGCAGTCCCTTTAAGATCATCGGTCCGTCCCACAACGCGCGGATTTTTTCCAGCCGCTCGCGGGTTACGCCGTGCATGTTGAAACGCGTGATGAAGTCGGCGAGGTTTTCATTCGCGCCTTCGCGGTAGCGCGCCACCGTGGCGAAATCGGGCGCGCCGTGCATGAGCGTCCGCAGCAGCCAGGCCGGGCGCGCCAGACATTGGCGGAGAATTTTCGGCGTCGGCGCAAACGGAAGTTTCAGCGCGTTTTTTAATTCGCGGTTGCGTTTTGCGCCGACCGGAATGTCCAGTGTCACCACCAGCGCATGGCAGTTGGCGTCGCGCGCGCGGCGCAGCAAATCTTCCATCACTTCTTCCTTCTTCGGCACATACAACTGAAACCAGCAGACATCCGGCGCGGTCGCGGCGATTTCCTCCAGCGCGGTCGTGCCGAAAGTGCTTAATATGTAGGGAATGTTCTCCAGTTGCGCGGCGCGCGCCAGCGCGCGTTCGGCGCCGGGCCACATCATGTTGCCGAGTCCGACCGGCGACACGCCGAACGGCATCGCGTATTCGCGGCCGAACAGGCGCGTTTGCAAATTCGCCGCGGAAACATCGCGCAAATACCGCGGAATCAGTTGAACGCGGTGCCAGGCATCGCGGTTGCGCGCCTTGCATTTTTCGTCGTCAATTCCGGCGTCCACATAGTCAAACGCGAAACCGGGCATGCGCATGCGCGCGCGCCGTTTCAAATCGGCGACCGAGGGAAAGCGAATGTCGTAATTCATCGTGCTACAATGCGCGGCGCGGGCCTCTCCCGCAGTCGTTATTCCGAAACTCTACCACGCGGAGGCAACATGTCCATTAAGATCGGCGAGCGCATTCCCAATGTGCGCCTCGCAAAAATGACCGCCGACGGCCCGGCCGAAATCGGCACCGAAGAAATTTTCGCCGGCAAAAAGGTGGTGCTGTTCGCGCTGCCCGGCGCGTATACGCCGACTTGCTCCAAGGCGCACCTGCCCGGTTATGTGGTTCACTCGGACGCGCTCGCCGCAAAAGGCGTGGATGTGATCGCCTGCCTGTCGGTCAATGACGCGTTCGTGATGGGCGCCTGGGGCGAGTCGCAAAATGTCGGCGATAAAGTGCTGATGCTCGCCGACGGCAGCGGCGCCTTCACCGAAGCGCTCGGTTTGACGCTGGACCTGACCGCCAATCACATGGGGGTGCGCTCGCAGCGCTACGCGCTGGTCGCCGAGGACGGCGTGGTCAAGCACCTGAATGTGGAGCAGGGCGGCGAGTTCAAGGTCAGCGACGCCGAGACGATTTTGAAACTGCTGTAAGCGGCGAAAATCGGCCCGAAAATCCTCCCTCCCGCACCTCCGTTGCGTCCGCTATAATAGTTTTTCTCTACCGGACAATTTGAAACAATCAATTAGATTTATTGATTGCAATGCGCGATACTGCGCGTATGTCCGCGTAGGACAGACTTTTCCTTTCACCTCAACATTTGGAGACACCCATGAAACTCAACGAATCCAAGACCGGGCAAAACCTGAAAGATGCCTTTTCCGGCGAATCCCAGGCGAACCGCCGCTACCTGTATTTCGCAGGCAAGGCCGACATCGAGGGCTACAACGATGTCGCCGCGGTGTTCCGCTCCACCGCCGAAGGCGAAACCGGCCACGCCCACGGCCATCTGGAATACCTGGAGCAAGTCGGCGACCCGGCCACCGGGCTGCCGATCGGCGACACCTCGGCAAACCTGAAGGCGGCCATCGCCGGCGAGACGCACGAATACACCGACATGTATCCGGGCATGGCGAAGACCGCGCGCGACGAAGGCTTTGAGGAAATCGCCGACTGGTTTGAGACGCTGGGCAAGGCCGAGCGCTCGCATGCCAACCGCTTCCAAAAAGCGCTGGACGAGATGTAATTGTCCGTCGCACGACCACTCCCGGCCGCCGCGCGGCGGCCGGGTTTCCTTTTCTCCCCCTGCATTAAAAAACATGTCCGTCCGTGAAGGCAGCCTTGAGGCGCCGATACGCCACCCGATAGACTGGCGCAACCCGGATTTCTACGACGAAAAATCCGCGCTGGATGAACTGGAGCGCGTCTTTGACCTGTGCCACGGCTGCCGCCGCTGCGTCAGTTTGTGCAACGCCTTTCCGACGCTGTTTGATTTGGTGGATGCGTCGGAGACATTGGAAATGGACGGCGTGTCGCGCGACGATTACTGGAAGGTGGTCGACCACTGCTACCTGTGCGACCTGTGCTACCAGACCAAGTGCCCGTATATTCCGCCGCATCCGTGGAACATTGATTTCCCGCACCTGATGCTGCGCGCCAAGGCGGTGCGGCACAAAAAGGGCGGAGTCGGCGCGCGCGAAAAGATTTTGTCCTCCACCGACGCGGTCGGCAAACTCGCCGGCATTCCGGTGGTGGTCAACGCGGTCAACGCCGCCAACCGCGCAAAACCGCTGCGCAAACTCCTGGAACACATGCTCGGCGTGGACGCGCGCGCCGCGCTGCCGCGTTACCACAGCGACACTTTGCGCCGCCGCCACAAACGCAGCGAGCGAAAACGCGTGGTGCAGCCCGATGCGCCGGCCGCGCCGCGCCGCCCGCGCGGCGACGACGACGGCAAAAAGCGCACCAGCGGCAAGGTCGCGCTGTTCGCCACCTGCTACTGCAACTACAACGCTCCGGACCTCGGCGAGGATTTGATTGCGGTTTTGGAGCACAACAAAGTTCAGGTCACTTTGACCCGCAAGGAGCGCTGCTGCGGCATGCCCAAACTGGAACTCGGCGACTTGGACGCGGCCGACCGCGCGCGCAAGGTCAACATTCCGCCGCTCGCCGAACTCGCGCGCGACGGCTGGGACCTACTGGCGGCGGTGCCGTCCTGCGTGCTGATGTTCCGCCAGGAATTGCCGCTGATGTTTCCCGACGACGAGGAAGTGCGCCTGGTCGCCGGTGCGTTTTACGATCCGTTTGAATACCTGATGCAGCGCCACCGGGAAGGGCTGCTGAACACCAACTTTCGCCAGCCGCTCGGACGGGTCGCCTACCACGCGGCCTGCCACCAGCGCGTGCAAAAAATCGGCATGCAAACCAAAAACTGCCTGCAACTCGTTCCTGGCACCGAAGTCAGCGTCATTGAAAGGTGCAGCGGGCACGACGGCACTTACGGCGTCAAAAAGAAATCCTACGAGGCCGCGCGCAAAATCGGCCGGCCGGTGTCGGCGCGCGCCGCCGAGGCGAAACCCGACTACTACGGCAGCGACTGCCCGATGGCCGGAAAGTTCATTGAGCACGGCATCGGCGACGGCAGCCGCGCCGAGCATCCGATTTCGCTGCTGCGGCGCGCCTACCAACTCTGATCCCCCAACTTCCCTGCGAGGCAACCATGAACAAACTTTCCAAAGGCGATTTGATGAGTCTGGAAACCTACGCGCAAAAACGCGCGGCCTACCGCGCCGATGTGATGGCGCACAAAAAAACGCGGCGCGTCGCGCTCGGTCCCAATGCGACGCTGTATTTTGAAGACCGCCTGACCATGCAGTACCAAATCCAGGAAATCCTGCGCATTGAAAAAATCTTTGAGGCCGAAGCGATAGAAGAGGAACTCGCCGCCTACAACCCGCTGATTCCCGACGGCGCGAACTGGAAGGCGACTTTCATGCTGGAGTTTGAGGACGAAAACGAGCGGCGCGCGCAACTGGCGAAACTGATCGGCGTGGAGCGCAACATCTGGGCGCGCGTCGGCGAGCACGAGAAAGTCGCGCCGGTCGCCAACGAAGACCTGGTGCGCGAGACCGACGAAAAAACCTCGGCCGTGCATTTTTTGCGCTTTGAGTTGAGCGCGGCCATGGCCGCCGACGCAAAAAGCGGCGCGGAAATCCACATCGGCGTGGAGCACCCGCATTACACCCACGCCAGCGGCGCGCTGCCGGCGGCGATTGCGAAATCGCTCGCCGCCGATTTGGACGCGCGCCACTGAGCGCGCGCAACTAAAAGCGCCGGCGAGCATGACGCGCATCACCCTCAACGAGTTGCGCTACATAGTCGCGGTCGCGCGCGAACTGCATTTCGGGCGCGCCGCAAAAGCATGCTTTGTCAGCCAGCCGACCCTCAGCATCGCGGTAAAAAAACTGGAGCGCCAACTCGGCGTGGCGCTGTTTGAACGCGGCCCCGGGCGGGTCGCGCCGACCGCGCTCGGCAAACAAATAGTCGCGCAGGCGCAGGTGGTGCTGGAAGCGGCCGACGAAGTCGGGCGCATCGCGCGGCAATTCCGGGGCGGCGAAAACGGCGGCGCTGACGCGTTGCGCGAGCCGTTGCGCCTCGGCGTGATCTACACCATCGGCCCCTATTTGCTGCCGCACCTGATTCCGATTCTGCGCGAGCGCGCGCCCGGCATGCCGCTCATCGTGGAGGAGGGATTCACCGCCGATTTGCGCGTGCGCCTGAAGCAGGGCGGACTGGACGCGGTCATTTTGTCGCTGCCGTTTCGCGAGCCCGGCGTGGACATCGCGCCGTTGTACCGCGAGGAATTCGTGGTGGTGCTGCCGGCCGCGCATGCCTGGGCGCGGCGCGCGTCGGTGCGCGCCGACGACCTCGGCGGCGAGACCGTTTTGCTGCTCGGGCCCGGCCATTGCTTTCGCGACCAGGTGCTGGAGGAATGCCCGGCCTGCCTCGGCAGCGGCGGGGAATTGCAACGGACTTTTGAGGGCGGCTCGCTGGAAACGATTCGCCACATGGTCGCCGGCGGCGTCGGCATCACCGTGCTGCCGTGCACCGCGGCCGGCGCGGCCGAATACTCCCGGCGTTTATTGCGGGTAAAACCGTTCGCCGGAAAAAGTCCGCGGCGCGATGTGATTCTCGCCTGGCGGCGCGGCTATCCGCGCTTGCGCGCGCTGGAAACGCTGCGCCGCGCCGTGCATGCGTGCCCGCTGCATTGCGCCGAGATGTTGCGCGGTGAAAACATCGGCGAAAACATCAGCGGAAACATTAATGAAAAAAGGGCCGCGAAAAACGCCGGCGAAAAAGTCCGTGAAAAAGTCCGCGAAAAAATCGCCGCGAAAACCCCGGTGAAAACTTCCGCGAAAACCGCCGCGGCGGTTTAATTTAATCCCCGCATTGCGCCGCGCGCGGTTTCGCGGTAAGTTTCCTTTTATGCCTGCAGAAAAACAAAACCAACCTTTGAAAGTCGCGGTCGCCGGCGTCGGCGACTTCGGCGCGATTCACGCCAAGATTTACGCGGCGATGCCCGATGTGGAATTGGTCGCGGTGGTCGACGCCGACGCCGCGCGCGCCGCCGAAATCGCCGCGCGCCACAATTGCGAAGCGCTGCAATCGCCGGAGCAACTGGCCGGAAAGGTTGACGCGGCGAGCGTCGCGGTGCCGACCAGTTTTCATCTGCCGGTGGCGCGCGCATTATTGGAAAAAGGAATTCATGTGATGCTGGAAAAACCGATCGCGCCGAGCATTGAAGAAAGCCGCGCCATAGTCGCGATGGCCGCGCGCAACGGCGTCATCCTGCAAATCGGCCACTTGGAGCGCTTCAACGCCGGCGTGATGAAACTCGCCGAACTCGCGAGCGCGCCGCGTTTTATTGAAGTGCACCGCCTCGGCGCGTTCGTTGAGCGCGCCACCGATGTGGACGTGGTCGCCGACTTGATGATTCACGACATTGACATCGCGCTGTCGCTGGTGCCGTCGGATCTCGCCGAAGTGCGCGCGGCCGGCGCGCGCGTCATCACCGAACATGTGGACATCGCCAACGCGCGTTTGGAATTCGCCAACGGCGCGGTCGCCAATGTGACCGCGAGCCGCGTGTCGCGCCGCCGCTTTCGGCGGATTCGCGTGTTCTCGCAGGACGCCTATCTCGCGCTGGATTTCACCGATCAGCGTTTGGAGCACATCGCGCCGGGGGAGTTGAATAACGCGCCGAAATCTTCGGGGGAAAAATTCCCGCCGCTGGTGGCGCGCCCGGTGGAAGTTGCGCCGCAATTGCCGCTGAACGCCGAACTCGCGCATTTCGCGGACTGCGTCCGCCACCGCCGCCGCCCGCTGGTCAGCGGCGAGGACGGCTTGCTGGCGGTGCAGGTCGCGCAGGAAGTGCGGCGCAACATCGCCGAATCCATCGCCCGCGGCGGCCGCGCCGGCGCGCCCGGGCGAATCGCCGAGGCCGACATTTTCACTTCATGGGAGGGCGCAACATGAGCACGCAAACCGCTGAATTATTTAGGGAAGACGGCTACCTGCGCGAATGCGAGGCCGAGGTGCTGTCGGTCGCGCCGCACGCCGACGGGCATGCGATTTGCACCGACCGCACCGTGTTTTATCCGGAAGGCGGCGGCCAGCCCGGCGACAGCGGCGCGCTGATTCGCGCCGGCGGCGGAGAAATCGCCATCACCGACACGCGCAAACATGAAGGCGCGTTGCTGCACCTGTGCGCGGCCCAGGCGGAGGAGACCGCGCCGCCCGAAGTCGGCGAAAAAGTGACTTTGAAAATCAACTGGGAGCGCCGCCACCGGCTGATGCGCATGCACAGTTGCATGCACATGTTGTGCGCGGCGATTCCCGCGCCGGTCACCGGCGGCGCGATTCGCGACGGCAGCGCGCGCATTGACTTTAATCTGCCCGATCCGCCGGACAAACAGGAACTGGAAGACGAGTTGAACCGTCTGATCAGCGAAAACCACCCGATGCGCATGCGCTGGATCACCGACCAAGAACTCGCCGCGCAGCCCGACTTGGTGCGCACCATGTCGGTGCAGCCGCCGAGCGGCGGCGGGCGGGTGCGCCTGGTGGAATTTGAAGGCGCCGACTTGCAGCCCTGCGGTGGCACACATGTCGCCGCAACCGGCGAAATCGGCGCGGTGCGCGTGCAAAGCATCAAGAGCAAGGGGAAACAGAACCGTCGGATTACGGTGGTGTTTGCGGAGTGACGCCGGCGGCGGGGCGGCGAGCGCGGCAGAACCGCGCGCGGATTCGCAATGAAATGCGTTTGCGGCGGATTTGTTATCATTAAA
>JALCBG010000086.1 GCA_028066695.1 Gammaproteobacteria bacterium | reverse complement strand
GGGGCGTTGGCGGGGGATTATACGATTTTTTGCGGGCGGGGCGTTTGCGCGGGGCTGCGGCTGTTATACTGGGGCGGTGTCCAAATACAACATCGATGAAATCCGCGCCGGCGGGCGCAATCTTGGCGTTGCCTTGGTCGCGGGCGGTTTTATCGGCGTCTTGTTTGAACGCAATCTGCCGGGCGCACTGGCCGCAATCGTTCTCGGTGCCTGGGTATTCTTCAAAGCATCTGAAACTTGGAGTGACTCATGACTATTCACAACATCCTGGCAATCCTTGTCCCCATCGTCTTGGTGGTCGGTTTCTATGCCGTCATGCGCGCCACCGAAGCGCGGATCCGACGCGAACGCGGGCAAAAAAATGTGGCGGCGAAGTAGGCGCGCGGCGGCGATGTCCGCCACCCTCTTTCTTTTACTCCAGCATCGAGAAAGAGGAGCTCATCATGACCACTCACAGCATCCTGACACTTCTCACCTTCATCGGCATGGGAATTTTTTTCTATGTCTTCCTGCACAAACTGGAAGAGCAGGACCGTCGCGACCGCGAGCGGCAAAAAAACGCAACGGCGAAATAACCGCGCGCAACAGCGGCAATTTCACCGCTTCCCCCGCCAAATTCAAAGTTTTTCCAAAACCTCATCCACCCTCTCCGGCGTAAGGTTTTCGTAATACTCCCGGTCAATTTGCATCATCGGCGCGCCGGCGCAGGCGGCCAGGCATTCGGCTTCGCGCAGGGTGAATTTGCCGTCGGCGGTGGTGCCGCCGAGTTTTACTTTTAGTTTTTTCTCCAAGTGCGCGACTATGCCGGCGCTGCCGCGCAGCATGCAGGAGATGTTGGTGCACACGCTGATCTTGTGGCGGCCGACCGGCGCGAGTTCAAACATGGAGTAAAAAGTCGCGACTTCATGCGCGCGCACCGGCGGCACGCCGATCACGCCGGCGACGAATTCCATCACCTCGGCGCTCAGCCAGCCGTGCTCGTCCTGCGCGATGCGCAGTGCCGCCGGCAGCGCCGACTGCCGCTGCTCCGGCGGATACTTCGCCAGTTCGCGCTCTATTTCGCGCAGGCGCGCGGCCGGCAGCATCAGCGGTCAATCTCCCCGAAGACGATGTCCTGCGAGCCGATGATCGCGACCATGTCGGCCAGCATGTGCCCCTGCGTCATTTCGTTGAGCGCGGCCAGATGGGGAAAGCCGGGCGCGCGGATTTTGCAGCGGTAGGGTTTGTTGGCGCCGTCCGACACCAGGTAAATGCCGAACTCGCCCTTCGGATGCTCCACCGCCGCGTACGCTTCGCCGGCCGGAACGCTGTAGCCCTCGGTGAACAGTTTGAAGTGGTGGATCAGCGATTCCATGTCGCCTTTCATGCGCTCGCGCGGCGGCGGCGCGAGTTTGCCGTCGTCGCTCATGACCGGGCCGGGGTTGGCGCGCAGCCACTCAACACACTGGCGGATGATGCGGTTGGACTGGCGCATCTCCTCCACGCGCACCAGATAGCGGTCGTAACTGTCGCCGTTCACGCCGACCGGAATGTCAAACTCCAGTTCGGGATAAACCGCATACGGCTGCTTCCGGCGCAGATCCCATTCCACCCCGCTGCCGCGCAGCATCGGGCCGCTGAAGCCGAGCGCGAGCGCGCGCTCGGGCGCGACCACGCCGATGCCGACGGTGCGCTGCTTCCAAATGCGGTTGTCGCTGAGCAGGGTTTCGTATTCGTCCACGCATGCGGGGAAGCGCTCGGTGAACGCCTCAATGAAATCCAGCAGCGAGCCCTGCCGCCCGAGGTTGCGCTCGCGCATTTTTTTGGTGTCGCCGCGGTATTGCGGCATCGCCCCGGGCAGATCGCGGTAGACGCCGCCGGGGCGGTAATAGGTGGCGTGCATGCGCGCGCCGCTGGCCGCCTCGTAGCAGTCCATCAAATCCTCGCGCTCGCGGAAGCAATACAAAAACACCGTCATCGCGCCGATGTCCAGCGCGTGCGCGCCGAGCCACAGGCAGTGGTTGAGGATGCGCGTGATTTCGTCAAACATCACGCGGATGTATTGCGCGCGAATCGGCGGCTCGGCGCCGAGCATCTTTTCAATGGCGAGCACGAAGGCGTGCTCGTTGCACATCATGGAGACATAGTCCAGCCGGTCCATGTAGCCGATGCTCTGGTTGAACGGCTTGGACTCGGCGAGTTTCTCGGTGGCGCGGTGCAAAAGGCCGATGTGCGGGTCGCAGCGCGAGATGACTTCGCCGTCCATCTCCATGATGACGCGCAGCACGCCGTGCGCGGCCGGGTGCTGCGGGCCGAAGTTCATTGTGTAGTTTCGGATTTCAGTCATTGTCGTGACCTACTACAGGTGTTTGGTGCATTTTGTGCGGTAGCTCGGCTCAACATCCTTCTTTTTGCGGCTGAAGTCGTAGTAGAGACCAGTTCCATCGAGTTCGATAATGAACGCACCTTCGTACTCCTCTTTTTCGTTGATGTCAAAGTTCCACCGATGTGAAAGCCCTTCTTGCCTATACGAGGCATCTTTGTGAATTCCGTTGGCTTCGATGGCGCCATCGATCTCCCAGCCCCGGTCGGCAAGCACCCATGCTCGAAAAATCACCGAGTCTTTGTCGAAAAATTCGACGCACTCCCAATAATCGCTCGCTCCCTCCGGCGGCGCGACGGACGGCTGCGCGACGGACTCACACGCCGACAACATCGCCACCAGCGAAACAACCAAAACAAACGGTTTCGCGCCACTCATTTCTCACCCCCGCCCGCGCCAATCGTGCGCGGCACCAAAGTGCGCGGTTCAATGGTGACCGGGCGGTACACCACGCGGC
>JALCBG010000085.1 GCA_028066695.1 Gammaproteobacteria bacterium | reverse complement strand
AAGTGGGATATGATGCATTAAACATGTCCACCATGCCACAACCCGCCCGCGCCCGCGGATTCGCGCCCAAGCCGCCCAAACCGGCCCAACCCCCGCGCCCCGAGATGACCGACGCCGGCCTGGAATCCATTCACGAAGTCGCCTCGCACAACCAGCGCGGCGAGGCGGAGCGCATCAACATAGTCGGCGAAATCCCGCTCACCATCAAAGTGGACGGCCGCGAACTGGTCACGCTGATGACCCTCGGCACCCACCCGGAAAAACTCGTGCTCGGCTACCTGCGCAACCAGACGCTGTTCGCGAATCTGGAAGAAATCGCCTCGGTCAAAGTGGACTGGGATCGCGAAATCGCCGAAGTGCGCACCGTCGCCGGCAGCGGCGTGCCCGGCCTGGAACGCATGAAACGCACCGTCACCACCGGCTGCGGACAGGGAACCATCCTCAGTTGCACCCTTGACAAGTTATACGACCACCGCCTGCCGCCGCGAAAAATCCTGCAGTCCGACATCTACCGCACCCTCGCGCAAGTCTCGCGCCACAACAAAGCCTACCGCATGGCCGGCTCGGTGCACGGCTGCGGCCTGTGCCGCGGCGGCGAAGTGCTTCTGTTCATTGAAGACGTCGGCCGCCACAACGCGATGGACGCCATCGCCGGCGAAATGTGGCTGCGCGGCCTGCAGGGCGGCGACAAAATTTTCTACACCACCGGCCGTCTCACCTCCGAAATCGTAATGAAAGCCGCGCTGATGGGCATCCCCGCGCTAATCTCCCGCAACGGCGCAACCCACATGGGCTACGAACTCGCCCGCGACCTCGGCGTAACCCTGATAGCCCGCGCAAAAAGCCGCCACTTCGTCGCGCTGAACGCCGAGAACCTGGTGTTTGACGCGGTGCCGGAGGGGCGGGGCTGAACTTTCGCATGCGGCCTGCGCCGCGAAATCGCGGTTTTACCGCGGTTTTGTTGTGTGATTTTTGTGTAATAATTTCCGCGTCCCCGGCGCGTTTTTTGTTTCGTACCGGGGAATATTAAAACAACTCCTACGCAGTCTCATGACAGCGCCAACGTCCGCCAAAACCCGCCGCCATTCGCTCGCGCAGTGGATGGCGGTGTGCGCGACCGCGCTGGTGTTGTCGGGTTGCGGCGGCAACGGCGGATATTCGTCGTCGCCGCCGGCTCCTCAGCCGGTGCCGGCGGTTGCCCCGGCGGTTGCCCCGGCGGATTCCGCGCCGGCCGAAACCGCGCGCGCTGCCGCCGCCGCGGCCGCTGAGGCGTCTTTCCGGCGGGAAAAACTTGCTTTTGAAAACGAGGAATACGCGCCGAAGTACTGGGATTGGGATTTTGATTTGGGAGTCCGCCCCGGAATGCTCACTGCGGAATTCCTTGCAAGGCTTGAACACTGCCATTACAACACGCCGTCGTGCGGGAAATTGGAGCGGCGCGCGGACAATCACCTGCAGCTCATCAACGCGTCCTCGGCGTATGCCCGCGGCGCGACCGGCAAGGGCGAAACCGTCTATGTCACCGACGACGGCATTGAAAACTTCAGTTCCGAATTTGACGCGCTCGATGAAAGCGGCGCCCGAACCGGCAGCAAGATCACCACTGTCACCACGCAATCAGTGAAAGTGGAATTGCAGAAAGTAATAAAAACGCCGGAAGGGGAATTCGAATGGAAGAAAAAATATATCCGGGTGCCCTATGCTCCCGGGATGTACTATGTTCTCGACCCGGAAGCGTTCAAAGAATATTTGGACAAGTATTCTTTATCTGCTGTGGGTGAGGACGATTACATCGTTCTCGACCATGATGCTATCGGCAAGGACTGGTGGTTTTCGGATGGCAATTACATTTATTTCAGCGAAGACGGTCACGGCACCGCAGTCGCTTCGCTGATTGCCGCGCGGCGGGACGGTAGGACGGCCGGCGACAACCGCACGGACTTGATGCGTGAATCCCCCGGGGACTTCAAGGCGGTCGGCGACGACCGCACGAAATCAAACATGCACGGCGTCGCCTACGACGCCAATCTGCATTTTCACCAAGTCGTATTTGGCAAATACGCTCCCGATCTGCCGAGGAACTTTTCCGACTGGACCCAATACCACGACAAACTGATAGCGCGCCAGTATTTTGATCTTGATCGTGTGCGCGCCTCCGGCGCGGCCATCGTCAACCACAGTTTCACCTGGAACGTCGGCAATGCCGACACCCATGACGGGAAGTTTGTGCGCGAAAATTTCCGGCACACCGCGGCTGCAATAGCGCAACAAGGCGTTCCCGACGCCGAAAAAATCATCGTCGTCCGCGCCGCCGGAAATAACGCCGGAAAAGTCGGCTACGAAGACCCCACCTCGCCGGAACTGCACTCCAGTCTCGGCGTGCATTTCCCCGAGTTGCGAAGCCATGTTCTCGCCGTGGTGGCGGTCGACCGAAACGGCGATTCTGCGAAATTCTCCAACCCGTGCGGCAGCGCGAAAGATTTTTGTATTGCCGCGCCGGGCACGGATATGGTCGTTCTCGACGGCTCGATCGCAACATATTATCGCAAGTCCAAGCGGACGCCGTATTACCGTGTGCAGGACGGCACCTCATTCGCCGCGCCGCTGGTCAGCGGCGGACTTGCGCTGATGCGGCAGTATTTCAGCGTGGACCACGCGGACGGCACCCGCAGTTATCAACTCGGCAACACCGAACTGGTCGCGCGTCTGCTCGCCACTGCCAACAAAACGGGAAAATATGCCGACACGCATAAATACGGACAAGGCTTGATGGACTTGGATGCCGCCACCGCCCCCGTCGGCGCATTGGCAACCTCCCTCTCCACCGACCCCAACGCCCAACCGTTCAACCCCGCCGCCTTCTCCCTCAGCGGCAACGCCTTCGGCGGCGCGATGC
>JALCBG010000046.1 GCA_028066695.1 Gammaproteobacteria bacterium | reverse complement strand
CCCGCCGCTCCAAAAAATACAGCGCGCCGCCGGCCAGCAGCCCCCAAAACACGCCGCCGATGCCGAAAAAAGAGATTCCGGAGGCGGTGACCAGAAAGGTGACCAGCGCGGCCTCGCGCCCGCGCGCCGCCGACAACGCCGCCAACAGCGCGCCGGCGAGCGCGCCGAAAAGCGCCAGGCCGGCCAGCGCCTCTATCAACAGCGGCGGCGCGATGTGCAAAAACGCCACGGTGCCGCCGGCGCACAATCCGAACGCGACGCAGCCGACTCCCGCGACCATCCCGGCCCAATAACGCCGCGCCGGGTCGGGATGCGCGTCCTCGCCCGCGCACAACGCGGCGGTCAGCGCCGCCAGATTGACCGCGTGGCTGCCGAACGGCGCGGCGACCAGGCCGAACGCGCCGCTCTGCGCGAACAGCGCGCCGGGCGCCGGGCGGTAGCCGAAACTGCGCAATGTGGCGATGCCGGCGATGTTCTGCGAGGCCATGGTAATGACGAACAGCGGCAGCGCGATGCCAATCACGCCGGCCGCGCTGAATTGCGGCGCGACCCAGCGCGGCGCCGCCCACAACGGCCAGCCGCCGGATTGCGATGCGGCCGGTTCATGGGTCAGCGCGATGGCCGCGACCGCGGTGATGACCGCGGCCGGCACCGCCAGCAGCCGCCGAAAGCGCGCCACCGCGGCCCACACCAGCAGCACCGGCAGGGCCAGATGCGGCAATTCCAGCGCGGCTTCAAACGGCGCGACGCAAAGCGGCAGCAGGACGCCGGCGAGCATCGCGCTCGCCAGCGGCGACGGAATCGCGGCGACCGCGCGCCCGAGCGGTTTCCACAACCCGCTCGCGACCAAAAGCGCGCCGGCGACGAGGAACGCGCCGACCGCCTCGTTGAAACCGCCGGCCGGCGCCGGCGCGGTCGCCAAAAACGCCGCGCCCGAAGTCGACCAGGCCGCGGCGACCGGCATGCGCGTGCGCGCGCTGAGAAAAATTCCGCACAGTCCCATGGCCACGGCCGCGGCCATCAGCCCGGACGCGGCTTCGCCGGCGTCGGCGCCGACCGCGCGCAGCCCCTGCACCACGATGGCGTAAGAGCCGGCGCAGCCGACAAAGGCGGCGAGCAATCCGGCCGCGGCCGCCTGCCAGGAGAATTCGTCTATGATTCGCGTCATTTATGATTTGTTGCGTGGGGGGCGCTGTGGTATTGTAGCCGCGCGCGCCTCCCGCCGCCCATGCAACTCCCCATGCAAATCAAAGACAAAATCGCCGTGGTAACCGGCGCGGCGCGCGGCATCGGCTTTGCGGTCGCGGCGCGCCTCGCAAAATCGGGGGCGCGCGCGGTCGCGCTGGTGGACAGCGCGCCCGAGGCCGACTGCGAAAAAGCGGCGGGCGAAATCAACCGCGCCGCCGGCGCCGAAGTCGCGCGCGTTTTTCGCGGCGATGTTTGCGACGCGGCGTTTCGCGCCGAGGTTTTTTCGCGGATGGAAAAAGAGCACAAAGATTGCGCGCGCATCTGCGTGCCGGCCGCCGGCATTTTGCGCGACGCGATGTCGGTGAAAATCGGCCGCGAAAACGGCGACGCGCAAATCTACGACGAGGAATTGTTTCGCCGCGTGTTGGAAGTCAATTTATTGCACCCGGTCTACTGGGCGATGCAGATGACCGCGCGCATCGCCGAGTTGCGCCACCGCGCCGGCGCGAAAAAATGGCGGACGGACGAGCCGCTGCAGGGCGCGTGCGTGTTCATCGGCTCGGTCTCCTCGCGCGGCAACCGCGGGCAAATTTCCTATGCCAGCGCAAAATCCGCGCTCAGCGCCGCGGCAAAGACGCTCAACTTGGAGGGCATGTTCCACGGCGTGCAGACCAAGATTTTGCACCCGGGCCTGGTGGACACGCCGATGGCCGCGCAAATCCCCGAAGAGCAACTGGAAAAATATCTGCTTCCGCAGATTTCCATCGGGCGGCTGATCGCGCCCGAGGAAGTCGCCGATGCGGCCGCGATGCTGATAGAAAGCCCGGCGGTCTCGGGGCCGCTGTGGATTGACGGCGGCATGCGGCCGATGGCATAACCGCGGCCGCCACCATTTCACTCCCACCGGAACATTAACATGCCCGAACCCAAACTTCGCGTGGACGAAATCGCGCGCGCGCTCGCCGAATTGAACCGCACCGCCGACCCGGCATGGGAAGTCGCCGGAGACGCGCTGCACAAAGTTTTCGTGTTTGAAAATTTCATCGCCGCGTTCGGCTTCATGACCGGCGCCGCGCTCGCCGCCGAAAAGATGAACCACCACCCGGAGTGGAGCAATGTCTACAAAACCGTGGACATTACGCTGCGCACGCACGAGTCGGGCGGCATCACCCAATTGGATTTTGATCTGGCCGCGCGGATGGAGGCGCTGGCATGACGCGCCGCGCGCGCTGACGCGCGGTGCGCGCGCAAACCCTGGAAGCCCTGGCCGGCGGCGCCTGCGTCGTCACCCCGACCGCCCGGCTCGCGCGCGAAATTCGCCGGCAATTTGACCGCGCGCGGCAGGAGTTAGGCATGCGCGCCTGGGAAAGCGCCGATGTGCTGCCGTTTGACGCGTTCGCGCAGCGCCTGTGGCGCGCGCACCGCAGGCCGGAATTGCTGCTGAACGAATGGCAGTTGCGCGCCGCCTGGGAAAGCATCATCCGCGGCGACATTCAACACCGCGACTCGGCGCCGCTTTGGAACACGCATGCCACCGCGCAACTCGCGGCCGGCGCGTGGCGGCTGGCGCGCGAGTGGCGCATTTCGCCGCAGGACTGCGCCGCCTCGGCGCATGAAGACCACCGCCGCTGGGCGCGCTGGGCGCAGCGCTACCAAAAACGCTGCGCCGAGCGCAACTGGACCGACGCGCATTGCATCGCCGGCAAACTCGCGGCGATGCCGCACCGCGGCGGCGCGCCGCCGCATGCCGGAAAAGTCCCCGGGAAAATCATCGCGGCCGGTTTTGACCGGCTCCTCCCGCAGCAAAAAGCGCTGCTGGACGCGCTGCGAAACGGCAACTGTGAAGTGGAAGTGGAGGCGCCGCAACAAAAAAATTCCGGGGGCGGCGCGCCCGAAATGCGCGCATGCAAAAACCCGGCCGATGAATGGCTGCAAGCCGCGCGCTGGGCGCGCGACAAACTGCGCGCGTCTCCGCATGCGCGCATCGCCATAGTCGCGCCCAATCTGGAGCGCGCCGGGCGCGCAATTGAATACGCCTGCAGACAAATCCTCCGCCCGCGCGAGATGCTCGCGCCGGGGTTGCGCGCCGACCTCCCCTACAACATCGCGCTCGGCGGCGCGCTCGGCGAATACCCGGTGGCGCGCGCCGCGCTGGATGCGCTCGCGCCGTTTTCCGGCGCGCCGCTGCCGGCGGAAACGCTGAGCCGCCTGCTGTGCTCGCCGTTTTTGCGCGGCGCCGAATCGGAGGCGGCCGCGCGCGGCCGGCGCGAGCGGTGGTGCCGGCGGAACTTGCCGTATCAAGTGCGTTTCCAAACGCTGCTGCGCGAAATTGCAAAAGAAAATCCGCGCGCGCCAAGTTGCCCGGTATTGCGAAAAGCGCTCGGCGAGGTCGCGCCGCTGTTGCGGCACATTAAAGAGAGGCAGCCGCCCGGTTTTTGGGCGCAAGTTTTCACCGACTGGCTGCGCCATCTCGGCTGGCCCGGCGAGCGCGCGTTGGACAGCGACGAATACCAGACCGCGCGCGCCACCCGCCGCGAACTGCGAAATCTCGCCTCGCTGGAAGCCACGGCCGCGCCGATGCGCGCGCCGGACGCGCTCGCCTGGCTGCAGCGCCGCCTCGCCGAGCAGATGTTTCAAGTGGAAGTACATGACACTTCGGTGCAGGTGCTCAGCGTGCGCGAGGCCGCCGGGCAGCGTTTTGACGCGCTGTGGTTCGGCGGCTTGGTGGAGGCCGACTGGCCGCCGCCGCGCAGTCCGAATCCATTCATCGCCGCGCGGCTGCAGCAGCGCGCCGGCGTGCCGGGCGCGTCGGTGGACGGCGCGCGCGAATACGCGCTGCAGCAGCAGCGGCGTCTGCTCGCCTCGGCCGATGAAGCGGTTTTTTCGTATCCGAAAACCGAGGACGACATTCCGGCCGAGCCGAGCGCGCTGCCGGGCATCGATATTGGCATCGGGAAATTTTTTGCCGCAATTTCCGGTGATGAAGATAAAGACGAAGACGCGCGCGCGCCTTGCGACACCCCGGCGGAAATTTTTTACGCGCACAAACCCGAACTCCAAACCTTCACCGACGCGCGCGCCCCCGCGCTCGCGCCGGGCGGCGCGCCCGGCGGAGTCGCGGTCATTGAACACCAGGCGCAATGCCCGTTTCGCGCGTTCGCCACGCACCGCCTCGGCGCGACTGATGCCACCGACAATGAACAGGGACTCGCGCCCTACCAGCGCGGCAGTCTGCTGCATCGCGCGCTGCAGTTGCTGTGGGAAAAAATCGAAACTTCCGAAAATCTGCATGCGCTTTCGCCGGAACAACTGCGCGAAGCCGTGGACGGCGCGGTCACAAAGGTCTGCAACAACCCCCGCTTCACCGGCGGATGCGGCGCGCGTTTTTTGCAGGCGCAAGCGAAGTGGGCCGGCGACACGCTGCAGGAATGGCTGGAAAACGAAAAGCGCCGCGCCGTTGCGTTTCGCGCGCATCAATTGGAGCAGACCGCCAAGTTGCAACTCGGCGAACTGGAATTGACCATGCAAATCGACCGCATAGACAAATTGGAAGACGGCGCGCTCGCGCTGATTGATTACAAAACCGGCGGCGGCGCGGGCGCCGGCGACTGGGGCGGCGCGCGCCCGAGGTCGCCGCAACTGCCGCTCTACGCGCTCGCGCAAAACAACGCTCCGCTGGCCGCGCTCGCCTACGGCCGGGTGCGGCGCGGCGAATGCGCGTTTCGCGGAGTCGCGCGCGACGCCGGTTTCATTGAAAGCGGCGGCGCGCAGGCGAATTTGCCGCCGCCCGAAAAGCACCGCGCATTGAATCACTTCGCCGACTGGGACGAAATGCTCGCGCACTGGCGCGCCGAGTTGCCGGAACTCGCGCGCGAATTTCTCGGCGGAGACGCGCGCGTCGCGCCGCTGCGCGGCGCGTGCGACCACTGCGGCCTGCACGGGTTGTGCCGCGTGGACGCGGGGGAATTTTAGTGGCGCGCCCGCCCGACCACGCCGCGCGCGAACGCGCGCTGGATCCGGCGCGCTCGTTCATCGTGCAGGCGCCGGCCGGCTCCGGCAAAACCGAGTTGCTGGTGCGGCGCTACCTGACGCTGCTCGCGCATGTGGACGCGCCCGAAAAAATTCTGGCGATCACCTTCACCAAAAAAGCCACCGCAGAAATGCGCGCGCGGGTTTTGGACGCGCTGCAGCGCGCGCGTGTGGAAAAAGCAAATGAAAAAACCGCCGAGGGAAATGGAAATGAAAAAACCGCCGCGGAAAATGACGGCAACCCCGAATTGCTCGAGATTGCCGCGGCCGCGCTCGCCAATGACGCGCGGCGCAAATGGAATTTGCGCGCGAACACGCGGCGGCTGCAGATTCACACCATAGACGCGTTTTGCAACGAGTTGGTGCGGCGCATGCCGTGGTCGGCGCGTTTCGGCGCGCCGCCGGAAGTCATGGATGCGCCGGCGCAACTGCATCGGCGCGCGGCGAAACGCGCGCTGGACCGAATAGAGGAGGACGAGTGGGAATCGTGCTGCGCGCAACTGCTGGAACTCGCCGACGCCGACTGGCCGCGCGCGCGCGATTTGCTGGCGGCGATGCTGGAGAAACGCGGCCAGTGGATGCCGCTCGGGCGCGGCGCCGGGCGCGAATCGCTGGAGCGCATGTGGGGCGAGCGCGTGGATGCGGAATTGCAGCGCATTGACGCGTGCTTCGCGCAAGAGTTGCGCGGCGAAATCATGGAACTTGCGAAATTCGCCGCGGAAAACATTCGCGCGCAGGGCGGCGAAAAACTTGCGGCGCTGCGCGAGTCGGAAAATTTTCCCGGCGCAAACGCGCGATGCGTCGGGCAATGGCACGCGTTCGCCGATTTTTTACTGACGCAAAGCGGTGGACTGCGCAAGCGCGTCACCAAGACCGACGGTTTTCCGCCGGAGAAAAAATTAGAGAAAGAAAAAATGCAGGCGTTGCTCGCGCAACTGGAAACGCAGCCCGGCGCGGCAGATGCGCTCGCCGCGGCGCGCCGCCTGCCGAACGCGCGTTTCGGCGAGGCTGAATGGAAATCGGTTTCCGAATTGATGAAACTGCTGCGGCTCACCGTAAGCGAATTGTATTTGCTGTTCACCGAGCAAAACCGCGCTGACTTCACCGAGTTGACGCAGCGCGCCGAAATCGCGCTCGGAGACGAAGACCGCCCGTCCGACCTCGCGCTGGTCTTTGACCACCGCATAGAGCACCTGCTGATGGACGAGTTTCAGGACACTTCCACTTCGCACATTGAATTGCTCGCCGGGCTGACGCGCGGCTGGCAGCGCGGCGACGGCCGCACCGCGTTTTTTGTCGGCGATCCGATGCAGTCGATTTACCGCTTCCGCGAGGCCGAAGTCGCAAACTTTTTGCATGTGCGCGAACACGGGCTCGGCATGCTCGCCTTTGAACCGGTCGCGCTGCAGTCCAATTTTCGCTCGGCGCCGCCGCTGGTGGAATGGTTCAACCGCACCTTTCAAAGCGTGCTGCCGAAACGCGACGACATCGCCGAAAGCGCGGTGCGCTACACCGAGGCGCGCGCGCATGCCGAGGAGGAGGAAGAAGATGAAGGCGGCGTGCATGTTCACGCCGGCATCGGGCGCGACGCGCGGCGCGAGGCCGATGCGGTCGCGGCCGCGGTGGAGGAGACGCTGCAGCGCGAGAGGAGCGAACACACCATCGCCGTGCTCGGCCGCGCGCGCGCGCATTTGCATGAAGTCGCGGCCGCGCTGCGCCGCCGCGGCGTCGCGTTTCAGGCGGTGGATTTGGAAAAACTCGGCGCGCGCCCGGCGATTCGCGACCTGACCGCGCTGACGCGCGCGCTCGTGCAGCCGGCCGACCGCATCGCCTGGCTCAGCGTGCTGCGCGCGCCGTGGTGCGGCATGACGCTCGCCGATCTCGCCGCGCTCGCCGCCGACAGCGAGCGCGGCGCGCCGCTGCCCGAATTGTGGCGCGATGAAAAACGCCGCGCTTTAATGTCCGAAGACGGCCGCGCGCGCCTGCGAAAACTGCGCGGCGCGCTTGACGGCGCGCTCGCGCGGCGCGGGCGAACCGGCATGCGGCAAAACGTGGAGGCCGCCTGGCTCGCGCTCGGCGGGCCGGCCGCGGTGGAATCGCGCGCCGACTTGGACGACTGCCACCGCTACTTGGATTTGATAGCGCAACTGGAAGACGCGCGCATGGAAATCACCGCCGGAAATCTGGCCGAGGCCAGCGAGAATTTATGGGCGCGCGCCGGCGGCGAGGCGCGCGTGCAGTTGCTGACCATTCACAAGGCGAAAGGCCTGGAATTTGACAGCGTGTTTTTGCCGGGACTCGGGCGCGGACGCGGGCGGCGCGAAGACGAATTGCTGAGGTGGGAAAAACTTCCGGGGCAACTTTTGATCGCGCCGTTTCCGTCCAGCACCGACAAGAGCAATCCGTTCTACCGCTACCTCGCGCATCTGGACGCATTGCAGGAGCGCAACGAAGACGGCCGCCTGCTGTATGTCGCATGCACGCGCGCGCGCAAGCATTTGCATTTGTTCGGCGGCGTGGACGCGAAAGACGGCGAGCCGTCTTCGCCGCGCTCAGGTTCGCTGCTGGAATTGTTGTGGCCGCTTTTGCGCGGAGATTTTGCGCGCGCGGCGCGGCATGCGGAAAGCGAAGACGGCGGCGGCGATGACGAAAGCGCGGCGCCGGGCGCGCCGGAATTAAAAAAATTCCCGACGGAATGGTCGCCGCCGGAATTGCCGGCCGGCATTGAAACGGCGCGCGCGGCCGAAGACGCCGGCGGCGGCGGCGAGGAAATTGAATTTTCATGGGCCGGCGAAGTCGCGCGCGCGCGCGGCGTGGTCATCCATGAAATCCTGCAGCATTTTGACGCGGACGCGCCGAATGATGACGCGCCGGAAAAATTATGGCGCCGCCAACTCGCGCAGCAGGGTGTTCCCGAAGCGCAACTGGATGCCGCGCTCGCGCATGTCGCCGCGGCCGTGGACAACGCGCGCCGCGACGAAAAAGCCGCGTGGATTTTCTCGCGCGCGCACAGCGGCATTCGCGCCGAATGGCCGCTGACCGGCGTGGTAGACGGCGCCGCCCGGCATGTCGTTATTGACCGCAGTTTCATAGACGAAAACGGCGTCCGCTGGATCATTGATTTCAAATCCGGCCGCCACGAAGGCGGCGACGCCGAAGCTTTTTTGGACCGCGAATTGGAGCGGCACCGGCGGCAATTGCGCGTGTATTTGCGCGTCGTGCGGCAACTGGAAGAGAAGCGCGAGGTGCGCGCCGCGCTGTATTTTCCGGCGCTTTGCGGGTGGCGCGAACTAAAGTCCGCGCAAGAGTGAAACCTTAAGCGCGCGCGATTCGCGCCTGCAAAAATCCGAGAACAACGCGGTAGGCCGGCAAAAACAACAGCACCGACACGATGGTTTTAAAGGCGAGGTCAACCGCGGCGACTTCCGGCCAGTTCGCCGCCATGAACGCATCTTCCGAGCGGTAAAACGCGGCCGCGAAAAACACATAGGTGTCTATGATGTTGGCGAAAAAAGTGGAGACCAGCGGCGCCATCCACCACGACTTCGCGCGCTCGCGGATTTTTTGAAACACCGATATGTCCAGCAACTGCCCGGCCAAATACGCGCAGCCGCTCGCAATGCCGATGCGCCAGCCGGCCAGCAGCGCGCTGATAACAAGCGCCGGCACATACGCAACCGCGACTATCACGCGCGCGTTTTGCTGCGTGGACAGGCGCACGGTCAAGTCGGTGGCGAGAATCGCCAGCGGAAACACGAACATGCCCCAGGTGAAGTCGTAACCGCCGACGCTCGCGGTGAACTGCACCGCGTAATTCGCCAGCGCGATCACCGCGATGTGAAACAGCACCAAACGGCGCACCAGTTTTTTATTGATGCGCGCGTTCATTCGGGGCGGCGCGCATGTCGCCACGCTTGTCGAGTATACTGGCGCGTCCGTTCCATTGCAAACAACATCGGAGGCCGCCCATGAAAACCAAAGCCGCCGTCGCCTGGAAAGCCGGCGAGCCGCTGCGCATTGAAGAAGTGGAAGTCGACGGACCCAAAGCCGGGGAAGTCCTGATTCAAATCAAAGCGAGCGGCGTCTGCCACACCGACGCGTTCACCCTCAGCGGCGAAGACCCCGAAGGCGTCTTCCCGGCCATCCTCGGCCACGAAGGCGCCGGCGTGGTGGTGGAAGTCGGCGCGGGCGTGAAGTCGGTCGCGCCCGGCGACCATGTCATTCCGCTTTACACCGCCGAATGCCGCGAGTGCAAGTTTTGCAAATCCGGCAAGACCAACCTGTGCTCGTCGGTGCGCGAGACGCAGGGGCGCGGGCTGATGCCCGACGGCACCAGCCGCTTTCGCGGCGGCGGCAAATCCATCTTTCATTACATGGGCACCAGCACCTTCGCCGAATACACGGTCGCGGCCGAAGTGTCGGTCGCGGTGGTCGACAAAAAAGCGCCGTTTGAAAAAATCTGCCTGCTCGGCTGCGGCGTCACCACCGGCATCGGCGCGGTGCTGAACACCGCGAAAGTGGAGCCGGGCGCGAGCGTCGCGGTGTTCGGCCTCGGCGGCATCGGCCTCGCGGTGGTGCAGGGCGCGGTCATGGCGCGCGCCGGGCGCATCATCGCCATTGATACCAACCCGGAAAAATTCGCGCTGGCGAAACAAATGGGCGCGACCGACCTGCTCAACCCGGCCGAGCATTCGCAGCCGCTGCAGGAAGTCATCGTGGACATGACCGACGGCGGCGTCGACTACTCGTTTGAATGCATCGGCAATGTGGAGGTCATGCGCGCCGCGCTGGAGTGCTGCCACAAGGGCTGGGGCGAGAGCGTCATCATTGGCGTCGCCGGCGCCGGCAAGGAAATCAGCACGCGCCCGTTTCAACTGGTCACCGGCCGGGTGTGGCGCGGCACCGCGTTCGGCGGCGTCAAGGGGCGCACGCAATTGCCGGGCATGGTGGAACAGGCGATGCGCGGGGAAATCAATTTGGACCCGTTCATCACGCACACCATGGGGCTGGAGGAAATCAACGGCGCATTTGACTTGATGCATGCCGGCGAAAGCATTCGCTCGGTGATTCGCTACTAGCGCATTCATGACGGCGGCGGCGGCACCGCCGCTTCGGCCTTTCGCGCCGCGCGGGCGCGGCGGGCGCGCGGCAATTCCATCAGCGCGCGCGTCGCCACCGAAAGCAAAATCAGCGCGCCGCCGACCAGCGTCCACCGCGACGGCCGCTCGTTCGCGAACAGCCACACCCATACCGGGCTCAGCGCGAACTCCAGCATCATGAACAGCGTCACCTCGGCCGCGGCGAGGTGGCGCGCCGCGTAGACGAAAATGCCGTGCGCGACGCCGGAGAGAACGCCGCCCCAGATAAAACTCAAAATCATGTCGCGCATGGAAACCGCCAGATCGCCGGCCTGCATCACCGCCGACACCAGCAAAATGCAAACCGCCGAAATCATCAGCGTCGGCAGCATCTCCTGGCGCCGCCGGCTGCGCAGGATGACCGCGAACGCCGCGAAAAAAACCGCGGTCAAAAGCGCGTAGAAATTTCCCGCGCCGGCGCCGATGGCGACTCCCTCGGCGACCATCAGCACCAGTCCGGCGGTCGCGGCCAGCATGGCCAGCAGGGTGGCGCGGCTGAGTTTTTCCTTGAGCGCGATGCGCGCGAACAGCGCGGTAAAAAACGGAATGCCGGCGAGGATGAACATGGTGTTGGCGATGGTGGTGCTCGCCATCGCCTGCACGAAAGTCATGCCGGCGCAGCCGAATAAAATTCCGCCGGCCAGCCCCGGCATGCCGATATTGCCGATCACCGAAAAAAAATCCCGGCCGAAACGCAGCCAGACCAGCGCGCTGATCACGCCGAGCAGCGCGGCCGAACGGTAAAAATTAATCTGCCATGGAAGCGCCGCTTCCATGCTGCGCATGATCAGCCCGGCAAAACTGATGAGCACCGCGCTGAAAATGGTCAGCGCCATCGCCCGCCCGCGCTGCGAATCCACCGCCGGCGATTTGGACGAAGCGCGCATCGGCGGATTGTAGCACCGCGCCAGTGTGCTATATTGCGGGGCGCGCGAAGAATCCCTTTAAGAAAAAATCCCAAAAAATCCAATGGTCAAACCCGGCACTATTTTCACCGGCGACAATTTGCCCATCCTGCGCGGCATGGACAGCGGCAGCGTGGATTTGATCTACTTGGACCCGCCGTTCAATTCCAAGCGCGACTACGCCGCGCCGATTGGCAGCAAGGCGGCCGGCGCCGAGTTTAAGGACACTTGGACGCTGGCCGACACCGACGACGCGTGGTGGGGGGAAATCGCCGATAAAAATCCGTCGCTGTATAAAGTGATCGACGCGGCCGGCGCGGCCGGCGGCAAAAGCGACAAGGCGTATTGCATTTACATGGCGATGCGGCTTTTGGAAATGCGGCGTGTTCTGAAGCCGCTCGGCTCGATTTATTACCACTGCGACCCGACCATGTCGCACGCGGTGAAACTGGTCATGGATGCGATTTTCGGCGGGGACAATTTCCGCAACGAAATCATCTGGCATTACGCCAGCCCCGGCGGGCGCGCCAAGACGCATTTCGCCAAAAAGAGCGACACCATTTTGTTCTATGCCAACAGCGGCGAAGTCGCGCAGGGAAAAGGGTTTTACCCGGACGACAAGGCGCTGCGCGCAGAGATCAGCCAGACCAGCATGGACATGCATTACCGGCATGTGGATTCGGACGGCCGCCGCTACCGCGAGGTTCGCTCCAATGGAAGAACATACCGCTATTACCAAGACGAAGGAAAAGCGGTGGACAATGTGTGGGGCGATGTGGGGATTGCGCCGTCCAACACACCGCTGCACAGAGAGTATCAGGGCTACCCCACGCAAAAACCGCTGGCGCTGCTCAATCGCATCATCGCGGCCAGCAGCAAGGAAGGCGACCTGGTCCTGGATCCGTTCTGCGGCTGCGCGACGGCATGCGTCGCGGCGCAATATGGAAAACGCGGCTGGATTGGCATCGACATCTCCCCCAAGGCCTACGACCTCACGCTGGCGCGCTTTGAAAAAGAACTGGGAATTTTCAACCCAAAAATCATCCACCGCTCCGACATTCCGGAGCGCGCCGACCGGCAAAAACGCAGCCGCGACATCAAGCACATTTTGTTCGGAAAACAGCGGGGAATTTGCAATGGCTGCCTTTACGACTTCCAGTTTCGCCACTTCCATGTGGACCACATCGTCGCGCGCGACGTCGGCGGCTCCGACTCCGATGACAATCTGCAGTTGCTATGCGGCAACTGCAACAGCATCAAAGGAACCGGAACGATGGAGAAATTGATCGCCGAACTGGATCGCAGGGGGTTGCGCAACAAACCCCGCGCGTGAAAAAACTCCTCATCGCCCTCAACCTCCTCGCCGGGCTGCCCGGCATCGTGCTGGTGCCGCTCGCGCCGTTTGGTTTTTTGCTGGTGGAGGGCGAGGGGCGCGTTCCCGGATTCGCGCACGAATACGCGGTCATCGCGCTGATCATCGCGTATTCGGTTTCGCTTCCGGTTTGCATTCCGCTTTCGCTGCGCGCGCGGCGGCGCGCATTCACCGTCGCCGCGCTGCCGCTGCTGCTGCTGGCGCTGCTGGTTTGGGCGTATGTGTTCGGCGGCGTGCGGCTGCGCTGATCAGGCCGACTTCGGGGCGCGGTAGGCGCGCGGCAAATAATAGTCCACCATGTTTTCATCGTAGCCGATGCATTCCACCAGCCGCCGCCGGCATTCGGCCATGGACGCGCCGCGCTCCTTCCACAGCGGCACGCGCTTCACCAGCGTCTCCACGCGCTCGCGCGGCATGATCACCCAGGTGTGCTGCGGCATTTCGCCGAAATAAAAATCCGCGCCGCTGACTTCCATCGCTTTCGGCTTCATGTACACCGCCAGACTCAGCGTCTTGTGCGCGCCGCTGTCCAGAATGTAGCGCGCCAAAAACTGCATGGTGCCGCCTTCGTCGCCGAGGTCGTCTATGACCAGCACGCTCTGCCCGCTGATCGGAATGGAGATGCCGTGCTGCACCAGCGGATTTTTGTAGCGCTCGCCGGGCCCCTTGTAGAGCGACACGCCGATGGTGCCGAATTGAATCGGCGGAATGTCCGCGCCGCGCCCCTCCACCAAATGGTCGTACAAAATCACGCTCGGCAGCAGGCCGCCCATGGTCACCATCAGCGCGCGCGTGATTTGGTCGCGGCCGCCCGCGCACTTTTTCTGGTATTCGTGCACCTGTTGCGCCAGATCAAAGCAGGCCGCGGCGATGACCTGGTCGGGCACCAGCAAAAACTGCAGGTCGTCGTCCGGCACGCGCGCGCCTTCCGGCTTGCGCCAAAAATCCAAATCGCCGGCGCGCGCGCGCGGCGGGGTCGGTTTGTCGTTCATCAAATTGCGGAGTGATTGCCGCGCATGCGGGAGGGCGTGATTATGCGGTATTTTCCGCGGATGAACGCGAACGCGCGCCGCACCGCCGCATGAGCATGGCCGCCGCCGGGCTGCCGGCGCTGTTCATCGCTTCGTTGCTCGCCTCCACGCTGCTGCCCGGCGGCGTGGAAGTGCCGCTGTATGTGATGGCGGAGTCGGGCGCGTATTCGTCGGGCGCGCTGCTCGCCGTTGCCACCGCCGGCAACACCCTCGGCGGCGTCGCCACCTATGGAATCGGCATGCTGCTGCGCCGCGCAATTGGCGGCGCGAAGTGGGGGCGGAAGCTGGAAAAACATTTTCAACTGCAGCCGGCCGCGCTCGCGCGCGTGCGCCGCTGGGGCGCGGCCTGCCTGCTGTTTTCGTGGATGCCGGTGGTCGGCGACCCGCTGTGCCTCGCCGCCGGTTATTTGCGCCTCCCCTTCTGGCAAAGCGCGGCGATGATTTTCACCGGAAAGTTTTTGCGCTACCTCGCGTTGCTGTGGCTGTTCGGCTGGCGCTAACTCAGAATCACCGCTGGTAAGACTCGCCGCGCGCATCCAGCATGCGCAGCAGCGCGTCCCACGAGCGCGCCACCGAATCGGACGGCGCGTCTTCGGGCGGGCGCGAATAGTCGGCGATGCCGGCGAGCGCGCGTTCGCTCGGCGTGACCACTTCGGCGCCCGAGGCCATCACATCCACCTGCACCTTGCACGCGTTTTCCAAAGTATAGAGGTGGAAGAACGCCTCGGCGACCGTGCGCCCGGCCGACAGCAGGCCGTGGTTGCGCATGATCATCAGCCACTTATCGCCGATGTCGCGGCCGAGGCGGCGGCATTCCTCTTCGTTGTCGGTGGCGACCTCGTAGTCGTGGTAGCAGACCAACTCGCGCACTTCGTTCGCGTGCTGCGTCAGCGGCAGCAGACCGTCGCGCATGCACGACACCGCCATGCCGGCGCGCGTGTGGCTGTGCAGCACCGCGTTCATCTCCGGGCGCGCGCGCATCACCGCGGTGTGAATCGCATGCCCGGCGTCGTTGTAGGGGTGGTCGCCGGCGACAACATTGCCGCCAAAATCCACCTTGATTAAATTTGACGCGGTGATTTCCTGAAACAGCAGCCCGTAGGGGTTGATCAGATACTGCTCGGGATGCCCGGGCACGCGCGCGCTCAGGTGGGTGAAGATCAGGTCGGTCCAGCCGAAGTGGACGAACAGGCGGTAGCACGCCGCCAAATCGCGGCGCACATGCCATTCACTTTCGCTGATTTCCGCGTCAATTTTGGCGGCGGCGGTGGTCTGCATGGTTTTCTCCGAAAATTTTTGGCGCGGCAACTCAGCCGGTAACCGCGCCGGTGGAGGCTGAACTTACCAAACGCGCGTATTTGGCGAGCAGGCCGCGCGCATAGCGCGGCTTCGGCGGCTTCCACGCCTTGGCGCGGCGGCGCAATTCGGCCGCGCTGACTTTCACATTGACTTCGCGCTTCTCGGCGTCAATGGTGATCGCGTCCCCGTTTTTCAAAAGCGCGATCGGCCCGCCGACCGCGGCCTCGGGCGTGACATGCCCGACCACAAAACCGTGCGAGCCGCCGGAGAACCTGCCGTCGGTGAGGAACGCGACATCCTTCCCCAGCCCGCGCCCCATGATCGCCGAAGTCGGCGACAGCATCTCGCGCATGCCGGGGCCCCCTTTCGGACCCTCGTAGCGCACCACGATGACGTCGCCTTTTTTCACCGTGCCGTCCAGAATTTTTTTCAGCGCCTGCTCCTCCGAGGAAAACACCCGCGCGCGCCCGGCGAAGCGGACGCCTTCCTTGCCGGAAATTTTCGCGACCGCGCCTTCGGGCGCGAGGTTGCCGCGCATCACCACCAAATGGCTGCTCGCCTTGATCGGCGCGTCAAACCCGCGCACGATGTCCTGGCTGCGCGGATACGCGCCGACTCCGGCGAGGTTTTGCGCGAGCGTTTTTCCGGTGACCGTGAGGCAGTCGCCGTGCAGCAACTTCGCGTCCAGCAGCATCTTCATCAGCGGCCGAATTCCGCCGATGGCGATCAACTCCGACATCATCGCGCGCCCGCTCGGGCGCAAATCGGCGAGCACCGGCACGCGCCGCCCGATGCGCGTGAAGTCGTCCAGTTTCAGTTTCACGCCGGCGGCCGCGGCCATCGCCAAAAGATGCAGCACCGCGTTGGTGGAGCCGCCGAGCGCGATGACCACCGTGACCGCGTTTTCAAACGCGCGCTTGGTCATGATGTCGCTCGGGCGAATGCCGGCTTTCAGCAAACGCATCGCGGCCTCGCCGGCGGCCGCGCAGTCATGTTTTTTCTCGTCGGAAACCGCGGCCTGCGCCGAACTGTCCGGCAGACTCATGCCGAGCGCCTCAATCGCCGAAGCCATGGTGTTGGCGGTGTACATGCCGCTGCACGAGCCGGGCCCCGGAATCGCCGCGCGCTCAATGCGCGCCGCCTCGTCCGCGCTGATTTTTTTCTGCGCGCGCGCGCCGACCGATTCAAACACGCTGACGATGTCAATGTTCTGCCCTTTGTGCCGACCCGGCAAAATCGTGCCGCCATAGACGAACACCGACGGGCGGTTGAGCCGCGCCATGCCGATCAGGCAGCCCGGCATGTTTTTGTCGCAGCCGCCGACCGCGACCACCGCGTCAAACCCCTGGCACGCCGCGACCGCCTCAATGGAATCGGCGATGACCTCGCGCGACACCAGCGAATATTTCATTCCCTCGGTGCCCATGGAAATTCCGTCCGACACCGTGATCGTATTGAACACCACCGCCTTGCCGCCGGCGCGGTCGGCGCCCGCGGCCGCGCGCTCGGCGAGTTCATTGATGTGCATGTTGCACGGCGTCACCCGGCTCCAAGTGGAGGCGATGCCCACCTGCGGCTTGCCAAAATCCGCATCCGAAAACCCGACCGCCCGCAACATGGACCGGCTCGGCGCGCGCGCCTCGCCGTCCACCACCAGCGAAGAAAAATGCCGCGCGCCGTTCGCAGCGCGGGG